>JBEKLD010000159.1:0-6778 GCA_050010375.1 Vulcanimicrobiaceae bacterium
TGCAAGCAGCGTCGCCTGCGCCGACTCGTCCTGCGTCACCAGCGCCGCACCGGCGCCGTCGCCGAACAGGATGCAGGTCGTCCGGTCGGTGTAATCGGTGATCTTCGTCAAGGTCTCGCCGGCGACGACCAGCACGCTGCGCGCGCGGCCCGTGCTCGTCAGCGCGTCGGCCAGATCGAGCGCGTACACGAAACCGGCGCAGGCGGCGCGGAGGTCGATCGCGCCCACGTTGCGCAGGCCCAGTCGCTCCTGGATCTGCGTCGCGACGCTGGGGAACGCGTAGTCAGGCGTGACCGTGGAGGCGATGACGTAGTCGACCTCGTCGAGCGAACCGCCGTTCCGCTGCAGGTCGTGCACCGCGGCCAGGCACATGTCGCTGGTGAACTCGTCCTCGCGCGTCATGCGGCGCTCGCGGATCCCGGTGCGCGCGACGATCCACTCGTCGCTCGTGTCGACCATCCGGGTGAAGTCCGCGTTCGTCAGCCGGCGCTCCGGCAGATAGGTCCCCAGGGCCGCGATGCGGAGCGTCGAGGGTACCGTGCGGAACGCGCGAGGCGTGATCAGGGCCTGTTCCATTGGGTCAGCCTTCGGCGCCGCCGGCCGGAACCTCTGTCGGCAGGCCGACGGCAGCCTGCCCGGCCGCAGAGCAATCGCGGAGCGACCGGTAGAGCCCGCACAGCATCAGTGCGTAGAAGCCGTAGTAGGCGTACAGGCACGCCATCGCGATGAAGAAGAGGACGCCTGCCACGACCAGCTCGGGGATCGGCGGCAGGTGGAGCGTCGGCGGCGGCTGCGGCGTCGTGCTCGGCGTCATGGGAAACCCGAGTACCGCCAATGCGACGAAGTTCAGCGGCGTGAAGAGCAACGAAATGGCGTATTGGATCGCGATCACGACCAGCAGCGCGAGCGCCGACGCGCCGAAGTACCGCTGCACGAGCCGAAATGATTCTTCGATGGCCGCGAACCCGCCGCGCCCTCCGCCGACGACCGCCGGCAGGATGTACATGGTGAACACCAACAGCGCCAAGAACGAGAGCCCCAGCGTCGGCAGAAACAGGATGAGCGCCGCCAGCGCGAGTCCGATGACGCCGATGTACGAACCAATGGCGGGCCAGAAACGCGCGAGGGCGACCCGGAACCCTTCGCCGATCGACGTCGTTCCGCGCACCCAGAGCGCATCTGCCATCGCAAAGGTCGCTAGCAGCGCGATGCCGCCGTACAGGAAGAGGAACAGCCACGCCACGACGATGCCGAGGAACATCCAGCCGGCGCGGGCCTCCACTTCGGCGTCATGCTGCGCCGTCACGATGAAATAGGCGAACTCAGCGAAGAACGGAACCATGAGGACCAGCATGAGAATCAACGGTACGACGATCGCCGGGTAACTGCGCAGCAGACGCCACGAGCGTCCCAGCAGCGCCTCGAGGCGGATCGGTTCGGGCGGTACGTTCATCCCGGTCGTTCCTTTGCGGCGAGATCGTTCAACATCGCTTCGTACGTCGTTTCGCTACGCGCGCGCAGCGCAGCGAGATCACCATCGTTCTCGATGACGTAGTCGGCCAGCGCTCGGGCGCGCTCGGGATCGATTTGGGCCGCCATGCGGCGTTCGACGGCGTCGGGCTCGGTCCCATCGCGAGCGACGACGCGCGCGATGCGCATCGCGCGCGGCGCGATCACCAGCACGGTGCGGTCGCACGAGCGCCAGAAGTCGCCTTCGAAGAGCAGCGGGACGACGTGCACGACCAGCCCCGGCGGCGCCTCGCGTTCGCGGCGGTCGGCCAGCGCGCGGACGGCCGGGTGGGTGATCGCGTTGAGGGCCGCACGGGCCGCGTCGTCGCCGAAGACGACCCGCGCCAGCGCGGCGCGATCGAGGCTGCCGTCGGGCGCGATCGCCTGCGGCCAGCGTGCGGCGATCGCTCGCAGACCCGGGGTTCCCGGCTCGACGACCTCGCGCGCCAGCAGGTCGGCGTCGATGAGCGTCGCGCCGCGCTCGGCGAAGAGGCTCGCCACCACGCTCTTCCCCGACCCGATGCCGCCGGTCAACCCGACGCGCAGCTTCCTCGACGGCACCTGGCGAGCTTTGACGCGGGGATTTCCTCTCCGCTCGGCCGTCCCGAGAGTGGTAGGGAATCCCACGCGCGAAGGGCCGATCCAGCACTATGGATCAGCACGTCCTCCCCACCCCCGGCGACGAGCCCGTAACCGCCGTCGCCACGGAGGTCCTGGTCGCTGCCGAACCCCCGACCGTCCCCGTGGCGGCCGAGGAGCTCGTCGTCGCCCCGGAGCCGGTCGTGGCGGCCGAGGAGCCGGTGGCCGCCCCGGAGCTGGTCGCGCTGGCGGTCGTCGAACAGCCGGTGGCCGCCCTGGAATCCGCCGCGCTGGACGTGGTCGCCGAGGGCGCGCCCCCTGCGCCGCCGGTCGATCAGCGGCGGCTGCGCATCCAGCAAGCCTGGGAGCGAGTCGTCGCGGCGAAGGCCGCTGGCGAGACGCTGTCCGGGACCGTCACCGTCGTCGTCAAGGGCGGCGTCCTGGTCGACGTCGGCGGCATCCGCGGCTTCCTGCCGGCCTCGCAGGTACGCGTCGCACCGGGGACCGCGCTCGAGACCCTCGTGCGCACGAAGATTCCCCTGCGCGTCCTCGACATCGACGAGGACCGCCGCCGGATCGTCGTCTCGCACCGCCGCGCGGTCGAGGAAGAACGGCGCACCAAGCGCGCCGAGGTGTTGCGGTCGTTAGCCGTCGGCCAAGTGCGCGAAGGGATCGTCGCCCGCATCGCCGACTTCGGCGCATTCGTCGATCTCGGCGGCGTCGACGGACTGGTCCCCGTGCGCGAGTTGGCGTTCGAGCGGGTCGAGAAACCGTCCGACGTCGTGAAGATCGGCGAGACGATCTCGGTCGAGGTGTTGCGCATCGAGGAGAACGGGAAGAAGATCTCGCTCTCACGCAAGAACGCGCTGCCCGATCCGTGGCGCGATCACGCTGCGCTGTTGCGGCAAGGGACCGTGATCACCGGTACGGTCGTCGGGCGCGAGCCGGGCCTGCGGGTCGAGATCGCGCCGGGCGTCGTCGGCGCGGTGCGCGAGAGCGATGCGAACCCGGCCGACTACGAGATCGGCGAAGCGATCGAGGTCGCGATCCGTTTCGTCGATCGGCGCGCACGCCGCATCAGCCTGACGACACCGCACGCGCAGCTCGAGCCGCCACCGACCTACACGACGTCGAGCGGCTTCGCGCCGCTCGGCGTCGAGCTCGGCCGCCGTTAGACGGGGCCGAGCTCCGTGGCCAGCGGGCCGAACGTCTCGTCGGCGACGAAGTCGACCAGCTCTTCCGGCGCGACGTCGGCGACGTGCTGGATCGAGCCGGTGATCCGGCGCGTTCCGTTGTTGATCGTCAGCAGCGTGACCTCGACTTCTTGGCCGGGGCTGTACTGGACGGTCGCGTCGAACTCGCCCTTGGGCACCATCGCGAGCACGCCCGGGACGATCTCGACCAGCAGGTAGTTCGGAGTGACCTTCACGACCTGCGCGAGGAGCTTGTTGCCCTCCCACAGCTTGTCGGCGTGCTCGACCCAGGGGTCGGGCAGCGCGTGCTTGAGCGAGAGCGAGACCTTCTTCGCCTCGGGATCGAACTTCATCACCTCGACCGAGACGGTGTCGCCGATCTTGACGACCTCGGAAGGGTGCTTGATGCGCGCGTACGAGAGCTCGCTGTTGTGGATGAGGCCGTCGATGCCGCCGAGGTCGACGAACGCGCCGAACTCGGCCAACCGGACGACGACGCCGTCGCGGATCTGACCGACTTGCAGCGTGCCGAGCAGCTCTTGCTTCTTCGCGTTGAGCTCTTCCTCGAGCACTTGGCGCTGCGAGAGCACGACGCGGTGGCGCTTGTGGTCGAGGTCGATGACCTTTAGCCGCAGCTTCTTGCCGACCAACTCGTCGAGGTTGCCGACGGGCTGACGACGGATCTGCGAGGCGGGGACGAAGCCGCGCATGCCGAGGTCGACGAGCACGCCGCCCTTGACGACTTGCGTGACGGTGGCCTCGATGACTTCGTCGTTCTCGTGCGCCTCGATGACCTTCTCCCAGGTCTTCAGCGCGCGCGCGCGGCGCTCGGAGAGATAGAGCTGACCGTCCTGGTCGTCGATCCGGTGGATCATGACTTCCAGGGTGTCGCCGACCTTGAGGTCCTTCGGCTCGATGACGAGCGAGAGCTCGCGGAACGGCAGAATGCCTTCGGACTTGCCGCCGATGTCGACCAGGAGCTCGTCCTGGTACTTGGCGACGATGACTCCGGTGAGGACCTGCCCCTCGTCGAGGACTTTCAGGGACTCTTCGTACAGGCGCTGTTCGAGCGCGAGTTGGTCTTCTTCGGGAGCCGCCGGAACCGGCGGCTCGATCGTGATCGAAATGGTGTGGTAACTTCCTTCGCTATATTTTTTATTTTTGGCAGCCGCGGCACCACCAGGTTCCACGCTGCCCGATCACCGTGCGGACGATCGGTTTCCCGCATCGGAGGCACGGTTCACCGAGGCGGCCGTATACGGCGAGCTTATTCTGAAACCCGCCGCGCAGCCCCTCAGCGTCGACGTAATCGTCGACGCTGGTCCCCCGGGCCTCGATGGCTCGGAGCAGAACGTCTCGGATCGCGCCGTGCAGCCGGCGCCTGGCCGGCTTGCTGATCGAGTGGGACGGTCGGCTCGGCCGGATCCCCGCTTCCCACAAGGCTTCGCACGCGTAGATGTTGCCGACTCCAGCGATACGCGACTGGTCGAGCAGCAACGTCTTGATCGGCGTGCGACGCCCGTCCAGCATACTCACAAACGCCTCGGCGGTAAACCCCTCGGACAGGGGCTCGACCCCACCGTCCGCGTCCCACGGGTCGCCGGCGGCGAGCAACCGCATGCGGCCGAAGGTCCGGACGTCGGCGAAACTGAGCCGGGTCCCGTCGCCGAAGGTGATCAGGACGTGGGTATGCGGGTACGGCTCGGTCGCCCCCTCCGGTTGAACGATCAAGCGACCGGTCATCCGCAGGTGGACCGCCAAGCGGCGGCCCGAAGCGAGCTGCGCCACCACGTACTTCCCGCGCCGGCCCACCTCGGCGATCGTCTCGCCGACCAACGCCTTGGCGAACCGCTTGCCGGGCGGGGCGAGGGCGACCTTCGGGAGGGTCACGGCGACGGCCGCGACGGTCTTGCCGGCGATCGTGTTGTTGAGGCCCCGCGCGATCGTCTCGACTTCCGGAAGCTCGGGCACCCTACTGCGCGGGGATCGACGGAAGCAAGAGCCGCACGCCCGCGGCCAGACCGAACCGCGCGGCGTCGCCGGAGGCCAACTCGATGACGAAGGCGCCGGTCCCGCTCCGGCGCGGGATCTGCTCGTCGGGCGTCGACGGCGTCGTCGCCGGGACGGCGGCGGCGATCGAGGTCACCCGGCCGGCGTGGTCGACGAAGACCATGTCGAGCGGCGTGATCGTATCCTTCATCCAGAAGTTCAGCGGCTGATCGCCACCGGGGAAGACGAACAGCATCCCCTGACCGCGCGGGACCTCACGCACGAACATCAGCCCTTTTTCTCGCAGCTGCTCGGACGTGACGACGGCGAGTCGCAGGATGCCTCGCGGCGTCCACACCTCGAGCGCGCCACACGTTCCGACCTGCGTCCGCGGGGGAAGCGGGACGCTGGCGCAGTACCGGCCTTGCAACGGCGGAAGCTGCGGCGGCGGAGTCTGCGCGGTCGCGAGTAGCACGAGCAACGCGGGGATGAGACGGAAGGGCGTTCGCACGGGCGGCGGTCCTTCGCCATTTGGCCAACAGGGCTCCCGCCTGGATCACGGAACCTTCGGCGATGCTGCTGACCGACGCCGAACGCGACAAGCTCCTGCTGAGCTACGCCGCCGAGTTGGCCTGGCGCCGGCGCGGACGCGGCCTGCGCCTCAATCATCCCGAAGCGATCGCGGTGCTCAGCTCGTTCGTGCTCGAAGGCGCGCGCGACGGCGCGACCGTCGCCGACCTGATGGATCGCGGGCGCAGCGTGCTCGGCCGCGACGACGTGATGGAGGGGATCCCCGAGATGCTGACCGAGGTCCAGATCGAGGCAACCTTCCCCGACGGCACCAAGCTCGTCACGATCCACGAGCCGATCCCCTAGAGATCCTTCCGCGGGCTGCCGCAGGCATACCACTCAAGAAGCACGCATATGGCCGGGAAGACGACGACGAAGCCTCCGTTTGGAGTTATCGGGTGGGCACACATCGGGATCCGGGCTTCCTAGGGAAGCTAACGGACTATTGGCGCCGCGTACAAGTCGCTGTCGCGTTCGAAAGTATCAAAGACGAGCGCGAAAAGGACACGATTCGAGCCCCTTTTATGTATTCGGAGTTTCTCGCCGGTACGTGCCCGGCGAATCTCGTCCGGCTGGCGTTCGAAAAACTCGACCAAGACCAAGACCTCCAGTACGAGCAAGTGCTAAAGCGCAATTCACGCGCGAAGCGTCCGGATCGTGAAACGCACGTTGACGTCGTCTTCAGTCCCTTCTCGTTGCAGGTTCGCTCAGAGCGGAATGGCGCTCCGATCAACGTCCTCTTCGGCAGGGCTAAAGCCGATCGCCAGGGCCAGTTATCGCCCGCCGACGTCGAGTCCGAGTTGCCCACGGTATGGGTTGGCCGCCCCTCTCTGTCGCCGTCCGACGGTCTTGAGGACGACGCGTTTCCTTTGGCAGACGCAGATGCGTACTACGACGTAATCGAGGGAAGGCGTCACGCACTCGAGACCTGGCCGGCG
>JBEKLD010000160.1:0-6666 GCA_050010375.1 Vulcanimicrobiaceae bacterium
CGTAAGCATGGTTGACTCACAGTTAGGCGAGCATCCATTCTTACATGGTAACGAGTTTGCGAACGATGTTATCGCGTCCTTTGTGCTGGCGTATGCGATCGTAAAAGACCTTAGTCAGCTTTCGCGATTGAGCCGAGTGCTGTCAGCCGTATCCGCTAGGCCATTTCTGTGGCGATCATTCGCTCGAAACGATCTCAGCGGAGCGCTTATTGAAGGCTCGAGTTTCGCGCATGTTCTCAGCTCGTATTGGACCGATCCCCTGAAGGAGCCGCGTTCTCAGGGCTATGAAGTCGTCATTACGGGTGTCGATAAGGACGAGGCGCTTGCTGAGGTTCCGCGGTTGGATCATCCGGGTGATCTTGCGGTGACGCTGGCCATGCCCATAGAATTCTACGGAGAGATTCGCGAGTCAACCGTTCGTGTGGCTGGAGAAGTACGAGTTATGGGACGCGCCGTGGGCGATGCAGGATCCGTGCTTTCGTTGTACGGACCCGTTGACTTGCACGCTCGAGAGCTTTCAATCGAATGCGCCGCAATGGTCGCTCGCGGGCCGATCGTAGTTGACGCGGACATAGTGAACGCCCCTGAACGCGTCTCTCTTGACGTTAGAGAGGCGCAGTATTGGTGGTCTGAAGCCTTGGCCTTGTGGTATCCTTGGAGTCTATTCCCATCGACGCTCCCGCAAAGTGATCGAGATGAGGCGATAGAATTACTCGAGCGCTTCGCCCAGAAGTCGAGGAAATCGGAGGTGGTCGTGGGTGACGACCGTCTCCCAATCCCCGACGATCAAACGATGTTGTGGGCTACACATCTGGGCTCAACGTTTTCTAGATGGCTCGGTGCTTTGGAAAAGGCTGGCGTCGGACATCTGGAGCAGCGCATCGCAGCGGGACCTCGCAAATTTACGCTAAAGTTCAATGTTTCATTAGCAGACCTTCTGGCTGCCGCGTCCAGACCGGGCCTCGATTCGGATGCCGATGACGCATTGCGGCGCCTGAGATCCTGCTTAAGCCGCTAACGACCACAACAGCACACAGTGTCAGGCGCCTGCTGCGATTCGTGTAGCGTGAGACGACGACCAGAACGGTACATCGAATTAATGGTGCTCTGATCGATGGGGGCCGCGCCGCTCGCCGACGAACGAACCCTCGAGGTGCTCGACTTCGGGCGCATTCGCGAGCGCTATGCGGGGCAGACGCACGGCCCGCGCGCGCAAGCACAGGCGCTCGGGTGCGAGCCCGGCGCCGACGCCGCCTTGGTGCGCGTCCTGGTCGGCGAGACCAGCGAGATGCGCGCGCTGGCGCAGACCGGGTTCGGGATGGAGGCGATCGACGCGGTCGACGAGGCGGTCGCGAACGCGGCGCGCGGCGTCGCGCTGCCGGCGCGCGAGCTGCGGTCGATCGCCGACGCGCTCGGCGCGAGCGCGGCGGCGGTGCGCGCGATCCGCGAGGCCGAACTGGACCTGCCGCTGCTGCGCGCGCGCGGCGCGCCGTTCCGGGCGCTGCCCCAGGTCGTCAACCGGATCCACGACGCGATCGACGAGCGCGCCGGCGTCCTCGACCGCGCCTCGGCGGCGTTGGGGCGCATCCGGCGCGGGATCGTCCAAGCGCAAGACGAGGCGCGCGACCGTGCCAACGCGCTGGTGCGCTCGGCCCGCTACGCGCAGGCGATCCAAGACGCGATCGTCACCGTGCGCGACGGCCGCTACGTGATCCCGGTCAAGGCCGAGTTCCAGAGTCAGATCCCGGGGATCGTCCACGACTCGAGCTCGACCGGACAGACGCTCTTCATCGAGCCGCTCGAGACGCTCGAGGCGAACAACCGGCTGCGCGCGTTGCAGGCGCAGGAGCAGGCTGAGGTCGCGCGCATCCTGGCCGAGCTTTCCGCGCTGGTCGGGCGCGAGGCGGCGCAGGTCGCGACCAACGTCGACGTCTACGTCGAGCTCGACCTGGCCGCGGCGCGCGCGCGGCTCGCCGACCGGATGGATGCGGTCGCGCCGGAGTTGGTCGATGGCGCCGTCGTCGATCTCATCGACGCTCGCCATCCGCTGCTCGAGGTGCGGCCGGTCCCGCAGTCGATCCGGCTCGACGACGAAACGCGGATGCTGATCGTCTCGGGGCCGAACATGGGCGGGAAGACCGTCACCCTCAAGCTGGTCGGGCTGGCCGTCCTGATGACGACCTGCGGGATGCACGTCCCGGCCGCGGCGGCGCGGATCGGCGCGTTCGCGCGCGTGCGCACCGACATCGGCGACGAGCAGTCGATCGTCCAGAACGCCTCGACCTTCTCGGCCCACCTGCGGCGGCTGGCCGAGATCGTCGCCGACGCCGACGATCGCACGCTGATCCTCATCGACGAGATCGGGGCCGGGACGGAGCCCAACGCCGGCGCCGCGCTGGCCGTCGCGGTCCTCGAACGGCTGCTCGCGCGCGGTGCGCTCGTCGTCGCGACGACGCACGCCACCGAGCTGAAGCTCTTCGGCGCCGAACATCCGCACGTCGTCAACGCGAGCGTCCGCTTCGATCCCGAGACCTACGCGCCGACCTATCAGCTCGACGTCGGCTCGCCGGGCCAGTCGTTGACCTTCGCCTTGGCGCGCCGGATGCGGCTCGATCCCGCCGTCGTCGCGCGCGCCGAGGCGTTGCTCTCGACGCAGGAGCGGGACTACGAGCGCGCGCTGGCCGAGGTCGCCGAAGAGCGCGTCCGCGCGACCCGCGAGCGCGAGGAGGCGGGGCGAGAGCGCGCGCACGTGCACGCGCTCGAGGAGACGGCGCGCCGGCGCGCCGAGGCGCTCGAGCGCGAGCGCCGCGAGCTGGCCCAGCGCATCGACGCGCGGCTCGCCGAAGCGCTGCGCCAGTTCAGCGCCGAGCTCGAGCGCCGAGCCGCGGAGCACGGCGAGCGCGCGCCACGCGCGCCGCGCGTCACCGCCGGCCAAGCCGATCTGCTGGCGCGGACGCTCGACGAGATCCATCGCGACTTGGGCCTGGAGGCGCGGCCGTCGGCCCCGCGCAGCGGCGAGGCGGCGCAGCCGATCGCCGTCGGCGACCGGGTCCACGTGACCTCGTGGGAGCAAGACGGAACCGTGCTCGAGGACCTGGGCGACCACGCGCTGGTCCAGCTGGGCGCGCTGCGGATGAGCGTCCCCAAGCGCGAACTGCGCCGGCGCGGCGGACCCTCGCCCGCCCGCGCGCCGGCGGCCGAGGGCGGCGCGGCGACGCTCGCGGCGGCGACTGGGGCGCAGACGCAGCTCGACGTGCGGGGGAAGCGCTTCGTCGAGGCCGAGCCGCTGGTCGACCGTTGGATCGACGACGCGATCATGGTCGGCTCCTCGCCGCTGCGACTCATCCACGGGAAGGGCACCGGCCTGCTGGGCAAAGGCCTCCAGGAATACCTGCGGGCGCACCCCTTCGTGCACAACGTGCGCTACGGACACGCCGACGAGGGAGGCGGCGGGGTGACGATCTTCGAACTGCGCGCGCCGTCCGCATGACTTCTTCCTTGACCCCCCGCCAGCGCGCGGAACGCCTGACCGACGGCTGCGATCACGTCGAGACGCTCGACGAGCTGGCCGAGCGCCTCGCGCGCGGCCGGCCGCTGCGCGTCTACCTCGGCCTCGATCCGACCTCGCCCGACCTGCACATCGGGCACGCGGTCGTGCTGCGCCTCTTGCAGCGCTTCGTCGAGGACGGTCACGACGTGATCCTCTTGATCGGCGACTTCACGGCGCGCATCGGCGACCCCAGCGGCCGCAACGCGCTGCGCCCCCCGTTGAGCGACGCGCAGATCGAGGCCAACATGCGCACCTATGCCGCCCAGGCCGGCAAGGTGCTCGACATGAGCCGCGTGACGCTGCGTTACAACAGCGAGTGGCTTTCCAAGCTGACCTTCACCGAGATCCACAAGCTGCTCGCGCTGACGACCGTCGCGCAGATGCTCGAGCGCAGCGACTTCAAGGAACGCTACCAGCACGGCGTCCCGATCGCGCTGCACGAGTTCGTCTACCCGGTCGCCGTCGCGTACGATTCGGTCGCGATGAACGTCGACGTCGAGCTAGGCGGCTCGGATCAGCTCTTCAATCTGCTCATCAGCCGGCCGTATCAGATTCAGGCCGGCCAGGACCCGGAGATCTGCATCACCGTCCCGCTGCTCGAGGGGATCGACGGCGAGAAGAAGATGTCGAAGTCGCTCGGGAACCAGATCGGGCTGACCGATCCGCCCAACGACATGTTCGGAAAGACGATGCGCATCCCGGACGCGCTGATCCCGCGCTACGGCCGGCTGGCCGCGTGGTGGCCGGCCGAGCGGGTCGAGCGGCTGCGCGCCGACCTGGCTGCCGGGACGGCCAGCCCGATGGACGAGAAAAAGCGTATCGCCGAAGACCTCGTCACGCGCTACCATGGAGCCGACGCCGCCCGAGCGGCGCGCGAGTGGTTCGAGCGGACGATCCAGCGCGGGGAGATCCCGACCGAGATGCCCGAGCTGCCGCGCGCGGGCCGGGAACGGGTCACCGACCTGCTCCTGGCGGCCGGCTTCGCCGACTCCAAGCGCGCGGCCCAGCGGCTGATCGCCGAGGGCGGGGTTCGGATCGACGGCCGGGTCGTCGGCGATCCGGCCGCTCGGTGGCCGGCCGACGGACCGGCGGTCCTGCAGGTCGGTTCCCGCAAGTTCGTCCGCGTTCTCCCTTAGTACCGCAGAGGAAAGCACCCACCATGGCCAGCCATCGTTACGCGAGCACCGTGGCCGCAGGGGTCACCTACACCGCCGAGGGGGCAGTCGCCGGACCGACCTTCACCTGCCCGCGCTGCGATCGCGTCTACCCATATCCGGTCGATCACGGTGCGCCGGTGCGGTGCGAGTGCGGTTGGTGGTACACGAATCTGGGCCACGGCCGCGTCATCGAGGAGTTCCGGCCGCGCATCGGCGGCGCCGCGACCTCCGGACCCGAGCAGGCGGCCGAGCCGCCCAGCCCCGAGCACGCCTAAGACTCAGCCCAGGCGCTGGGCGAGGGCTTCGACGTCGCCGGCGGTCAGAACGTAGCACTCGCCGCAGAACTCGCAGGTCGCCTCGGTCTGCGGCTGCTCGCGGGCGATCTTGGCCAGCTCGTCCTTGCCGAGGCCGAGAAGCGCCGTCTCGACCTTCTCCCGGGTGCAGCGGCAGTCGAACGCGACCTGATAGCGATCGAAGAGCTTGAGGTCGAGCGCGCCGGCGACGGCGTGCAGCAGGGCCTCGGGGTCGGCGCCGGCTTCGATCTGGGTCGTGACCGGCGGCATCGCCGCCGCCGCCCGCTCGAGCGCAGCGAGGGTCGCCTCGTCGGCGCCGGGGAGGGCCTGTGCGATCACGCCGCCGGCCGCCCGGATCCCGCCCGGGTCGGCCAGCACGCCGAGCGCGACGACGCTCGGAATCTGTTCCGAGGTGGCGAGGTAGGCGGCGACGTCGTCGCCGATCTCGCCGCTGGTGAGTGGCACGATCCCGCTGTACGGTTGGCCGACCTCGTAGGACTTGGTGACCTGCAGGTTGCCACGGCCGACCGCGCCGGCGACGTCGAATTTCCCCTGCGCGTTGAGCGGCAGGTCGGCGTGGCCGTTGCGGGCGTACGCGCGCGCACCGATCGCCTGGGGGCCGATCTGCCAAGCGTCGGCGGTCAGGGCGCCGAGCGGGCCGTCACCGACGACCTGGAGCGTCAGCCGCTCGCGCCCCGTCAGGGCCGCTCCCAGCAGCGCCGACGCCGTGAGCAGCCGCCCGACCGCCGCGCTGGCCGTCGGAGCTAAGTCGTGGCGCCGGCGCGCCTCGCGCACGAGGTTGGTCGTGATCCCCGACACAAGGGAAACCGTCCCGCGCGCGGCGGATGCGGTGACGATGCGATCCATTCTCCTACGATAACCGTTCGCGGGTTTTCGTCGTTGCGGAGCCGATTTTCTTGACGAGGCCGGAGGGAGTAGGACGCGTGCGCGCGTATCCTTCTCGCCGGACGAGCGGCACCGCGGAGCTTTCGCAGCCGTTTGAAGTACGCGTTCTCCCGAGGTGCAGACAGACGTGACCAAAGCCGAAATCGTCGAGTCCCTGGCCAACGAGCACGAGCTCTCTAAGCGACAGGCGGGCGAGATCGTCGATCTGATCCTGAACGAGATCAGCGGCGCCCTCAAAGCGGGCGAGAAGGTGCAACTGATCCCGTTCGGCAGCTTCCTCGTGCGCGAGCGCAAAGCGCGCGTGGGCCGCAATCCGCAGACCGGCGAGACGATCAAGATCGCGGCGCGGCGCGTCCCCGCCTTCAGTCCCGGCAAGGGCCTCAAGGATGCGGTCGGCAGCGGCAAGCGCAGCGCGAAGAAGGCGCCCGGCCGCAAGAAGTAAAAAAACCCCATGCTGGCGCGCGGGTCGCGCGAGGAATCCGGGCAGTAGCGCAGCTTGGTAGCGCATCAGTCTGGGGGACTGGGGGTCGCAGGTTCAAATCCTGTCTGCCCGACCATTCATGAGAGGCCCGCATGCCGGGCCTTTCGTTTTAACAGGGCACGCAAATCCGGCGCGCGCCAAGCGCGCCGGCCTCTTAACAGGGCACGCAAATCCGGCGCGCGCCAAGCGCGCCGGCCTCAGGGCTGAAACGAGCACGATGAGCACCAAGGCGACGCTCTTTGCGGACGGCGGGTCGCGCGGTAATCCGGGACCGGCGGC
>JBEKLD010000161.1:0-6652 GCA_050010375.1 Vulcanimicrobiaceae bacterium
CCCAACGCGGCTTCGCAGGCGCCGATCCAGTCGTCCCTCAAGGTCGGCGACGTCGCGCCCGAATTCACCGCGCAGTCGAACGCCGGTCCATTCGATCTGGCGTCGGTCACCACGCCGGTGCTGCTCGAGGTGTTCGCGACATGGTGTCCGCACTGCCAGCACGAGACAGCGATCCTCAACGACCTCGCGGCCAAGTATCAAGGCAAGATCGCGATGATCGCCGTCGACGGCAGCCCGTACGGGATGGACGGCAGCACGGCCGGGTCCGAGTCGGACGTGAATCAGTTTGGCGCTCGCTTCGCGGTGCGTTATCCGATCGCGTTCGATCCCCAGCTCGCGGTGGCTCAGAAGTATCTCCAAGGCGGTTTTCCGACGATCGTGCTGATCCGGCCCGACAAGAAGATCGCGTGGATCAAGGACGGTGAAGTCCCTGAGAATGACCTGGTAAAGGCGATCAACGCGGTTATCCCAGGAGTTTAACGGCGCTCTCACAACGCGGCAACGAATCCGGCGGTATCGTGATGCAGACGAGGTTCTTCCTCGTCACGCACTCGATAACGCGCCGCTGAGCGGCGCGGGGAGACCGACCTTGTCACCGATCCGCTTCCTGACGGCCGCCGCACTGGCGACGGCCTTTGCCGTCCCAACGGCCGCTTTGGCGCAGAGCACGCCGGGGCAGCTACCGCCGGGCGCCACGCCGGCAGTCACCGGCCCGGCGCATTCGCATCACGGCCATCACCACGGCCGCTACCTGCATGCGCTGCGTGCGCTGAACCTCAGCGACGCACAGCGCGCGCAGATCCGCGACGCCGTCCGCCAGACGCGGCAGGCGAACGAGAACGCCGACCCGCAGACGCGGCGCGCCAACGAGCAAGCGCTGCACCAGCGCGTCGACGCGCTGCTCACGCCGGACCAGCGCACGCACCTGCAGGGGATGCTGCGGCACCACCACCGCCAGGCCCCGACCGGAGCGCAGCCCGGAGCGCAGCAGCCGCCCAACGAGCGCTAGCGGTCGCCGCGCGGCCGACGTCCCGGGCCAACGCCGTCTTCACGGCAGAGACCAGCGGGACGTCGGCCGTGACCGTACCCCAATCCAGCTGCTTGCCGTACGCTTTCCCGGCGAAGGTCGCGTTGGCGGAGCCGATCCAAGCGCGCTCGCCGACCAGCGCGAGCTTCTGGTTCGTCCCGCCGGTGCGTACCGTGACACCGGCCTGCCGGAGTTGCGCCAAGAGGTGGCCGGCGTGCGCGTTCGCGGCGCCGCTGACGATCAAAGTCGTGGCCGCCCCGGCGGCCGCGTGCTGTGCCAGCGCCGCGGTCAGCGGTCCGGCGCCGATCGTCTCCGTCTCGACGGTGACCGGCGCGGTCCCAGCGCTCGCGATCAAGTCGAGTTCGAGCCGTTGCGCGTCGTCCTTGCGGGTCGCCAAACCGTCGATCGCGCCGCCCTGGCCGCGCAGCGCCGCGCGCACCAGCGCGACGGCGGGTGGATCGTCGTCGGCGACGACCAGCTCGCGGCCAGAGCGCGTCCAGTTGCGGTCATCGAGGTAGGCGATCCCGTCGCAGACCGCCGCCTTGAGGTGAAAGGTCGTGTGCGGGTCGCTGCCGAGCAGTCGCACGTGCGCGCCGGCGGCGCGCAGCGCGCGCGCCGCCGCGGCGTTGGTCCGCCGGCGGTCGCCGTCGGGATCGGGCCACGGCGCCCGCGGCAAGACGACGTCGACGCGCGCGCCGCGGTGGGCGGCGCCGATCAGCGCCTCCCACACCGGGCCAGGCCCGAGGACGTAGGCGCCTAGCGCGACGTCGTGCGCGCCGGCGATCCGCGCGGTAAGCGCGGGAACCGAAGAGAGGGTCGTTCCCACACCCCTCGTTCACGCGCGCTGCAGCGCGCGCCCAGGGTGCGGATCGGGCGAAGCCCGAACGCGACGGATTCGCCGAAGGCGAATCCACTCACGGGACGACGGATTTCGCGATCGGAATCAGTTCGGTCAGGTCGAGGTCGCCGACCAACAGGAAGGTCAGCCGGCGCTCGCGCCAGGCGAGCAGCGTATCGGGGCCCTGATGCGCGTACTGCGCGTCGTGCCCGCCGAACGAGGTCAGGTGCGGCTGCATGTCGCCGAAATCGACCGCGCGATCGCTGGCGTTCTCGAACAGCGACAACTCGCGAATCCCGTCGGTGTAGAGCAGGTGAACGTTTTTGATCCCGTCCGGCGTCTGTGAGAAGTCGGCACCGGAGAGGATGAACCCGTCGGGCAGATACTTGGGCGTGATCGGTGCGAAGCCGGCCGCGGAGACGGCGCTGGTCAGCGATCCTTGCTGGGCGTACGAACGACCATGCACGGTCGCGTAGCCGCTCGGGATCGCGGTGGCGAAAAATGCCTCGGGGATCGCGTCGGTGTAGCGGATCTCGTCGAAGCGCGTGCGCCAGGCCAACGAACCGTCACCGTGATACGCCTCCTTGGCCAGCACGATATGCGTCTCGCTGTCGATCCATAGCCGCATCGCGCGTTCGCCCGTGTAGCGGCTCACCAGGTCGACCACGTCGGTGCGGCGGTCGGCGACGTCGTCGGTAGCGCTGCGCACGGCGCGGTAGTTGCCGTCGAGCAGGGCGATGTCGTCGACGACCGCGACCGGATCGACGACGGCCCGGTTCTCGGAGACGACGACGCGCTTGACGCTCGGTTCGACGTCGTAGGACATCGCGCCGCGGCTGACGACGTACTCGCCATAGACGCCGCGCGGGGCGAGGTAGGTGCGCCGCGTCTCGTCGGGCGCACGGTGTTCGATCTTCGCGACGTACGCGAAGGCTTGGCGCGTGCCGCTGCCGATCCACGACATCTGCCCGACGAAGGAGACGTGTTGCGGGGCCGCCACGGCGGCGACGATCAGCGGTCGCGCGTCGGTCGCGGCGGCGACGGCGGGTGGGATGGAGGGATGCGTGGCTGCCTCGCCCGGCGCCGGCGCGGTCAGGACGAGCGTGCCGAAGAGGGCGAGGAGCCTAGCGGTTCGCACCGTCGGCGTCGTCGAGAGTCGCGGCGTCGGCGGTATCGATGTACGAAGCAGCGGACGAGGAAGCGGTGCGGTCGGAGGTCTCGTAGACGGTAGGACCGGCGCCCGGGCCGAGCGGGTTGTCCTGCGCCTCGGCGCTGTGCTCGTCGAGATAGAAGCTCGCCGAGACGCCCGGCACGGTACCGCGGATGACCGGCGTCCCGAAGTAGATGCCGAGGATGAAGGCCGCCGCGAGCGGGACCGCCAGCGCCGGACCCCAGCGCAACGGGAGGCGTGCGATCCACGACGGACGCTCCCGGCGGACCGCATCCCACACCCGGGCCTTCACCATCGACGGGAACTCGCGCTCGTCGGCGCGCGCCAGCGCGCGCAGCCGTTCGCCGAGCGCCGCTTCCTCATCGTGCAGTGCCGAGCACTCCACACAGCGTTCGAGGTGCGCGAAGACAGCGGCATCCGCCTGAGGTGCGAGCGCGCCGTGTTGATAGTCGATGAGGTTTTCGCGGGTGTAGTGGTCGGTCATCGTCGTTCCTGTTGCGCTCGGGTCACCAACCGACGGAGAAGAGCTCGCGCGCGATGGAGTCTGGATCGGACGGTCCCGATCGAGCATCCCATGATGTCGGCGATCTCTTGGTAGCTATACTCTTCGATGTCGGCGAGGATGACGACTTGGCGCTGTTCTGGGGAGAGTTGCGCCAGCGCCCTCGCCAGCGGCTCTCCCAGTTGCCCCGCCATGTAGTCTTCGATCGGGTCGACGGCCAGTGGCCGGCTGCCGCCGTACTCCTGCGGGGCGTTGTCTTCCGGGATCTCCTCCTGGAAACGTCCTTTTCTCCTCCGAAGTTCATCTCGGTAGAGATTCGTGACGATCCGGTAGATCCACGAGAGAAAACTCGTGCCTGGTTGGAACGAGCGCCAAGCTCGGTAGACGCGGATGAAGGCCTCTTGCGTCAGGTCGCGCGCGTCGGCGTCGTTCCCCGTCAAACGGTAGGCGAAGTTGTAGGTCGCCTTGCCGTACTGGTCCATCGCCGTCTCGATGAACGCCGACGCTTCGGGCGTGGGCAGTTCGGTCGGCTTCCGCGGGACCCCCATCGGGAACTTGGCCTTCGGGGCCCTCAGCCCGGCGGCCTCGCGGCTCGGCCGTCGCCTACTTGCAGCGGCCGGCGGCTGGGATGATGGCCTTGGTCGCCGCGGCCTCCCAGCGGGAGGTGTAGTTCTGGATGTCCCCGAGGTCGTCGTCGAGCTTGTGGGCGTCGTGCAGGCTGGCGGCGACCTGATGCTGGCTGATCGCCACGTTGGTCGCTTGCTGGTCGTTGAGGTAGCCGCTGATCGGCGGGTTGGTCGGGTACGACCCGGCGGTCTGGGCAGGCTGGATCGCGTTTAGCATCGCCTGCGTCGACTCGTCCGGCTGCGCGAAGCGCCGCCCCCGTTCGGTTTCGACGAAACCGGACATGACGCTCTCCTCCGTCTTCTGGGCGGCGAGGATCCCGGTCAAGGTCGTCTTGAGGTCCTTGAGTGATTTCTGGTCTTCGGGCCCCGAGGCGTTGGTGGGCGCGAGCAGCGGGTCTTTGAGCGCGGTCTCGAGGGCGTCGATCTGCTTGACCATGAGGTCGACCTGATGGTCCATCTGCATCAGGTGCAGGTCGCGCGCCGAGTCCGAATCCTTCACGACGTAGTCGAAGATGCGCCCGCGGAGGACCGAGTAGAGGCGATCGGTGGTCATGGCGGCCTGAATCGCCGGCGAGACAACGGTGCGCAACGCCGAGCACAGCGGCCGGCTTCGGGTCGTCCCGATCAGGGGCGGCGGCGTCCCCTGGATCGGCTGGAGCGTGAACGGATTGGTCGCGGTCGGCTGCGGAACCGGGGTCGCGGCGAGCAGCAGGATGAGAACGATGGCCAGCACACGGGCGCTTTCGGCGCCTGCGCAGCGGGTTCCGCGCGCACGAACAGCCGGCGCGCCGGCCGCGTTCAGACGGAAGGGGTAGCGGGAACTTCGGCCCGCCTACGACAATCGTTAGGAGTACCTCACGATCCCCGCCGGAGCGAGATGGCCGCCGTCCACGCCGACCCCCAGACGTCTCCTCTCCCGCGCTCCGGCAGCCGCCTCTGGCGCTACCTTGCCGTCGCCGGGCCGGGGTTGATCGTCGCCTTCGCCGACACGGAGGCCGGGAGCATCACGACCGCCGCCACCTCGGGCGCGCAGTTCGGGATGAAGCTCGTCCTGTTGCAGCTGCTGCTGATCGTCCCGCTCTTCGTCGTCCAGGAGATGACGGTCCGGCTCGGGACGATCACCGGCAAGGGTCACGCCCAGCTGATCCGAGAGAACTACGGCCTGGGTTGGGCCTGGCTCTCGCTCGGGACGATGCTGGTGACGAACCTCGCGGCGCTGGTCACCGAGTTCATCGGCGTCGCCGGTGCCGCGCTCATCTTCGGCGTCCCGGCCGCCCCGATGGTGGTCGCGGCCGCCGCGATCTTGATCGGCGTCGCGCTGAGCGGCCGCTACCGCCGAGCCGAGCTGTTTGCGCTCGGGCTGTGCTTGCTCGAACTGCTGTTCATCCCGGCCGCCTTTGCCGCGCACCCGAACCCCGGGACGCTGCTGCGGGAGGGGATCTTCGGCAGTCAGCCGCTGGGGAACCACGAGTACCTGCTGCTGGTCGCCAGCAACATCGGCGCGGTCATCATGCCCTGGATGATCTTCTACCAGCAGTCGGCGACGGTCGACAAGGGGCTGCGCGAGCGCGACCTCTCGCTGGGCCGGGTCGACACGGCGATCGGGGCGGTCGCGACCCAGCTGATCATGGTCGCCGTGATCGTGACCTGCGGAGCGACCCTGTTCGTCCACCACATCAACGTCACCGATGCCGCTCAGGCCGCTTTGGCGCTGATCCCGCTGACGGGCTCGCGGCTGGCCGGGATCGCCTTCGGCGCCGGCTTGCTCGGGGCAGCGATGCTGGGGGCTCTGGTCGTCTCGTTGGCGACCGCCTGGGCCTTCGGGGAGGCCTTCGTCTGGCGTTGCTCGCTCAACGCCCGCTGCCTCGACGCGAAGCGCTTCTACGGGCTCTACGCCGGCATGGTCGTGGTGGCCGCCGGGGTGGTCCTGATCCCGCACTTGCCGCTGATCCGGATCACCCTCTGGGTGGAGGCCTTCAACGCGTTCGTCCTCCCGATCGTTCTGGGGTTCTTGCTCGTCTTGTCCAACGACAAGCGGATCTTGGGCCGCCGGGTCAACTCGCTGCCGGGCAACGTCGTCGCGATCGGGGTGGCGGTCGTGTGCACGGGACTCGGCCTTTGGATCGGTACCTTGACCGTTCTGGGTCAGGCGGGCTGATCGAGCAGGGGCTTGCATTTACGCATAATTAACTGGCAACAGATTGACCGGACTGTGACCTTGCTCGCATAGTCTCTTTACACAGTCCGGAAGACGCCCGCCGGAATCGTAGCAGTCTGGGTGAGGGCGTCACACCCTACGGTACGTCTACTCGCAGTCCCCGGAAGGGTCGAGTAGCGAGCTCTCCTCTCAAGGGTGGGCTCTCATTGGTGGGAATCGCTCGCCGATGCCGTCTCCGATCGGGGTTCATAGATGAATCGCCTTCTCTCTGTCGTCGCGCTGGCCGCCGTTATCTCGGTGGCCGCTTGTAGTGCTCCCTCCGCGACGTCC
>JBEKLD010000162.1:0-6597 GCA_050010375.1 Vulcanimicrobiaceae bacterium
GCGCGAAGTCCGGTCTTCGAGGACCTCGCCAGCGGGGCGAACGCGTTCGATGCGACCGGCGCGTTCCGCGACGACGTCGATCCAGCGCCGCCGCCCTCGACGACCGACCGCATCGGCCGCTGGACGCACTCGTATCCAGCCGGGACGTACAACCGCGCCTCTACCTCGACGATCCTCGAGAGTGGGACCCGCGCCGTCGTCGCGACGTCGCTCGAGGCGCCCGACCTCGTCACCGGCGCCGCGTGCTTCGCATTGACGATCGCACTCGATCCGCACACCGCGCGCGTCGTCGTCGACCGGGATGACACGTTCCCGGACGCGCCGGACGAGCACGGCATCGTCCTCGACGCGTTGGCCGGCCGTCTCGCGCTCGACGGCGACACGCCGCCGGCCGGCGATCCGACCGCGCCGGTCGACCTCCACCCCGAGCGCGGCGGGATCGTCGTGCTCGCCGCCGACGGCGGCGAGGCGACGGCCGTCTCGTGGCTTCCCGGCACCGTCCTCGCGGCGCGCTGGGAACCGCACCGCTCCAACGGCACCCTGCGGCTCACCCTGGCAGCCGGGACGGTGCGGATGACCTACGCGCTGAGCCGGGTCGGCTCGCCGGCCGCCGCCGGCCGCTTCGGCGAAGCGGAGCGTGGCTGGGTTGCCGCGAATCCGGCGGCCGTGCGAGGGGAAGTGGCGAAACGGTATACGCAGTCGCCTCAAAAGCGACCGAGCGAGAGCTCATGTGGGTTCGAGTCCCACCTTCCCTATGACCAACATCTCTGATTTTCAGCGCGAGTCCTACCGGATCGACGAGCAGATCTGGGACGCCATGGCGCTGCGCGCCGGCGAACGCGTGCTCTTCCTCGGCTTGCCGAACGACGGCGCGTGGTTGACCCGCGGGCGCGAGATCGGCGTGCGCGCCGAAGCGCTGACGTCCGACGAGGCGATGCTCGCCCGGATCGAAGCGCTGGGCGCGATCGCCATCCGCGGCAGCGCGACGATGATCCCGGCGACCGATCAGTCGTACGACGTCGCGGTCGCCATGCATTACCTGCACGAGATCGATCCCGGCTTCCACGCCCAGGTGATCGCCGAGCTGGCCCGGGTCGCCAAGCGCGTCGTACTGATCGAGCCTTCGCCGCCGGCCGACCCGCTGGGTCGCCGCATCGCCGCGCTCTACGCGCGCGCCCGGCGCGAAGAGGGCCAGTTCGAGGGCTATCAGCCGCTCGACTACTGGCGCAAGCTGTTGGCGATCGTGAAGGGCGACGTCTGGCAGTCGCTGCTGACCTTCACCCGGGTTCCGCCGCCGCAGGCGGTCAGCCAGACCGTCCAGCTGGTGCTCGAAGCGATGGCGATCGAAGCGATGCCGGAGAGCTATCTCGACGAGCTGCGAGAGCTGGCAGCGCGTCCCGATGCACATCTGCTGCCGCTCTCGCGGATCGTGTTGGTCGGGGCCGCCGCCGGCGAAGCGCCCCTCCACGGGGCCGTCGAGCGGTTCCGCCCCGGCGTCGACGTCGCACCGCCGGAACCGCCGGCCAAGGTGCCGGCGCTGACCGGCGGCGGGGCCGCGGCCCCGCCGGCCGAGCCGCCGGAGAGCTTCGGCTTCGCGGCCGAGGATGCGCCGCAACTCGCGCCCGCGAAATCGCCGGCGAAGCCGCCGGCAAAGCCGGCCGCCAAGCCGCCGAAGGTCGCCCCGAAGCGGACGCCGCCGGCGCCGGCCGTACCGCAGCCACCACCGGCCGCCGCCGGCCAGACGCCGTTCGGCGCGCCGTTTGCGCTCGGCGGCGAAGGCGACGATGACGACGACGTCCCGTTCGGCGGCGGCGCGGCCCCGCCGCCCAAGGACGGCTTCGGCTGGTCCTGGGAGCCGCCCGAAGAGGAGAAGCCGCCGAGCTGACCATGGGACACCGCTGGGCTCTCTTCGCTCTCTTGAGCGCGATCGCGATTGCCGTCGTGTTCCACCCAGTCGCGGCGCAGAATGCGAGCTCCGCCGGCGACCCTGCCAGTGCGGTCAACAGCAGCACGAGTCCCGACGATTGGTTCGATAGCGTCAAGCAATCGAACTGGGAAGTCAGCGACACGATCTCCGGCGAGATGGAGCAGATCCTCAGTCAGGCGCTGATCGACTTCGGCTCCTATCATCCGAACGGACGTTGCAACGAAGCTGCCGCGATGCAAGCCTGGCAGGCGCTGGCGGACGCGGCGAACGGCGGACCCCTCGAGGGTTTCCTCGATGCGATCAAAGGGGCGTTCAAGGGCATCTTCAAGGTCGCAACGTTCGGCGCCGATCCCGAAGAGGGCGCGGCTGCGATCGAAGCCGGTAAACTCTCGGAACAGGCCTTCGAGCAGGCGAAAGACCACGGGACCGATTGGCTCAAAGAGAAGCTCAAAGAGATCTGGAAGGGCAAGCCGGTCGAGGTACTCAAACGCACGACGCAGCGAGGCCCGTGCAAGATCGTCCTCGTCGCCATCTGGGACCGCGGCGCGCAGCGCTACGAAATCACGATCTACGGCGAATGCAACTGCGCACCCGTGAGCACGTGGAACGGCGGCCCGAGCGCGGCGCTCAAGACCTTTGCCGTTCGGCTCACCGGCAGCGTCGTGCCTAGCCGAGAGGGCGACGACCACGTGTACACCGTCGGGCTCGCCAAGATCACGACGTTCGCGAATTGTGGCTGCACCGCCGAGACCGGAACGAGTGGCGCCACCCCCTCGCCGGCGCCGTCTGCTCCCGCTGTCACCCAAAAGATGCCGAACTCCGGCGACGGTTGGCGCAAGCTCACGACGCCCTGCCCGAAGTGCCAGGGCATCGTCGACAAGATTCACGCCGCCCAAGACGCGCGCGACGCGATGGATAGTGAATTCCGTACGACGATGACGCAGCTCGAGTCCGCCAAAGGCCGCCACGACCAAGCCGACATCGACACGTATACGGCCGCCATGAACGCGCTGACCGCGCGCGAGGCTGGCCTCATCCAGCTGCAACAGCGCCTCTTCAAAGAGCTGCTCGACTGCCAAGCCACCTGCGGTTTTGGAGCGAACTTCACGCCCGTCGTACCGACGCCGGGAAATACTGCGAGCGAGGGGCACGCCTACTTGCCCAAGGTCGCCGGTCCCGGTTCGTCGATCGTCGCCACCTTCGTCGACCCGGCGCAGAGTGGCCCGAGCGACGTGCTGGTTACGCTCTTCACCGACGACGGCCAGCAGCATAGTTATCGTACGCGTACCCAGAGCGATCATCATCTCGCCTTCGCGATACCGACGCTCTTGGCGGGCGTGCTCGTCAAAGAGGTCTTTCTCTCACAGGGGTTCGACGATCGCGGACGACCCGATCCCGCCGCGGCGCGCATGGAGGTCAGCTCCGACGCGGTCGTGCCGAACACCGACGCGATCGGCCCGCCGCCGTCGACCCGCGTCGCGATCGTGCGCGGCTCTTCAGCCTACGAGCGTGCCCCGGGTCGCGGGATCGTGGACCTGCAAGTGCGCGGCGTCGATCCGAGCGACGCCACCTTGGAGATCGACGGGAGCACGGTAGGTATCTCGACGCGTGCGGTCTCGAACGAGAGCATCGAGGGCGAGCTGGATCCGGGCGTTGCGGAGGGCCGGCATGTGATCACCGTGCTCTCAGGGGGCGGCTCGAGTAATCCCATGCCGGCCGACGTCGTCACCCTGATTCCGCATCCGCTGCCGCCCTCCGAGCCGGGAACCGTGGAGACGCTGGTCATCGAGTGCCACGGCCTCGGCAGCGATCCGGCGACGATGGCGATCGCCGTCTCCGGCGCCGCAACCCTCGCCGCCGGAGGCGACCAGACGACAGTGCCCGTCGTCGACGGCGTCGCGCAAGTTCAGATTCGCGGCGTGCGCGCCGGAGCCGCGATCGCGCGCTTCCGTCTCCACGTCAGGATCCCGGGCTACTGGTGAGGAGTCAGCGCCGCGCGGAGGCGTTGAACGCGGCGAGCTCGGCGCGCAAGCGCGCCAACAGGGCGACCACTCCCGGCGGCAGGGGCCCACGGCGGATCGTGGCCAGCGCGGCCTGCGCGCGCGCCAGCAGCAGGTCGCAAGCGGCCCGCGCCGCCTGGAGGCGGGCCACGTCGCGCTGCGCCTGCGCGAGCGCGGTCGCGGCCGGCGAGCCGGCGTGGGCGACCAGCCGTGCGCGGATGCGAAGCAGACCGCGCAGCGCGCGGACAATTTGCAGCCCGGCCGCCAGCAGCACGACCACGACGGCGGCCAGCAGCGTGCCGCGCACGACCGCCTCCGCGTCGAGCATTAGGCCGCGCTCGACTCGCTCTTCTTCGCGGCGCCGCTGCTGCTCGACTCGGTCTTCGCCGCAGCGCCGTCGCCGCTCGACTCGGTCTTCTTCGCAGCGCCGTCGCTGCTCGACTCGGTCTTCGTGGTGGCGGCATCGCCGCCCGACTCCGTCTTCTTCGCGGCAGCCTCGCCGTTCGACGCTGGGCTGGCGGTCGAGTCCGACTTGCCGGTCGACTTGCGCGAGTCGGTCACGTAGAATCCCGACCCCTTGAAGACGATCCCGGCCGGGTTGAAGACACGCTTCATCGGGCCGCCGCAGGCCGCGCACTTCCCGTCGTACGCTTCACGGAAGCCGTGACGCACCTCGGTCACCTGCTGGCAGGCGGGGCACTCGTACTCGTAGAGGGGCAAAGGGTTCTCCGGCGCGGTGGAAGGGGCTCTTCCCCGCAGTGTAAGTGATTCTAGCAGACTACGTCAACGAGTGCTAAGAATCCCCTAGAAGTCGGCCAGGATGGCGTCCGGGTCGCGGTCGTACTCGCACAGCCCCTTGAAGTGGATCAGCGCGGCGCCGAGCGCCCCCTCGAGCTTCGGCCGGCGGGTCAAGCGGTCGAACAGTCGTCCCAGAAAGCCGCCGTAGGTCGGATAGTCGACCCGCACGACGAGCTTCGAGCGCTCGGATTTCTGCTCGATCCGAATGTCGATGCGCCGGCGCACCGAGAACGCGCCGACCAGCGAGAGCTGGTGCCCCGGCAAGAACCGGTCGACCTCGAACAGCTCTTCGCGCTCGCCCGGCAAGCTAGAGCGAATGGAGACCTCGCTCCCGATGCCCAGCGGGCGGTCGGCCTCGAGCCGCCGCGCGCTGCGCAGGAACGACAACCAGACCGGCCACTTCTCGACCTCGCAGACGAGGTCGAAGGCGGCCCGCGCCGGCGAAGCCAGGTCTTGGCTGCGATACAGCGCCCGGGCCGACGGCCGGTCGTACGGGATCGACGACACTGCCATGGCTCCCGTTTCGGGGCCGTCGGCGCCCGTCCTGCCATCGACCACAAGATGTTGTGCACCGTCTCCACCACCGCCACTAGGCGTTGTGGATGCCGTGGGGGATACGGGGGACAAACCGGCTACGGCGGCGCGGCCGCGCCGAGCTCGACCGAACCGTCGCCGACGCCCCGCGCGAAGGCGACCAGCGTCGCGACGCCGACCGGAATCGCGCCCTCGTCGAGCCGGAACTGCGGGCTGTGGACGGTGTGGATTGCGCCGACCGACTCGTTCGCGATCCCGAGGCGCACCATCAGGCCCGGGACGCGCTGCGCGAAGTAGGCGAAGTCTTCGCCGCCCATCGTCGGTGGCGGCGCGGTGACTTCGATCGCGCTGGTCGCGCCGATGTAGCGCGCGAAGCTCACCGCCAGCGTCGCGTCGTTGACGACCGGCGGATAGCCGTAGATCACCTCGAGCGTCGCGCTCGCGCCGTAGGCGGCGGCGACGCCGTCGACGATCCGCCGCAAGCGCGCTTCGACGCCGGCGCGGATCTGCGGATCCTGCGTGCGCACCGTGCCGGTCAGCGCGACCCGATCGGCGATGACGTTGTTGCGGTAGCCGCCCTGGATCGTGCCGATCGTCACCACGATCGTCGCCAGCGGATCGGTCTCGCGGGCGGCGACGTTCTGCAATGCGAGCACGGTCGCGGCCGCGCACGGGATCGCGTCGATCGCGCGGTGCGGCGATGCGCCATGGCCGCCCTTGCCGCGGATCGTGACGTGAAACTCGTCGGCCGCCGCGTTGACGACGCCCGCCGCGATCCCGATCGTCCCGGTCGGCAGCCGGTTGTCGACGTGCAGCATCGCGACGGCCTCGACGCGTGGCTCGTCGAGCGCGCCGGCTTCGATCATCGGCAGCGCGCCGCCGGGCCCTTCTTCCGCCGGCTGAAAGAGCAGCACCACGCTCCCGTGCAGCGAGGCGCGCGTCGTCTGCAGCTCGCGGGCGGCGCCGAGCAGCATCGCGGTGTGCGCATCGTGCCCGCAGGCGTGCATCTTCCCCGGCACCTCGGAGGCGCAGGCTTCACCCGAGTCCTCGTCGATCGGCAGCGCGTCCATGTCGGCGCGCAGCCCGACGACGCGCCCGGCGTGCGCACCGCGGATGACGCCGACGACACCGGTCCCGACCAGGCGCCGGTGCTCGATCCCCAGCGCCGTCAGCTCGCGCTCGACGACCGCTTGCGTGCGGTGTTCCTCGAACCCCAACTCCGGATGGCGGTGGATCTCGCGCCGAATCGCGACCGCGTGCTCCGTGACCTCGGGGGACAGCGTCGGGCTCACCTCGCCCTTCTTCCGGTCGCGCGCGGCGCTCCCTGGCGCCTCAGAA
>JBEKLD010000163.1:0-6590 GCA_050010375.1 Vulcanimicrobiaceae bacterium
AAGCCGCAACCGACGCCGCAGGTCGAGATCAGGAGCACCGGGCGGCGCCCGACTTTGTCGGCGATGCCGCCGACAAACGGCGTCGCCAGAAGCTCGCCGCCGGCGTAGCAGCCGAGCAACAAACCAACGAACTCGATTGGAATACCGGCGATCTTGTGCGCCCAGAGCGCGAAGAACGGCATAAGAATGCCATCGGACACCGAGGCGGCGAAGAACAGGAACATGCCGACGCGCGCCGCACCTGGAGCGCGAATGAATGTGGTTATGGCCGAGGTAAAGCTCTTGAGAAATCTGGTCACGTCTTTGCTCCAAATGCCCGCGTGGCCGGCGCACCTGCGGACGCACTTCCAGATGTACGAGAACACGACGGAAGGGACGCCGATCTCGCGGCCCTTCGCGACGGCTGAAGAGTTGGCGCGCTGGCTCGCTGACCATGGTGCCTCCGCGTCGGGGGCGCGGATGGCGTCCTACGAACAGTGGCTCGCCACGATCCGCGACGGGTCGGCGCCGACCTTCTACGCCTCTGCCGCGACGGGCTTCATCAGCGGCGTAGAAGCCGCCTCCCTTCCGGGAGCGCCGGTATGATGCTCGACCTCTTCGAAGCCGCGCGCCGGTGCAACTTGTGCCGCGCGATCGGCACCGAGACCGAGGACGACATATTCGATCGCCCGGGACAGATGATCCGGGTCCGGCGGTGCGTCGACGTCGAGGCGTGCTTGGACCGGATGGCGCCGGCGACGGCGAGGGTAGCGGCATGAGCACGCAGGTCGAAGAGATGCGACGCCCCCCGTTCATCTGGACGCCGGTCAGCGCGGCGATCGAGGCCTGCCCATACCGGGACCGCGACGAGTGGCTAGCAATCCGCCGCACGGGCATCGGCTCCTCAGACGCGGCTGCGGCCGCCGGCGTGAGTGAGCATGAAGACAAGACCGACTTCGCGCTCTACGAAAACAAGGTCGGCATCGCACCAGACATCGACCTCTCCGACAGCGAGGCGGTATACATCGGGACCAAGCTGGAGCCGTTCGTCGCGGAGATGTTCTCCGATCGCACCGGCCTTCAGCTGCGCCGGTCGAACCGGGTGCTGCGCCGGCGCGATCTACCCTTCATGCTCGCGAATCTCGACCGCGAGATCGTTGGCGCGCCTGAGATCCTCGAGATCAAGACCGTCGGGTTCACCTCCCACGGCTTTGTCAGCCCCGCGTGGGGCGAGGACGGCACCGATCAGGTGCCGATCGACGTGCGGCTGCAGGTGCAGCATCAACACGCGGTGCGCGGCTCGCGCATGTGTTACGTCGCGGCCTTCATCGCCGGCGTGGGCCTGCATGTCCACCCGATCGAGCGCGACGACGAGCTGATCGACACACTGGTCCAGCTGGAGGCGCGCTTCTGGCGACGCGTTGAGGAGAAGAACCCGCCGCCGCCGACGTCATTCGAGGACGTCAAGCGCCGCTTCCCGCGCCAAACGATGCCCAGCAAGGCGGCAGATGAGCCGACAGCCGAGGCCGCGCTGCGCTACGCAGAGCTTTCCGGGCTCAAGAGTCGCGCCGAGAAAGAGATCGAGGATCTCAAGGGTCAGATCGGCGCCTTCCTGGGCGAAGCCGAGGCGCTGCTCGTCGGCGGCAAGACGTTCGTCACGTTCAAAACCCAAACGCGCAAAGCGTATTCCGTAGCCGAGTCGACGACCCGCGTGATGCGCGTCGTCAAGGAGAATGCATCATGAGCACGTCCCTCGCCAACCCCGAGGACGACGATGGGGCGATTACGGCGCGCCCCGCCAACAGCTTCGGCGCGCCACCCGCAGTGCGCGCCGCCGCCGTCGAGGCCGAGTCCCAGCGCGCGATCGCGGAGGTCCAAGCGGCGTTGACGATCGGCCAGCGGTTCCCGCGCAACCAGGTCACCGCGATGGACCGGATCCTCGTCGCCTGCTCGCGGCAAGGACTCGCCGAGAAAGCGACCTACAGCTACGCGCGCGGCGGCACCGAGATCACCGGCCCTACGATTCGCCTGGCTGAGGCGCTTGCCCAACAGTGGGGCAACATCAAGTTCGGCATTCGGGAGCTCGAGCAGCGTCCGGCGACCTCGCAACGTCCCGGCGAGAGCACGGTCGAGGCGTTCGCTTGGGACGTCGAGACGAACACGCTCTCGACGGTAACCTTCCAGGTCCCTCACGTTCGGCATACGCGGAGCGGCCAGACCCGCCTCACGGATCCGCGCGATATCTACGAGGTCGTCGCGAACAACGGCGCTCGCCGCCTGCGCGCGCGGATCCTAGCGGTTATTCCTGGCGACGTCGTCGAGGATGCCGTCCGTCAGTGCGAGACGACCCTGGCGACCAAGCTCAAGATCACACCCGAGCGAATCGAATCGATGGTCGCCTCGTTCGCAGTGGTCGGCGTGGCCAAGAAGGCCCTCGAGGCGCGGATCCAGCGTCACGTTGACAAGATCACGCCGGCGCAGATGGTCAGCCTCGGCAAGATCCTCAACTCGATCAACGACGGGATGAGCGCCCCGGCCGATTGGTTCGAGATCGAGCCTGCCGCAGACGGGGCGAAGCCGGCGGCACAGTCGGTCAAGGACAGGCTGGAGGCGAAGCTCAACGCTGGAGCTCCCGCCGGCGAACCTGCGGCGACGCAGCCGGCCCAGCCGAGCGGCGACGGCGAGACCGACGAGGCCGCGGAGGCCGAGGCCAAGCTGCTCGCGACGATGAGCGGCCCCGATCTCACGAAGTTCCTCAAGGCCGAGGCCAAGCGGCTGAAGATCGGCAACGAGGAGCTCGACGCGGTCATCAACGACCACGGCGGCTGGGCATCGGCCAAGGCCAATTCCGTCGCGATCCTGGAGACCCTGCGCAGGCGCGCCTCACAGTGACGATCACCGAGTCGACGTTCGTCCTGGTCGACACCGAGTCGACCGATCGCGAGCCGGAGCACGCCGAGCTGCTCGAGGTGGCCGCGCGTCGCCTCGACGGCTCGCTTTCGCTCGTAGATCGGTTCGAGTCGCTCGTGCGCCCGACGAGGCCTATCCCGCCCGCGGCTTCGGCAGTCCACCACATCGTGGACGCCGACGTCGCCGGCGCGCCCGAGCGCGACCAGGTCGAGAGCGAGCTGCTCGACTACCTGCTGCCCGGTTCGCCGATCCTGACCGCCCACAACGCTCCGTTCGATCGCGCCATGCTCGGCGATCGGTTCTCTAGTTTTCGGTGGCTCTGCACAGAGCGCATGGCGCACCACCTCTGCCCTGACGCGCCCGAGTACAAGAACGCGACGCTCTACTACTGGATGGGCGGCGCGAAAATCACAACCGCGCTCCACCGGGCGGATGCGGACCTCGACATTACGGCGTTCAACTTCTCCGTGCTGTTGGCCGCGTATCGGGCGCGCGCCGCGGAGATCTGTGCCGGCGACGCCGCGCGGTTGGCCAAGAGCGAGGACGTCGACACGATGCTCGCTTTCTTCGCGCGCCCGTATGTGATGAAGACGATGCCGTTCGGCAAGCACCGGCGTCAGCCGATGGAGCAAGTGCCGACGAGCTACCTGCGGTGGGCGCTCGGCGGCGGAATGGAAGACCTCGACGGCGATCTTCGGTTCAACCTCGAGCGCCAGTTGCAGCTTCGCGATGGAGGGCTCGAGCGTGCCAGCTAAGGGCTCGAAGAAGCTGACGCGCCCTGGCGGCCTGCTCTTCGACGAGTGCGATCGAGCGTTCATCGAATCGCACACGATCGGCTTCGACGTCGATCACTTGAACGGCAACCTGCTCGACTGCCGCCGTGAGAATCTTCGGATCGTACCGCACAGCATTAATGCGCAAAACCATACGCGCAATCGACGGAACGCGTCTGGCTTCCGCGGCGTGTCATTCCACAAGCTAACGAATCGTTGGCGGGCTCGGGCCTTCCTGAGCGGCCGCGAAACGAGCCTCGGAGAGTTTGACGACATCTTGGACGCCGCGCAGGCTGTTCACAAGTGGAGGCTTGCGAACATGCCGGGCTATGTCGCGCAACATTTCGAGAGCGAGTGGCTGAGACACGCGGGCGTTCCGTATCCAGCGCGCGAGGACGGCAGCGTGAGGTCCGCCGATATCCTCCCCGGCGCGTTCTACATCGCGACCGGCGGCGTCACGTTCCTCGCCGGCGACATCATCACGACCGACGGCAAGACGATGATCGACTGGGAGGTTGTGCGCGTCGGCAACGCCCAGACCTACCATCGCGTCGGCAACCGCGGCGAGTGGGAGCTGCGCGTGTTCGCCGGCCGGATGCAGAAGCTCTGGATCCGGCGCTGCCGGTTCTGCCGGTGCGTCGACGAGCGCGCATGCCCCGAAGGCTGCACCTGGATCGACATCGACGTCTGCTCGGCGTGCGAGGATCGCGCAGCGAAACGCACAGCCAAGCTCGCCGCCAAGCGTCCGCGCAAGGCGGCAGCGTGACGATTACCCCCCCCCCGGTTTCCGAGGGCGCGACGTCGCCGCAGCTGCTCGCCAGCGGCGCTCTCGCGTGTCCTCGCGGTGCTCGCCGAGCGCGGCTATCTCGCCGGCGCCAGGTCCCGTACGGTACGGGACCTTCCCGCGCCCGTCGTGCCGGCAGCGTTCGAGGACCTCGACCCTTGGGAGTACTCCGTCGCCTTCGGCGCAAGCGGCTGGCCGGGCATCCCGTTCATCGAGCCCGACGGCTACTACGCGCCCACCGAGATCGCCGCGTGAGCGGAGCTGCTCGCTGATGTCCGCGCACGACGAGGCCGCGGCGATTGGTCGGTACGTACGCGCGATAGTGCGCACGCAGGTCCTCCATATGGGCGCCGGCTGCTACGGCCTGGTCGCCAAGTGGAGCGACGGATCGCGCGTCCTCGAGTACGTCGGCTTCGCGACCGCCGAGGACGCGGCACGATTCGCCGCGTTCCAGGGCGCCGTCGAGGACCACCAGCCCGTCGACCCGCTCGCGCCAGCGCCAGAGCCGACGACCCCCATCGTCGCGGCGCACGTCGCGCACGTCCTCGCCTCGATCGGGCTGACCGTCGTCGCGCAGGCGCCGCCCGGAGCGACGCGCTGCGGCTACGACACCGTCATCCTCAGCCTGATCGTCCCGGAGATCCCGTTCGCCGTGGCCCGCGAGCCGCAGGAAGGTTCCCATGCACGCCGCTGATACGAGGCACCCGAAGGCGGGCTCCTCGCTCGCGCTGCCCGCGGTTCGGCCGCAGCTCGCGATCGTCCCGTGGATCGCCTCCACGCGCCCCGTCCGCCGGCGCACCGGGCGCCGGCGCCCGACCGTTCAGTTGAGCGCCGAGGCGCGCGCCGAGATGGCCGGCCTCTGGGAGTATCGCAACGCCGCGATCTTCGAGGGCGTTGCCGTCCACCGCGACTGGTTCCGCGAGGATCCGTCGCCGGCGCCGCGCACGTTCGGTGTGGTCTTTGGCATCGACCTCGAGGCCGTCTACGTACGCGCGTTCGACGCCCTCACGGACGCCGTCATCTGGCTTGAGAGGGGCGTCGTCTCTGTCGTCGACTGGATCCGCTGGGTCGCCAGCTACCGTCAGCGGCGGTACGAGGAAGCCCTCATCGCCCTCGCGAGGTTTCGCCTCGGCCTGAAGGGGCGCGTCGTCATCGAGCGCGTGCCGCGCGGCGAGCCACGCCAATACAACCCCGAGCCGCAGTGGCGTGGCGCCGCCGGCGACGCGGTCGCGAGGCTGCGGTCATGATCAGCTCCGTCGACGTCGACGGCTGGGCCGTCCATCTCACGCCGCGCGTCCACGCGACGAAGTCGCAGCACTACGCGACGTTCGGCTTCGTCTGGACGGTCGTGCGCGACCCCTCGAAGGCCGAGTTCGTTGCCGACGATCGTCAGCAGGCGATCGCCGGCGCGAAGCTGCGGATCGCCGAGCTCAAGCGCGCGACGCTCTTGGACGAGGAGATGGCGCGGGCCAAGGCCACCGAGATGATGGAGCGCCGCATCGCCGCCTGCGTCGCCGCGAGCCGTCGCGAGGCCGTGGCGCGATGAGCACGTTCGACACGGCAAGCTTCGCCGAGCGGATCGCACTTTCGAGGCGCGCCGGCTTTCGGGTTGCGCCGCCAACTGCTCCGCCGGCGCGGCGGACGCCAATCGTCAAGCCGCTGAGCCTGCCTGCCGTCGGTCAGTTCCGCAAGCGCTTCGCGGACTCGCGAAGCGCAGTTGAACGCGCGCTGGAACTCGAGCGGCGACTCGATCCCTCCTCATAAAACCCATCCCCAACCCGCGCCACAGGCGCAAGGAGACACCATGAACCCCGTTTCAGTCGGCGACACCCTTTATCGCCAAGGCGACGTTCCACTCGTCGTCGCGCAGCTGCCACCCACGGCGAAGCGCGTCGACGCCGGCAGGGTCATTCTCGCGTACGGCGAGCAGACTGGCCACCATCACCGGTTCGAGTCGAGCGCCGTTTTGTACGCCGATGGCGACGATCGTTTCGTCGAAGTCGGCGACGTCGCGACTGCCATCGCGCCGACGTCGGTCGAGCCATACGACGACTCGATGATCCGCGTGTTCGACCACACGCTCGGGCTCGCCGACGGCTTGGCGGTTCGGATGCCGGCCTCGGAGTTGGCGAAGATCGAAGCCG
>JBEKLD010000164.1:0-6550 GCA_050010375.1 Vulcanimicrobiaceae bacterium
CGGGCGCGACGCGGTGTCGGTCGGCGCCGGCGCGGCCGGCGCTGGTTCCGCGGGCGCGCGGGTCGGTGCGCCGGCCAGCAGCGCGCCCAGCACGTTGGCCGGCAAGAGCCGACCGGCGATGACCGGCGCGTCGGCGGTGGCCGCGGTCCGCTCGCCGGAGAGCAGCGCGAAGCGAACCTGATCGCCGGCGACCGAGACGATCTCCACCGACAGCGTCCGGCCGATCTCGACCGGCTCCGGCAGCGCGGCGACGATCCGGCGGCCGTCGACCAGCAGCACGTCGCTGCGCCCCTGGCTGGCGACGACCCGCGCCACCGTCACCGTCCCGGCCACCGGTGGCGGCACGTCGGCCGGCGGCGGCAGGGGGGTCCCGGCGGCGGTGGCTGACGGTTGGGTCGGGGCGGCGGTGACGGTCGCGGCGACCGGCGTCCCGGTGACGGGCGCCGGCGTGGCAGCCGCCGGGGCGGGGGACGGTTGGACGGGCGTCGTCCCGCTGGCTGGGGCGGCGACGCTCGTCGAGGGCGTGGCCGTGACGATCGGCGGCAGCGGGTTTTGGACGACCGGGGTCGCCGTCGTGGTCGGCGCCTGCGCGACGGGCCCGTAATTGCGCACGATCTGCAGCGCGATGCTGCCGTTCGCGGCGGTCCCCGTCACTTGGACCTGGATCAGGTCGCCCGGATGAACCGTCGGCGGCAGCGCAGCCGAGACCCGGAGCCCGGCGATTTCGAGCTGGTCGGTCAGCCCGTTGGAGGCCAGCACCCGCGCCGCCAAGACGACGCCCGGGTTCTGCGCGACCAGTGCCTGAAGTGCCTCCGCGTTCGCCGCCAGCGCCGTCAGCTCGGCGTCGACCAGGGCCGCGAGATCCGCGGCGCCGGCGCCGGCGAGCGGATCGACGCTCATCTCACGCGGTGAAGTCGATCAGGTGCGCTGGCTCGTCGAGCCCCGCAGCCTCGTCGACCGTCTCCTCAAACGCGCTGGCGTGGCGGCGCTCCTGCGGCTGGTCCTCGGCGCCCGGATCGTGGTGGGCGTTCGGGTCGATCTTGTTCCCGACGACCTCGTCGGTCTTGCCGACCCGCTCTTCGCGCACCTCGGTCTGGTTCACGAAGGCGGTCTGGGCCGCGGCTTGGGAGAGCCGGGCCGACTCCTCGGCGCGCTGAATGACGGGCGCTGTTTGCATCGCCTGCCAGATCGACGCTTGGATGTCGGTGGGCCGGATCGCCACGAACCTAGTGCCTCCCTGCGGTCAGCCGATGGCGCCGACGTCCCCCGTCGGTGCCGGCGCGGCATTCCGCCGCATATACTTCTGCTTCACCGTCGGATCGCCCTCACGGTAGCCGAGGTCGGGCCGCAGGGAGCGTAACTTCGTGCGCAGGTGGATGACCGCCTGGGCGTGGATCTGCGAGACCCGCGACTCCGAGACGTTCAGCGCCCCCTTGATCTCCTTGAGGGTCAGGCCCTCGAAATAGTACAGCGAGATCACGGTCCGCTCTTGGGGCGGCAGCTCGTCGACGGCGCGGATCAGGGACGCCTTGATCTCGCGGGCCTCGACGGCGTCGGTGACCTCGGTCCCATCGTCGCGCAGCGTGTCGAGCAGGGGGATCTCGTAGCCGCGCTCGTTGGGCAGGAACTCCTCGAGCGAGAGCACCGAGGTGCCGCGAATCTTCTGCATCAGGACGTCGAGCTCTTTGACCGACAGGCCCATCTTCTCGGCGACCTCTTCCTCGGTCGCGGCGCGCCCGAACTCGACCTCGAGCTCCTGGTAGGTCCGTTCGACCTCGCGGGCGCGCTGCCGGACGGCGCGCGGGACCCAGTCGAGGGCACGGAGGGCGTCGAGGATGGCGCCGTTGATCCGGGTGATCGCGTAGGTCTCGAACTTGACCCCACGCTCGTCATCGTACTTCTCGATGGCGTCGATCAGACCCAGGATGCCGTCGTTGATGAGGTCGTTGATCTCGACGTTCGGGGGCAAGTTTATCGAGATCCGCCCGGCGACATACTTCACCAGGTGGAGATACTTGTGAACGATCTCTTCGCGACTAAGCTCGACGCCCCCAATCACGTAGCGCGAGCCATCACGGAGTGCTTTCACGGCATGCTCCTGTGTCGGGTCACCCGCTCCCATCAGTTCTAACGTTTCACGCCTGACGGGTCAGGCTCCCCCACGCTCCTGTCGCGTTCTGTGTGACTCACGTCAAATCACCGTGCGTTCTCGGTCAAGCCGAGGCAAAAGCCGTCCCAGTCAGCTCGCAAAGGGTCCGCCAGACGGCGTCGAGGGGGACCACACGATCTACCAGGCCTGCGACCGCTGCCGCGCGCGGCATGCCGTAGACGACGGCGGTCGCTTCATCCTGTCCCACTACATACCCACCGCGCTCCTTAATGACCCGTAACCCCTCCACCCCGTCGTGTCCCATTCCGGTCAAAATGACACCCAACGCCCCGGAGCCGTAGACCTCGCCGACCGAGGTGGCCATCACGTCGACGCTGGGGACGTGCAAGGAGCGGCTCGCATCGTCGGAGAGCGTCACGACGACCGCACCCAGCGAACGCGTGACCCGCAGCTGCTTCCCCGCCGGCGCGACGATCGCGGTTCCCGGGACCAGCGTCATCCCGCTGACGCCCTCGACGACGTCGATCTTGCTGGCGGCGTCGAGCCGCTCGGCGAGCGGACGGGTGAAACCGGGCGGCATGTGCTGCACGATCACGATCGGCAGCGGGAAGGCGGCGGGAAGCTTCGGGAGGATCTGCGAGAGCGCGACCGGACCGCCGGTCGACGTCCCGATCGCAACGCAGGTGAAGCCGCCGGCGTGCGCGCTCGAACGCGGTCGCGCGGCGATCGGCGGCGGTGGTGGCGGCGGCGGCGCGACGGCGCGCGGCTCGCGCGGCGGCGGCTCGGGGCGCTCGACGATGCGCTCGGGGCTCAGCCCGCGTTGCGCCTGCATCGCGCGCAGGTAGGCGCCGCGGGAGCCGAAGTGACGCACCTTCTCGACCAGCTCGCGCTGGACGTTGACGATGTCGATCAGCGCCGAGTCGGGCTTGGGGATGAAGTCGACCGCCCCGATCTCGAGCGCCCGCAGCGTCGTCTCGGCGCCTTCGCGGGTCAGCGCGCTGACCATGATGATCGGTGGCCCGCGCCGCGAGACCAACGTGCGCGCCGCCTCGAGACCGCCCATGCCGGGCATCTCGACGTCCATCGTGACGACGTCGGGGCGGAGGCGCTCGATCATCGCGATCCCCTCCTCGCCGCTCGCCGCGGTCCCGACGACCCGGATGTCGGACTCCTTCTCCAACATCTTCTGGATCGCGCGGCGCATGAAGGCCGAGTCGTCGGTGATGACGACTGTGATGATACGCGGGTTCATGCGGGCTGCCTCACGCCGGGCACCACGGCGCGCAGTCGGTAGACGATCGCCTCCGGGCCGATGATCGGCTCGTAGAGATCGGTCAGGTGGAAGAGCGACTCGGCGTGACCCAAGAACAGATAGCCTCCAGGGCTAAGGGCTTTCGCGAAGGACTCGACGACTCGCTTCTGCGTCGGCTTATCGAAATAAATCAATACATTTCGGCAGAAGATCGCGTCGAAGGGCCCCTCGGCGGCGACCCGGTGGCCGTCCAGGAGGTTGAGCCGGCCGAACGAGACGATCCGCTTGATCCGCTCGTCGATGACGAACCCATCGCCCTGCGGGTGGAACCAGCGCTGGATCATCGACGGCTCGGTCGCCCGGAACGAGATCGTGCGGTAGAAGGCCCGGTCGGCCAGGTCGAGGACGCGCGGCGAGATGTCGGTGGCCCGGATCGAGACGTTCGCCTCGGCGACCTTGCCGGTGCCGAGCAGGGTCATGGCCAGCGAGTAGGGCTCCTCGCCCGAGGAGCAGGCCGACGACCAGAGCCGGATCCGCGGCGAACGCGTCAGGAACTCGTCCAGAATCCCGCCCGCCAGCGCTTTGAGCTGCGCGTGCTCGCGAAAGAAGTACGTCTCGTTGTTCGAGAGCGCCGAGGCGAGATCGGTCCACTCTTCCTCGCGGCGCGGATCGAAGCGCAGGAAGTCGACGTAGGCCGCGTAGCTCTGGAAGCCGCGCTTCACCAGCCGCGTCTGCAGCCGGCTGAGCAGCAAGAAGCGCTTCTGATCGTCGTACCAGAGCCCGAACCGCTCGCGGATCAAGTCGCGCACGGCCGTGAACTCCAGATCGGAGATGTCCTGCACTATGAGTTAGACCTGCAGCGCCGCCAGGAAGAACTTCGCCGCCTGCGCGTGCAGATACATCCAATCCGCGGGGCGAAATCCATTGCGGTCGGACTGCAGGAGTTCGGCGAAGCGCGGATTCGTCTCGAGCTGGCCGAAGAGCACGTCGAACCGAACCGGCTTGCGCTCGAGCATCGTCATCAGCCGGTGACGGCGGGCGAGCCGGCCGTAGAACGTGCGCCGCACGGTTCGCTCGTACCAGCGCGCCGGATCGCGCAGCTTCGCCCGCCGCGCGCGACCGGCTGCTTCGGCGGCGATACGCCCGGTCTGCGCCGCCTCGTAGATCCCCTCGCCGGTCGTCGCGTCGACCAGACCGGCGGCGGTCCCGCCGACCAGCACGCCGTCGGCTCCGATCGCCGCGCGCGGCAACCCACCATAAAGGAGATTCCCCTCCTCGCGGACCGTGTAGGGGACGCCGCTGAACAGCCGCTGCTCGACCGTGGCGAGGAAGGCGTCCAGCTCCGCGCGCAGCGCGGCGCCGGGGAGCTTGGCCGCGATCCCCAAGCCAATGGAGAGGTGGTCGCGTTTGGGAAACATCCACGCGATCACGTTGTGCCCCGTCCGCGGGCTGACGTAGTAGTGCATCTCCAACGTCTCGTAGGTCGCCGGCGCGGCCGGCCGGATCGGATAGACGCGGTATTGGAGGCAGGTGATCAGCCCGGCCGTCCAGCCGGGGTGGCGGAAGCGGGCGTCGACCTGGTCCAGCCGCGCGCTCGCGCCCGGCGCGAGAAAGACGCTGCGAGCCCGCACGCTGCGGCGCGACCCGGCGGCCAGGTCGGCGTACTCGACCACAACCCCGCCGCGCTCGCGGCGCAGACCGCGGAAGAGCGCGCCGGTCCGGATCTCGGCGCCCTCGTGCCGGGCCTGCTGGCCGATCGTCCCGTCGAGCTCCTCGCGGGTCGTCGTCTGCGCCGGCCGGACCGGGAAGGCGTAGGTCCGCTGTGCCGTGGTCAGCGAGATCGTCGCCGGGTCGAGGTGGACGATCGAGCGCGGCAGGCCGAATTCGGCGCAGAAGCCCGGCCGCAAACCGGCCGCGCAGACCCGCTTCACGCCGACCACCGAGTCGCGCTCCAGGACGAGGGTAGCGACCCCTCCCCGAGCCGCCTCGCGCGCGGCGATACCGCCGGCCGGCCCGCACCCGACGACGAGGAACTCGGTCGACTCCATGCCCGCGCATCGTTCGCGCCCGGCTGCGGGATGCCCGTCGGCAAAGGACACCACTCCGATGGCGCTAAACGCTGGACCCGTTCGAAGCGCCTGACCGCGGTCGGGTCTTTCTTTGTGTCGGAAAAAAAAGGACAGTTTCTTGACGTTGACATCACAGGTCGGGATCGACGCGGGGCTCATCGCCGGCGTCCTGGCCATCCTCTACGGGGCCTTCCTGATCAGTTGGGTGCTCCGGCAGCCGGCCGGGAACGCGACGATGCAGTCGATCGCGGCCGCGATCCAAGAAGGCGCGATGGCCTTCCTGCGCCGGCAGTACACGACCGTCGCCATCGTCGCGGTGATCCTCGCGATCATCATCGCGGTCGCGCCACCGCTGGGCGGAGAAGCCGCGGTCGGCTTCCTGATCGGCGCCGTGCTCTCGGGCGCGGCCGGCTTCATCGGGATGCTCGTCTCGGTGCGCGCCAACGTGCGCACCGCCGAGGCCGCGCGCAAGGGCCTCGGGCCGGCGCTGAACCTCGCCTTTCGCGGCGGTGCCGTCACCGGCTTGTTGGTCGTCGGCCTGGGGCTGATCGCGGTCAGCGGCTACTACGCGATCGTGCTGCGCATCAACGATGGTGACGAAGCGCGCTCGCTCTTCGCGCTGGTCGGCCTCGCCTTCGGGTGCTCGCTGATCTCCGTCTTCGCGCGCTTGGGCGGCGGCATCTTCACCAAGGCCGCCGACGTCGGCGCCGATCTGGTCGGCAAGGTCGAGGCGGGGATCCCCGAGGACGACCCGCGCAACCCCGCCGTCATCGCCGATAACGTCGGCGACAACGTCGGCGACTGCGCCGGGATGGCGGCCGATCTGTTCGAGACCTACGTCGTCACGACGACGGCCGCGATGCTGCTGGGGCACCTCGTCTTGACCGGCGTCGCCGGCGCGACGACCTTCCCGCTGCTGATCGGTGCGCTCTCGATCATCACCTCGATCGTCGGCACGATGGCCGTCGGCCTGGGTCAGGTCAAGCGCAGCGGGATCATGAACTCGCTCTACGGCGGGATGATCGTCGCCGGTGTCCTCTCGGCGATCGGCTTCTACTTCCTGTGCAACGCCCAGTTCGGCGCAGGCGTGACGGTCGGCGACCGCTCGATCTCGGCGCT
>JBEKLD010000165.1:0-6515 GCA_050010375.1 Vulcanimicrobiaceae bacterium
GACGCGCACGACGTCGCGTTCACCGTCGCCGCGTTGCGCAACCCGCGCACGTCGGTCCCGGACACGTCGGCCGTCGCGCCGATCGCCGCCGTCTCGGTCCCGCGCCCCGACCGGCTGGTGGTGCGGCTGCGGCGCCCCTGGGCGCCGTTCGTCGCTTCGTTCCTGACGCTCGGCGCGGACGATCCGTTCGCGATCCTGCCGCGCCATATCGTGGGGCGCTTCGCTTCGCTCGATCGCAGCTCGCTCGACGTCGATCCGGTCGGGCTCGGGCCGTTTCGGTTGACGCACTGGGAGCGCGGGCAGCGCCTGGAGTTCGAACGAAACCCGTACACGTGGCGGCGAGCGGCGAGCGCGCAGGTCGTCGTGCAGATCGTCCCGGCGGCGTCGACCCGCTTGGTGGAGTTGCTCGCCGGTGAGCTCGACGCCGTCGCGCTGACCGGCGCGCAGATCGACCTCGCGCGCAGCCGTGCGCTGCGGCTGGTCGCGACGACGACGAACGTGGTCGACTACTTGCAATGCAACGTGCGCCGGGCGGCGCTGCGCGACGTGCGCGTGCGGCGCGCGCTCGCGCAGGCGATCGACCGCGCGCGGCTGGCGCGCACGATCTACCGCGACGCGCTCGTCCCGACCGACGGCGTCGGCCTCGACCCGGCCTTCGGCGCGCGGCGAACGCTGCCCGCCTACGATCCGGCGGCGGCGGCGCGCGTGTTGGCGCCGCTGCGTTTGCAACTCGATCTCGCGATCGCCGGCGACTGGCGGCGCAGCGCCGACGCCGCGGTCGAGATCGTCGACGACCTGCGACAGGTTGGCGTCACGGCGACGATCCGCTCGTACGCCGAGGACACGTTCTGGGGTGCGCGCGACGCCGGCGGGATCCTCGAGGGCGGCCGCTACGATCTCGCGTTGACCTCGTGGTCGCCGACACTCGACCCCGACCGCTCGTACCTGTTCGGTTGCGCGGCGACGCCGCCGGGTGGCGGCAACTCGATGGGCTGGTGCGACCCGGCCTTCGACCGCGACGAGGCGGCCGGCGCGGCGGTCTACGATCCGTCAGCGCGCGCCGGGCCATACCGCGCCGCCGGCGACATCCTGGCCGAGCAGCTCCCGGTGATCCCGCTCGGGCTGGAACGCAGCGTCTACGCCGTCGCGCCGCGGCTGCGCGGTTTCCGGCCCAACCCGCTGGCGCGCGACTTCTGGAACGCGTGGGAGTGGAAGGTCGCGCCCTGAGCGAAAGGGCGGCGATGGCCGAGGCGACGAGCACCGTTCGAACCTCCGCGCTGGAGCGCGTCTTCGGGATCGCCGCGGCGGGATCGACCGTCCCACGCGAGATCCGCGCCGGGCTGACGACCTTCCTGACGATGTCGTACGTCCTGTTCGTGAACCCGTCGGTGCTCGGCAACGCGATCACCGGGGTCTCGAACGAGTTCGCCAAACTGCTGATCGTCACGGCGCTGGCCGCCGCGATCGGCAGCCTGTTGATGGGCCTGGTCGCGCGCTACCCGTTTGCGCAGGCGCCTGGGATGGGGCTCAACGCCTACTTCGCCTACACGGTCGTCCTCGGGCAGAAGATCCCCTGGCAGACGGCGCTCGGCGCGGTGTTCGTCTCGGGTGGGATCTTCGTCATCCTCTCGCTGCTGGGCGTGCGGCAGGCGGTCGTGCGCGCGATTCCCAACGCCCTCAAAGCCGCCGTCACGGCGGGTATCGGCGCGTTCCTCGCCTTCTTGGGGTTGAAGAACGCCGGCATCGTCGTCGCGAACCCGGCGACCTTCGTGACGCTGGGTTCATTGACCGCGGCGCCGGCGCTGATCGCGATCGCCGGACTGCTGGTGACCGCGGTGCTGCTGGTGCGCCGCATCCCGGGCGCGATTCTCTACGGCATCCTCGGCGCGACACTACTGGGGATCGTGACGCACGCGGCGCTCTACGTCGGCCCGCACGACGCGCTCGTCCCGTTCGGCGGGTTCTCCGCAGGTGTCGTCGCGGCGCCGCTGTGGCCGAGCGGTCTGGTCGGCGCGCTCGACCTGCGCGCGGCCGTCGGTCTGGGCGTCGCGGTGGTCGTGTTCACGTTCTTCTTCGTCGACTTCTTCGACGCGACCGGGACGCTGGTCGGCCTCGCCGGCCGGGCCGGCGTCATCGACGCGAACGGCGACATGCCACGCGCGCGGCGGACCTTCGTCTGCGACGGGCTCGCCGCGATGGTCGGCGCCGCGCTGGGCACCAGCACGACGACAGCCTACATCGAGAGCGCGAGCGGGATCGCCGAGGGCGGTCGCACCGGCTTGGTCGCGGTGACGGTCGGCGTCCTGTTCCTCTGCGCGACGGTCTTGTGGCCGCTGGCGAGCGTCATCCCAGCGGCGGCAACGGCACCGGCGCTGATCGTCGTCGGCGCGATGATGCTCGAGAGCCTGCGCTTCATCGACTGGGACGACTACGCGATCGCGATCCCGGTCTTCCTGACCATCATCGCGATGCCGCTGAGCTTCTCGATCGCCAACGGCGTCAGCTTCGGGATCATCTCCTACGCGCTGATCATGCTGCTGAGCGGCCGCGGCAAGGCGGTCGACCCACTGCTGTACATCGTCGCCGCCCTGTTGCTGATCCGTTACGTCTGGCTCGCCGGCTGAGCCTCGCCGGTAGCGCCGCGCCGGACCCCGTACGCGATCGCGAGCACGATCGGGACGGGGAGCAGGAGCGCGTGCGGCATGTGCGCGTTCAGGAGCGCCGCAGCAGCGGCACCGAGCGCGTACGCGCTCGCTAGCGCGCCGACGATCGTGAGCGTGCGCGACCCGCGGGCGCGCCGGGCGCCGCTCAGCACGTCGACCAGCGCGGTGCCGGCCTGCGCGTAGTCGCCGGTGATGAAGCTCGTGTTGACCTGCACGCCGGCGAAGGTCCGGATCGCCTGGTTCTGGATGCCCATCGCGAAGGCGATCATCTCGAGCTGAATGCCGCGCATCACGAACGACGCGATCGCGAGCACGAGCGCCTGGAGCAGCAGCGGGACACCGCGCCCGAAGCGGTCGCGCACGGCGGAGCCGACCGCGGCGCCGACGATGAGGCTGGCGATTGGACCCAACGCACGCAGGATCGTCGCGCCGTCGCTGCGGACGAGGGCGAGCCCGAGCAGCACGGTGTTCCCGGTCATGTTGGCGGCGAACAAGTGCCAGCGCAGATAGGCGATCCCGTCGCAGAACCCCGCGACGAGGGCGAGCGCAGCGGCGAGGACCAGCGCCGCCTCCGTCGCACGCGCCGGGCTCGCGACGCTCACGGTTCGAGGACGATCTTCACATAGCCACTCCGGGCGGGAGGGGGCTGTGGCAAGGCGGTTCTTCGCCGTCGGGCGCGAACCACGCGCCTTATGGGGACACGCAGAGCATTTCTCGGCACCAGCGCGGTCGCGCTCGGCGCCGCGTCCACGACCGCCGCGCTTGGCGCGGCACCGACCCCGAGCGGGCCGTTCGATTTCGCGGCGATCGCGGCGCGGTTGGCGCGTCCGGCCGCGCACCGGCAAGTGTTCGGCACCGCCAAGCTCGCGGGCGGGAACATCCTCCACTACATGCTCAACGCGCTCAACGCGTACCAGTTCGACTACGGCGAGGGGCCGGGAACGCTGCACGCGGCGGGCGTCTGCTACGGCTCCGCCGTCGCCTTGCTGCTGGATGATGCCGCCTGGCAGACGTACCAGCTCGTGAGCGTGCAAGAGAAGCGCGGCGATCCGCTCAAGACAAAGCCGAGCACGAGCGGTAACCCGTTTCTCCCGGCGACGTCCGCACTCGACCCGCGTGCCGACCGCGACGATTCGCACGGCTTCTATCACGACGAGTCGCTGACGGCGATCGTGCAGCGCGGAGCTTCGTTCTTCGCCTGCAACAACGCGCTGCGCGGCCTGGCGACCGACATCGCGGTCACCTACGGTATCACGACGGCGCCCGTCAACGTCGTGCTGGCCGACTTGCGGCGACACCTGGTGCCCGGCGCGCTGCTCGTCCCCGCCGGCGACGCCGCCGTCAACCAAGCCCAGGAGGCGAAGTTCACCTTGTTCGTCGCCGCCGTCTAGCGGTGCCGCTTAGCCGAGGTCTTCGCGGCGGATCCGCGTGTACTCGGGGCGGATCGCCGGCTGCTGGACCAGCCGCGCGAGCGCCGCGTCGAAGTTGCGCTCGCGGGTGCGGTGGGTGAGGATGACGATGTCGGTCTCGCTGCGCTCGTCGCCGGGGCCTTGCTGCAGCATTGCGTCGATCGAGATGCCGGCGTCGGCCAGCGTGCGCGCGATGTCGGCCAGCACGCCGACCTGGTCGGTCACCCGCACCCGCAGATAGTACGAGGTCTCGACGTCGGCCATCGGCAGGACGCGCACGTCGCTGAGCGACTCCGGCTGGAAGGCCAGGTGCGGGACGCGCTCCTGGGGTTCGGCGCGCATCAGCCGCGTCACGTCGATCACGTCGGCCAGCACCGCCGAGGCGGTCGGTTCCGCGCCGGCGCCGGCGCCGTAGTAGAGCGTCACCCCGGCGGCGTCGCCTTTGATGAGCACCGCGTTCATCGCACCGTTGACGCTGGCGATCAGCCGTTCGGCCGGGATCAGCGTCGGATGGACGCGCAGCTCGATCCCCTCGGGCGTGCGTTTGGTGATCCCGAGCAGCTTGATCCGGTAGCCCAACTCTTCGGCGTAGGTGATGTCGCGGTCGGTGAGTTGGGCGATCCCTTCGATGTAGGCTTTGTCGAACTGGACCGGGATGCCGAAGCCGATCGCCGAGAGCAGGGTGAGCTTGTGGGCCGCGTCGATCCCCTCGACGTCGAAGGTCGGATCGGCCTCCGCGTAGCCGAGCCGCTGCGCCTCGTAGAGCGCCGCCGCGAAGGTCAGCTTCTTGGCGCGCATCTCCGAGAGGATGAAGTTGCTGGTCCCGTTGACGATGCCGGCGATCCACTCGATGCGGTTGGCGGCCAGTCCCTCGCGCAGCACTTTGATCGTCGGGATGCAGCCCGAGACGGCGCCTTCGAAGGCGACCATCACGCCGTGCGCGCTGGCCGCGGCGAAGATCTCGTTGCCCTGCGTCGCGAGCAGCGCCTTGTTGGCGCTGACGACGTGCTTGCCGTGCGCGATCGCGGCCAGCACCGCGTCCTTGGCGACGGTCGTTCCGCCGATCACTTCGACGACGATGTCGATCGCCGGATCGGCGACGGCGCTCACCACGTCGGAGACCAGTGGGATGTCGGGGCCGACGATCGCGCGCGCCTTGGCGTGGTCGCGCGCGCCGACCCAGGCGATCTCGATCCGCCGCCCGGCGCGGCGGGCGATCTCTTCGCGGTTGCGCTCGAGGACGCGAAAGGTCCCGCCACCGACGGTGCCGATCCCGAGCAGGCCGATCCGTACCGGTTGCATCGGGCCCGAGGTTCCCCCCGCGCCCGGCCGGGTCATGCCGCGCGAGCGGCGGCGAACGCGACGTACCAGGCGAGCGCGCGCGGGTCCATCATCGATTCCGGGCTGGCGGCCCGTTCGGGTGGCATGCCGGCGAGGATGCGGCGCACCGGGATCTCCATCTTCTTGCCGGTCAACGTGTAGGGGATCGCCTCGACGGCGTGGATCTCGTCGGGGACGTGGCGCGGGCTGCCATCGCGGCGCAGCGTCGCGACGATCCGCGCGCGCAACGCGTCGTCGAGCGCCGCGCCGGGTGCGAGGCGCACGAACAGCGGCATCCAAAAGCCGCCGTCCGGTAGCTCCAGGCACACGACCAGACTGTCAGCGATCTCGTCGAGCCGCTCGATCGCGCGGTAGATCTCGGCCGAGCCGATCCGCACGCCGAACCGGTTGAGCGTCGCGTCGGAACGGCCGTAGATGTACGCGCCGCCGCGCCGGTTGATCTTGATGAAGTCGCCGTGGCGCCAGACGCCAGGGAAGCGCTCGAAGTAAGTCTCGCGGTAGCGCGCGTCGCCGGGATCGTTCCAGAAGCGCAGCGGCATCGAGGGTGACGGGCTGGTCACGACCAGCTCGCCGACCTCGTCGATCACCTCGCTGCCGTCCTCGTTCCAGGCGTGCACGTCCATGCCGAGCAGGCGCGCCTGGATCTCGCCGGCGCGCACCGGCAAGAGCGGCGTCCCGCCGACGAGCCCAGCGCACAGCTCGGTGCCGCCCGACGGCGAGGTCACCGCCAGATCGGCCTTGACGTTCGTATAGAACCACGCCGTCGCTTCGGGCGTCACCGGCGAGCCGGTCAGCAACACGCCGCGCAGCCGCGAGAGGTCGAAGCGCTCGCGCGGAACGAGGCCGGCCTTCTGCATGATCTGCACGTAGGTCGGACTGGCGCCGAAGGTCGTCGCGCCGGCCTGCTCGGCCAGCCGCCACAACAACTCCGGACCGGGGTGGGCGGGGTGCCCGTCGTAGAGCACGATCGACGAGCCGGCCAGCAGCGCCGAACAGAGCGCGTTGAACATCATCCAGCCGGTCGTCGTGTAGAAGAACATCCGGGTCTGCGGGCTCAGGTCTTGTCCCAGCACGGTCGACTTCAAGTGCTCGACGACCAAGC
>JBEKLD010000166.1:0-6513 GCA_050010375.1 Vulcanimicrobiaceae bacterium
TCGAGCGTCTCGAGCGCGATGCGGTCGCCGACCAGCGCGGTGAAGATCAGCCGGCCGTCAGCGCGCCAGCCGAGCGAGGTCACCGAGGCCGCGATCCCCGGCGTGACGTCGGTCGCCGCGCCGCCGGCCAACGGCACGACGTAGACGTCGCCGCCGACCGAACCGAAGTCGCTCATCAGGCCGCCGATGAAGGCTACGCGCTGGCCGTCCGGTGAGACGCGCGGCGCGTCGATCTGTGTCGCCGGGCGCAGGATCTCGTGCGCACCGCCGCCGACGTCGATCGCGTACAGCCGCGCTACCCACCAGTCGTCGTCCCCGTTGCCGTAGACGCCGGTCGCCGCGAAGCCGCGGCCATCGGGCGTCCAGTCGTATTCGTAGACGAACAACTTCTCCGGCGAGACGAAGCGCAACGTCGCGTCCCCGCCGAGCAGCGCGATCCGCTGGACGTCCTGATCGAGCTGCGCCGAGATCTCGCCCGTCTTCGGCGCCGCGGCCTGGGTGGCGCCGATCTCCTTGTGCGCGTTGGCCGTCGCCAACAGGGCCAGCGTACTGCCGTCCGGTGACCAACGCGGCGCGTTGAGCGCCCCGGCGAAGTCGCTGATCCAGGCTCGCGCGCCGCTCCCGTCGGCATTTACCGTCCAGACCGCGGAGGTCCCGGCCTGCTCGTCGCGGACGAGATAGGCTAGCCGCCGGCCGTCGGGCGACCAGGTCGGCGCACTTAGCCGGCAGCGCATCGCGGTTGGGCAACTGATGGTGTGCGGCGGGGTGCCGGGATGCAGCGCGCGCACGACGAGGGTCGCGACCGGCCGCGCCGTCGCGTCGGGCGCCGCCTCGGGCGCTTCGATGTCGGCGACGGCGCTGCCGTCGGGCGCGAGCGTGACTTGGGCGAACGTGTGCAGGGGACGTTGCGCGGCTCCACCGAGGGCGGGCAGCGCGAACGTCAGCGCAATGACGAACGCAAGCGCGAGCGATCGTCTCATCGCACGCGACCCGCCCGCGCGACGAGCCAGCGCGGTGCTCGAACCGGGAACAGCCGCGTCAGCAGGTCGATGCGGCGCGCGTCGGCGCCGATCAGGATGCGCTCCTGCCCGCGTTGCAGCCCGGTTACGATCGCCGCGGCCGCCGTCTCGGCCGGCAGGGTGAGGAACTCGCGATCGAAGACGGCACTTAGGCGGGTCGCGCGCGCCTGATCGGCGGCGCGCGCGACGCGGCTGCGGGCCGCGATCGCCGTCTTCACGCCGCCTGGATGCACGGTCAGGACGCGCACGTTCGTGCCGGTCAGCTCGGCGCGCAGCGACTCGCTGAAACCGCGTACGGCAAATTTGCTCGCGGCGTAGGCCGACTGGCCGGGCGGAGCCCACAGACCGAACAGGCTCGAGAGGTTTACGATCGCCGCCTCCGGGCGCGTCACGAGCGTCGGCAGAAAGGCCTTCGTCCCGTACACGACGCCCCAGAAGTTCACCCCCATCAGCCAGGCGATCTCCTCAGTGGTCAGCTCGGCGACCGTGCCGAACAAGGCGACGCCGGCGTTGTTGATCGCGACGTCGACGGTCCCATACATCTCGAGCACCTGCGAAGCGAAGCGCTGCATCGCCGCCTCGTCGCTCACGTCGATGACGTGCTCGCTGGCACCGTGCTGCCCGCCGCAGAACGCCACCAGCCTGCCCGTCTCGTCGAGACCCTCCTCGTCGCGGTCGGCCAGCGCAACCCGTGCCCCGGCCTCCGCCAACGCCACCGCGAGCGCACGCCCGATCCCTGAACCCGCCCCGGTGAGGGCGACGACCTTTCCTTGCAGCTGCATCCTTACGCCGCACCCGCGGCGGTCGTCTCGAACGCGGCGTGCAACGCGGCCGCCGCGTCGAGCAGCGCGCTCCGCGCCGCCGGGACGATGCCGGCGAAGTTGACGAAGCCGTGCGGCAACGTCGGGCGCAGATCGTACCGAACCGGAACCCCCGAGGCGCGCAGCCGCTCCGCGTAGGCGCGTCCCTCGTCGACCAGCGGATCGTAGCCCGCGGCGAGCAGGTAGGTCGGCGGCGAAGCCGCGACCGAGGGCGCCAGGAGCGGTGCAAACAACGGCGAGGCGTATTCCTCCGCGGTTGTCCCCGCGACGCGATGGAACCACTCCGTCGTCGCCGGCGTCAATGGGACGCCGTGGGTGAACTGCGCGCGCGAGGGGAATCCGCCCGTCCCGTCGGTCAGCGGATAGATCAGCAGCTGATAGATCGGCGTCGGCAGGCCGCGCTCGGCGGCGAACGCCCCGATGTCGGCGGCCAAATTTCCGCCGGCGCTGTCGCCGGCGACGGCGACGCGGGTGCCGTCGACACCCAGCGCCGCCGCCGAGGCGCGGGCCCAGGCGTAGGCGGCGAACGCGTCCTCGTGGCCGCGTGGAAAGTGGTACTCGGGGAAGAGCCGGTACTCGACCGACAGCACCACGCAGGCGGCACGGAGCGCGAAGAAGCGGGCCAGGTGATCGTAGCTGGGGACGTCCCCGATCACGAACCCGCCGCCATGAAAGAACACCAACAGGGGCGGCGTCCCGGTCAGCGCGGCGGGCCGGTAGAGCCGGCCGCCGATCGTCCCGTCGTCGGTCGGGATCGTGACGTCCTGTTGGACCACCTCCCCCCGCTCGCGCAGCCCGAGGTCGCGATTGGTGCGCGCGTACCCAGCCCGCAGCTGCGCGACCGTCAGGTCGGGACGAAACGTCCGTCCCGTCCGCGCCCCGTACCACATCAAGGCGCGAACGCGCCAGTCCATGCTCACCGCCGCCCCTTCGCGCAGCCCGGCCAAGGTTCATGGGCCGCCGGCGGCGAGGGTGCCCCATTGACGCCCGGCGTCGCCGCAGGCTACGGTGGCGCTGCATGGCCGAGACGCTGGGCGGAAAGTCGCTCCGGGTCGATGTTCCGCGGACGGCGCACTCGGCCTGGGAGCCGCCGGCCGGGCGGGACCCGGAGGCGATCCTGCGCGCGATCTTCGCGACGCTGATCCCGGATTTACGGGCCATCCGCGGGCAGCGGATGGCCCGCTCGCCGTTCGCCTTCTTCCGCGGGGCGGCCGCCGTGATGGCCGCCGACCTCGCCGCGACCCCGCGGACGGGGCTCCTGGTGCAGGCCTGCGGCGACGCACACGTCGCGAACTTCGGCGGCTACGCCTCCCCCGAGCAGCGGCTGGTCTTCGACGTGAACGATTTCGACGAGACCGCGCGCGGGCCGTGGGAATGGGACGTGAAGCGGCTCGCGAGCAGCTTGGTGCTGGTCGGCCGGGCCGCGGCGCTGCGCGCGGCGGCCTGCGAGGACGTCGTGCGCGCCGCGTTGTCGACGTATCGCCTGCAGACGCGTGCCTACGCGGAGATGAGCCCGCGCGATGTCTGGTACGCCTCGATCGACGTCCGCGGGGCGGTCCGAGCGGCGCTCGACGGGCGCGCGAAGCGAGCCTGGGAGCGGCAGGAGCGCGAGGCGCGCTCGCGCACCGCGTTGGAGCTGCTGCCGAAGATCACCGAGGTCGTCGACGGGCGGCCGCGCTTCATCGACGACCCGCCGCTGCTCGAGCACCTGCCCGACGAGCACGATCACTTCGCCAAAGCGAAGCGCACGCTGGAGGCCTATCGCACGACCTTGCGCCCGGAGGCCTCCATGCTGGTCGGGCGCTACCAGTTGATCGACGTCGCGCGCAAGGTCGTCGGCGTCGGCAGCGTCGGGACGTTCTGCGCGCTGCTCTTGCTGGCCGACGATCGCGGGAACGAGCTGCTGCTGCAAGTGAAGGAGGCTCGCGCATCGGTCCTCGAGCCGTATGTCGGCGCGCAGCCGTACGCGACCCACGGCGAGCGCGTCGTCACCGGTCAGCGCATGATACAGGCCGTCAGCGACGTGCTGCTCGGGTGGACCGAGATCGACGACCGCTCGCTCTACGTGCGGCAGTACCGCGACATGAAGACCGCACCCGACCTGACGGCCCTGGGCGCCGCCGAGCTGGCCGACTACGCGTCGCACTGCGGCTGGGCGCTGGCGCGCGCGCACGCGCGCACCGGCGACGCGCGGCCGGTCGCCGACTACCTGGGCCGCGGCGACGCCTACGACAGCGCCGTCGCCGCGTTCGCGCGCGCCTACGCCGACCAGACCGAGCGCGACCACGCCGCGTTCGTCGCGGCGCTCCCGACCGGCGGCTTCCTACCGGCATGATACGCCGGCACCTCGTTCTGCTGCTCGCGCCGCTGGTCGCGCTCTCGGCGGTGTCCGCCGAGCCGAGCGGCGCGGCGGGGCCTCCCGACCCGGTTGCCGCGTTGCAGGGCGTCCTGCGCTGGCGGCCGATCGGGCCGTTCCGCGGCGGTCGGACCGTCGCGGTCTGCGGCGTGCCGGGCCGACCGTACGAGTACTACATCGGCGCGGTCAACGGCGGCCTCTTCAAGACCGACGACGGCGCGCGCACCTGGCGGCCGATCTTCGATGACCAGCCCTCGGCGTCGATCGGCGCGATCGCCGTCGCGCCGTCGGCGCCCGACACCCTGTACGTCGGCAGCGGTGAAGGCCGGCAGCGGCCCGACCTCGCCGTCGGCGACGGCATCTACAAGTCGACCGACGGCGGCGCGCACTGGACGCACCTCGGCCTGCGCGACGGAGAGCAGATCGCCGGCATCGTCGTCGACCCGCACGATCCGAATCGCCTCTTCGTCGCCGTGCTGGGCCATCCGTACGGATCGAACGCCGAACGCGGCATCTACCGCTCGACCGACGGCGGCGCGACGTTTGCGCGCGTCCTCGGCTCCAACGCCGAGGCCGGTGGCTTCGACGTCGCGCTCGACCCCGCCGATCCGACGATCGTGTACGCGTCGCTGTGGGCGGCACGGCAGTCGCCGTGGGAGACCAGCATGGGCGATTCGTTCGAACGCCCCGATGCCGGCACCGGACTCTACAAGTCGACCGACGGCGGGACGACGTGGACGAAGCTCGGCGGCGGCCTGCCGGGGATCGCGCAAGGGGTGAGCCGCATCGAGGTCGCCGTCGCGCCGAGCGATTCGCATCGCGTCTACGCCGCCGTCGCGGCCGACGAGGACGACGGGATCTACCGCTCCGACGACGCCGGTACGACCTGGACGCACGAGGACGCGACCGATCGCGTGACCGAGCGCGGCGACGACCTGGCCGAGATCGCCGTCGATCCGCGCAACCCCGACGTCGTCTACGAGACGAACACGACGACCTACAAGTCGACCGATGGCGGAAAGACGTTCGCCGCCTTCCGCGGCGCGCCCGGCGGCGACGACTATCAGAACATCTGGATCGCAGCCGACGATCCCAAGCGCGTCCTGCTCGGCAGCGATCAGGGTGCGGTGCTCACCGTCGACGGCGGTGCGACGTGGACGTCCTGGTACAACCAGCCGACGGCGCAGTTCTATCACGTCGCCGCCGACAACCGCTTTCCGTACCGCCTCTATGGCGGCCAGCAGGAGAGCGGGAGCGCCGAGATCCTGACCCGCGGCAACGACGGTGCGATCACGTATCGCGAGTGGCACCCGGTCGGCGTGGAAGAATACGGCTACGTCGCGCCGGATCCGCTGCATCCGTGGTTGATCTACGGCGGCAAGGTGACCGTCTACGACGAGCGCACCGGACAGACGCGCGAGGTCGGTCCGGTCGTCGGCTGGCGCGGCAACCCGACGCACCGCTTCCGCCGCACGGCACCGCTGGCATTCTCACCCGCCGATCCGCGCGCGCTCTATCTCGGCTCGGATGTCGTTTTCGTCACCCGCGACGGCGGCGACCACTGGCGCATCATCAGCCCCGACCTCACCCGCGACGTACCGCCGAACACGCCGAACCTCGGGATCTTCGCGGAGACGGCGGCGGCGAAGCGACCGCATCGCGGCGTCGTCTATGCGCTCGGCCTCTCGCCGCGCGACGCGAGGGTGATCTGGGCCGGGACCGACGACGGGCTCGTCTGGCGCACGTTCGACGGGGGCGCGCACTGGACGAACGTGACGCCGCCCGGCATCGGACCGTGGGCGAAGATCTCGATCATCGACGCGTCGCCGTTCGACACGCGCAGCGCCTACGTCGCGGTCAACCGCTTTCGCCTGGACGAGCAGCGCCCGCAGCTCTTCCGCACGCACGACGGCGGGCGGACCTGGACCGAGATCGACCGCGGGATCGAGGCCGCGCCGACCAACGTCGTGCGCGCCGACCCGCAACAGCCCGGATTGCTCTACGCCGGGACCGAGCGCGGCGTCTGGGTCTCGTTCGACGACGGCAACTCGTGGCGCTCGCTGCGCTACAACCTGCCGGCGACGTCAGTGCGCGACCTGATCGTCCACGGCGACGACCTCGACATCGCGACGCACGGCCGCGGCTTCTGGATCCTCGACGATATCGCGCCGCTGCGCCAAGCCGCCGCACTCGCCGCGCCGGCACCGGCGCTGCTTCAACCGATCGTCACCTGGCGCGTCATGCGCGATACGTACCCCGACACGCCGCTCCCGCCCGACGAGCCCTTCTTCCCGAACGCCCCCGCCGGCGCGTACCT
>JBEKLD010000167.1:0-6192 GCA_050010375.1 Vulcanimicrobiaceae bacterium
TCGGCCGCTCGCGAGCGAAGCTGCTCAGCGAGAACCGGCCCAAGGTCACCTTTGCGGACGTGGCGGGCGTCGACGAGGCGAAGGAGGAGCTGGGCGAGGTCGTCGAGTTCCTCAAGTATCCCAAGAAGTTCCAGGCGCTCGGCGCGCGCATCCCCAAGGGCGTGCTGCTGCTCGGGCCGCCGGGCTCCGGCAAGACGCTGCTCGCGCGCGCGATCGCCGGCGAGGCGGGCGTCCCGTTCTTCTCGATCTCCGGTTCCGACTTCGTCGAGATGTTCGTCGGCGTCGGCGCCTCGCGCGTGCGCGACCTGTTCGAGCAGGCGAAGAAGTCGGCGCCCTGCATCGTCTTCATCGACGAGATCGACGCGGTCGGCCGCCAGCGCGGCGCCGGCTTGGGCGGCGGTCACGACGAGCGCGAGCAGACCCTCAACCAGCTGCTGGTCGAAATGGACGGCTTCGATCAGAACACCGGCGTCATCTTGATCGCCGCGACGAACCGGCCCGACGTGCTCGACCCGGCGCTGCTGCGCCCCGGCCGCTTCGACCGCCAGATCGTCGTCGACCGCGCCGACGTGCGTGGGCGTCAGGCGATCCTGGGTGTGCACTCGAAGAACAAGCCGCTCTCCAAAGAGGTCTCGCTCGAGACGCTGGCGCGGCGCACGCCGGGTTTCTCCGGCGCCGACCTCGAGAATCTGCTCAACGAGGCGGCGTTGCTCGCCGCGCGGCGCAACAAGTCGGTGATCGAGATGAACGACTGCGATGAGGCGATCGACCGCGTGATGGTCGGCCCGGAGCGCAAGTCGGTCGTGATGTCGCAGCGTGAGAAGGAGAACACCGCCTACCACGAGTCGGGGCACGCGATCGTCGGCGGGCTGACGCCCAACTCCGATCCGGTCCACAAGGTCACCATCATCCCCCGCGGGATGGCGCTGGGCATCACCTGGTCGCTGCCGGACGAAGACCGTCACTCGCAGACCAAGAACGAGCTGTTGGCGATGATCAAGCGCCTGTTGGCCGGGCGCATCTCCGAGGAGATCCAGTTCGGCGACGTGACGACGGGCGCATCGAACGACTTCGAGAAGGCGACCGAGCTGGCGCGCCGGATGGTCACGCAGTACGGGATGTCGGACGAGCTGGGCCCGATCCAGTACGGCCGCGGGAACCATCAGGTCTTCCTCGGCCGCGACTTCGGCGAGGACCGCAACTACTCCGAGACGATCGCCGGGAAGATCGACGCCGAGGTGCGGCGGATCATCGATCGCTGCTACACCGACGCGCGCCAGATCCTCGAGGCGAACTGGGACAAGGTCGACCGGATGGCCGCCTCGCTGCTCGAACACGAGACCGTCGAGACGGAGGAAGTCTTGGCGATCCTGGGCGGGAAGCCGTGGCCGAAGCCCGCGGAGGCGCTGCCGGTCGACGACGTGCCGCTGGCCGCCTCGACGCCGGCCGAGGCGGAGCCGCGGGCCGAGCGGCCACGGCGGCTCCCGCCCTCGATCTCCCCCGAGCCGGCGTGACGCTCGCCGGGCTCGGACCGAGGGCCGCGCTCGTCGCGGCCCTTGTCGTCTCCGGCCTCCCGTCGTCGGCCGGGGCCCAGGCGACGCCGGCCCCCGCGGCGGCGCTCGCACCGACCGGCAGACTGCCCAGCGGCGTCGCCTACGAGTTGCGGCCCGACCCCACGCAGCGCGCGGCCGCGGTCGCCCTCTGGTACCGCGTCCCGGCGGGCGGCTTCACCGATCCGGCGGTTCCGGGTCTGTCGGGGCTGGCCGCGGATACCGTCGCCGCCTCGGTCCCGGTCACTGGGACGTCGCTCGGCCAGCTGGTGAGCGGTTTTGGTGGGATGCTCAGCGTCGCGATCTACCCCGACAGCGTCTCGATCACGGCGCTCGTCCCGCCCGAACGCGCCGTCGCGGTCGTGCGCGCGATGACCGCCGACTATTTCGCCCCGGTCGTGACCGAGGACGGGATGGCCACCGGTCTGCGCGAGGCGGGTCAGGATGCGCTGGTGCGCTCGTTCGAGCCGGACGATGCGATCGAGGACGCGCTGGGGACGGCGCTCTTCGCGACCGGTCCCTTCCACGACGGGACGATCCCGCACGAGGGGACCTTCGCCGGCGTCGACGTCGAGCGGGTGCGAGCCTTCGCCGAGCGGGCCTTCCGGCCGGCCAACGCGATCCTGGTCCTGACCGGCGCGGTCGGCGCCGACGCCCTCGCCGCGGTCGCCAGCCGGGTCGGCGAAGCGCCCGGCGACGCCGAGCTGGCGCCGGCGCAAACCCCCCGCAGCCCGGCGCCGGCGCAGGTCACCGCCAACGCGTCAGGGATCGGATTGGGCTGGGCCGGTCCGCCGATCGCCGACGAGGCGTCGGCGACCGCGCTCGACTTCTTGGCCGACGCGCTGTTCGCGCCGCGGACCGGCGTGGTCAGCAAGGCGCTAGGTGACCGCAAGGTCAGCGTGAGCGGGAAGTTCGTCACCTATCACAGCCCCGGTGTCTTTCTGGTGACGCTCTCCGGCGACGACGCCGCGGCGGCCCGGCCGATCGTCGAGCGCGCGATCGCACAGGCGGCGACTCCGCTCTCGCCGGCGCTCTTCCGCGCCGCGCGCGCCGGGTTCGTCTACCGGCTGCTGGGCGATTTGGAGACGCCGGCCGAGATCGCCGACACCTACGGCTGGTACGCGGTCGAAGGCGACGCCGCGTACGCGCCGGCCGAAGGCGGCGTCCGCGGCCGCTACTTCACCCTCGCCTCCGAGTTGACGCCGCAGACCGTCGCACGCACGGCGGCGCGCTACCTCGGTCACACGCCGGTGATCGTGACCTTGGTCCACGCGCAACCCAAGGAGCAACCCCGCTCGTGATTCGCGCCGTGGCCGTACTGGCAGCGCTCGCCATGCTCGCGCCGCTGCCCGCGCCGGCGACCCCGGCGACGTCGGTCGTCGATCTGGGCGGCACCCATGCGTACGTGCAGCCCGATGCGGCGGTCGCGTTGACCGGCCTCGAAGTGTTCGTGCGCGCCGGCCTCGATCGCGAAGGCGATCGGCAGAACGGCCTGGCGGCGCTGGTCGCCCAGAGCGTCCTGCAAACGCCGGTCGACGGCGTCCCGCTGGTCGATGCGATCGACGCGCGCGGCGGCGCGCTCACCGTCGCAGTGGCCGCGCAGTACGTGCGCTTCTACCTCGAAGCGCAGCCGGAGAACATCGGTCCGCTGGCCGACCTCGTCGCGCGCGCGCTGCGCGCCCCCGATTTCACGCCGGCGACGCTCGCCTCGGCGCGCCACGAGCTGGGCAATCGGATCGCCGACGAGGAGAGCGATCCGCGCTTGGTCGGCCTCGAGATGCTGCGCGCGTCGTACTATCTCGCCGGAGCGGGAGCGCCCGTGCTCGGGACGCCGGCTTCGCTGCTGCAGCTCGGTCCGGACGATGCGCGCGCGTTCTTCACTCGTTGGTACGTGCGCGGCGACGCGTTCGTGATCGCCGTCGGGCGAGCCGCTCCGGCGACCGAAACCGCGAGCCGCGCGCTGGTCGACGCGCTGGCGGCCGGCAGTGCGCCCGAAGCGAGCGTCGAGACGCGACCGCTGACGGTCGAGCCCAAGCGCTTGGTGACCCATCGCGAAGACGTCTACACGCCCTACGTCGTGGTCGGCTTCAGCGCGCCGGCGCTGGGCGATCCGGACTTCCCGGCGGCGCTGGTGATGCGCTCGATCCTCTCCGACCTCTTCAGCGGTGACGCGGCGACGGCGCGGCCGGCGGTCTTTCGCCCGATCGGCAGCATCTACGGCTACGACGTCGCGCCGGCGCAGCTCGCGCTGTGGGTCAACGGCGGTCAGATCGATCCGTCGGTCGGGTTGACCGCGCTCGACGCGCTGGTCAAAGCCGCCGCCGAGAAACCGCTGGCCCCCAGCGTGCTCGAGCGCTACAAGCGGCGCGCCCACGGCGAGTGGGCACTCGAGTCGCTCTCGCTCGACGAGCGCGCGTGGTCGATCGGCAACGCCGTCGCGCACGGGCTGGACGCCGACGAATCCGAGCAGGTCGAGTCGGCGATCGACGGTGTGACCGCGGCCGACGTCGAACGCGTCGCCAAGAAGTGGTTCCAGCGGTTCGACATCGCGCTCGTCCTCCCGCGTGCCGGCGGCGGCTGAGCCGCTGCGCGCGTCGCCCGCGCGCCCGCTGTAGTCGCACGATGAGCACGGCGCTCGTCCACGACTATCTCAACCAACGTGGCGGTGGGGAGCGCGTCTTCGCTCACATCGCCGCGGCCTGGCCCGAGGCACCGGTCTACACGGCGCTCTACGAGCCGGACGTGCTCGGCGATGCGGTCCCGCCGGCGCGCGTGCACACCTCGTATCTGCAGCGCCTGCCGCTGCGCCGGCAGGCCTTCCGGCTCTATGCGCCGCTCTATCCGCGCGCCTTCGAGGCGTTCGACCTCTCGGCGTACGACGTCGTCGTCTCCTCGACCACGGCCTGGGCCAAGGGCGTGCTGGTGCGACCCGGCGCGGTCCACGTCAGCTACGTGAACACGGTCTCGCGCTTCGTGTTCGACGCGCAGCGCTACGTCGGCGGGTTCGGCTTGGGCACGCTCGCCGCACCGCTGATTCGCCGGCTCGCCGCCTGGGACGTACGGGCGGCGCAGCGGCCGACGCGGCTGGTCGCCAATTCGCGCAACGTCGCCGACCGGATCCGGCGCTGGTACGGGCGCGAGGCCGACGTGCTCCCCTGCCCGGTCGACGTCGATCGCTTCACGCTCGGCTCCGGCCGCGGCGGCTACTACGTGGTCGTCTCGCGCCTGCTGCCCTACAAGCGCCTCGACCTCGCGATCGCCGCTTGCGCGCAGGCCGGCGTCCCACTGCAGATCGTCGGCGCCGGACCCGACGAGCGGCGGCTGCGCGCGCTCGCGCGCGGCACCGCGACGACCTTTCGCGGCGAGGTCGACGACGCCGCGCGCAACGCGATCGTCGGCGCGGCGACCGCGGCACTGCTGCCGGGCGAAGAAGACTTCGGCCTGGGCCCGCTCGAGGCGGCGGCCGCCGGCCGCCCGACGATCGCCTACGCCGCCGGTGGCGCGCTCGAGACGATTCGCGAGGGCGAGACCGGCGCGTTCTTCCGGGCGCCCGAGCCGGCGGCCCTGGCCGCCGCGCTGCGCGCCTTCGACCCGGCGCGCTACGACGCCGCGCGCTTACGCGCGCACGCCGAGACGTTCGCACCGGAGCGTTTCGTCGCCCGGCTGCGCGCGATCGTCGACCAGACGGTGGCGAGGCACAACGGATGAGGCCGCCGCGTTCGGTCCTCGTCGGCGCGCTCGTCTTCGCGCTGGTCTACGTCGCGCTCGACGTCAACAAGCTGTGGGCGCTGCGCTACGGTGCCGACACCGGATCGTTCCTCCAGTTCTTGGTCAACGAAGCGCACGGCCGCGGCTCGTTCAATCACGGCGAGTATCGCTATCACCTGCAGGTCCACGACTCGTGGACGCTGCTCGCGCTCGTGCCGTTGGTCGCGCTGTTTCCGTACGCGCAGACGCTGCTGATCGTGCAGGTCATCGCGGTCGCGGCCGCCGCGCTGCCGATCGCGGCGCTCGCGCGCGCCTGCGGGGCGACCGTTCGCGCGGCGAGCGCGGTCGGACTGGCCTACCTGATCTCGCCGTCGGCGCAGGGGCTGGCCTACGGCAACTTCATCGAGAACGTGTTCGTGCCGCTGTTCGCCGCCGCCGGTGCACTGGCCGTGCGCGTGCGCTCGCTGCCCTTCAGCTTGCTCTGTGCGCAACTGCTGCTGGGGCTCAAGGAGGACCAGGCACTCTTCCTGATCTGGTTCGGCGCGGCGTGCGCGCTGTGGTGGGATCGCCGGATCGGTCTGTGGATCGTGGCGCTGGCCGTCGTCAACGGCGGTGCCTTCGTCGTCGCCGAATGGCTACACGGCGCGCACTCGGCGAGCCCGGAATACGCTCTCTACGTCCGCGATCCGCTGCCGAAGCTGGAGTTCTTTGTGGCGGTCCTGGCGCCGTTCGCCTTTCTCCCGCTGCGACTGGGGTGGCGGCTGCTGCTCGGTGCGCCGCTGGCGGCGGAGCTGGTCTTCAGCGCGCCGTGGGCCTACCAGATCACCCGCATCGGGACGCACTGGACCGCCTCGGTCGTCGTCGCGACCGCGCTCGCCGCTGCGGTCGCCATCGCGCGCGTCCCACGCGCCGCGCCGGTGGTCTTGTGCTTCGC
>JBEKLD010000168.1:0-6191 GCA_050010375.1 Vulcanimicrobiaceae bacterium
CAACGACGGCTTGCAAAATCGCTAAGGCCCGCTGGCGGTCGTTCGCGCGGTTGCGCCGATTGAGTGCGAGCCCATACTGCTCGCGGACGGTGATGTTTCGATCGCGCAAGCCCTCCGGTAGCCGCTCGATCAACGCGATCATCTCATCGAAAGCCTCGACATCGCGGTAGCTCAGCATCACGTCAATCGCGCTCTCGGCGTTCAACGAGGTGATCTCGTCGAGCTCGTCGTCCACCTGGCGGATCGCCGCGATCGCCGATTCGCGCTCGAGCTGGCGCGCTGCCAGCAGACGATCGCGCAGTTCGTCGACCCTCTTTACGCGATCACGGAAGTTCTCGCACACCGCGTGGGGAAGAGCGACCGCGGTGAACGCGGGGATCAGCTGAAAGAGGGGGCTGTCGGTGCGATCGTCGAGCGTCTCGTGCAGGGCGTCGGCGAGGCGCTCCTTGAGCGCCGCGTTGAGCGCCTTCGCGGCGGCCTCGGTCAGCGCGCCGTCCTTGAGCTCGTACGTTACGGCCCGGATGAGCCGGATATCGAACGGCATCTGGGCACCCCGCGCCCGTATGATGATGGTCGACTGCGGGCGAGCCGTATGGCGTACGCCGAGTTCGTAGAAGACGTTCGCGTTCTCGATCGTCACGTCGACGATGGCGATCTCGGCGACGAGCAGACGCTCGAACATCGGCAGGTGGACGACGCCGCCGCTGCGTTCCTCGTCGGCGCGGATCAGGTCGACCTTGAGTCCGGCGACGGCGGGCTGGACGCCGTCTCGGTAGATCGCGTCGAAGTCGATCACTACGTTCGTCTGGGGATCTCGTTTCTTCCCGAAGGGCATGGCAACGAAGACCAGCGGCCGGTCCGATCCGAGTGCGGCCGGCCGCACTCGCGAGGGTGTCGGTGACTCCATCAGGTCTGCTCCTGCCTGTTCACGAGGATGAGCCGATCGTACGGACGGGGATACCGCGGTGCTCGGCCGCCTCGACGAAGTCTAACGTATAGTCCGTACGCCCGACGAGCGGGCCGTCCCATACGACCAGCGCGCCGACCTGCTCCCGCGCCTCGCGCCCCAGCGCGAGCGCCCGGTCCAGGATCGCGGCGTTCGTGCGCTCGTAGGGATGGGCGCTCGCCTTCGGGAGGCCGAGAACTTCGAGGTCGCCGGCCTCCTCGGCCTCGCGGACGAGCCGGTCGAAGAGCGGTCCCCAATCGCCGGGACGGTCGACGACCGATCCGGCGCGGAATTCGGCCGCTGGAAAGGGGAGGACGATGCGCCGCCGGATGCCGAGTGTTTCGGCGACGGCGAGCGCCGTCAGATCGGCGCCGCAGGCGGCGGCGGAGACCAGTGCGCTCGCGCCGTCGGCGAGCAGCGCGGACCGAATGCGCTCGCCGACGGCGGCGACGCTGCGTACGGGAAAGTGCTCCGGCGAGGCGTTCGGCCGATCGATACGGCGACCGGCGAGGGCGACGATCACGGCGCGCGACGTGGATCGAAGGCGCCGAGGTGATCGAGGTCGAGCCGCCGGGCGTACGCGCGGCCGACGTCCATCAACTCCGGCATGTATTTGGCGGAGGTCAGGCGCTGCACGTCCTGGGGCCGCAGCGTCTCAAACCCGAGTTCGCGCAGGCCGATCGATGTGAGCTCGGGGTTATAGCGAACGTAGGTGAACTTCTTGGGCGCGAAGGGGCCGTCATCGGCGATGAGGTCACCCAGCTCGCGATCGAGCGGTGCGCCGAACCGACAGCGCCCGAGGACGCGGCAGATGAGGTCCTGTTCGTTGAGCCCCGCGTCGATCAACGCCGAAGGAACCGATTTCAGGTTATAGAGCAGCGTCATCTGCGACGGATCGAGCTTCTTTGCATCCCCGCTGAGGATGCCGGTCCCGATCGAGACCAGCAGCAGCTTGTCCTCGCCCATTTCCCAGCCCAGCCGGTACTCCGGCAGCGTCGCCATCAGAAACAGGATGAACGCCGGGTTGTTATAGACGGTGACCGCACCGTCCACGAACGTGAACGACTGCTTCCCGACGTGAATGACCTGCGGTGGGAAATAGGTCGGCGCCGCGGCACTGGCGCGGATGAGCTGCCACAGTGGAAGATCGAGGTTGCAGCCGTCGATCTCCCGCAGATTGTACTTCGCCAAGGGGTTGTTGGAGATCGGCCACGGAGAATCGGTCGTCGCATTTCGCATGACGAGCAGCAAGAGGGTCCGCAGGTCCTCATCGCCCAGGGTGCGGTCCCGGTGAGTATCCGAGCGGCGGAGTACGCTGCGGACTTGTTCGGAGAGCGCACTGCCGACGTGCCGGTAGTGGAAGCGATTGAACAGGGGCGCGCGCTTGAACATCGCCGCGCCGCCCTCGAGGTAGAAGTCTCGGATCTTCTCGACCGAAAGGCCGAGCGCGATGCAGGTCGCGATGATCGCACCGGTGCTCGTCCCCGCCACGTAGTCGAAGTAGTCCGCGAGCACGAAATCATGCCCGGCCCCCAGAGCGTCGCGCAGAAGCTCCTCGAGGCGCGCGAGGATCTCGATGGTGATGAGGCCGCGGATACCGCCGCCGTCGAGGGCCAACAGTCGCTTGGGACCCGGCTGGCGTATTCGCTCGCTGAGGGGTGGATGCTCAGGAGGCATCCGTCTGTACGACCGAGATCGGCCTTTCACGTTGATAGAGCAACCACTCTGCGTTCTCGGCCAGCGCATCGCGTCCGAGCTCGCTCGCGATCGTACGTACCTCTGCCTCGCGCCCGTGCGCCTTCTTCAGCAGAGTAAGTGCCGTGTCGAAGACGAAGAACATTCGCTGATAGCGATTCGCGTTCTCCGAATAGGCGCGCGTTCGCGAGTAGCTTCGCGCGATCGCTACGCAGACGGCGGTCCAGGCGGCGAGAACCCCGACCCCGAGCCACTCCTTGGGACCATTGACGCCGACGACCGCGAAGCCGAGCGCCACCAAGCTCGCCAGCAAACTGACCGCTCCGAGGCCAAGCGCCGCCGCGCCGAAGCGATCGCGATGGCGCGCTTCGAGCTGCGAGTGATCGTTGAAGTATGTGTGCTGGCCGGTCACCCAGTTCAGCACGACGTCGGTCCCGTAGACCGACGTCTCGTGCCGGTCGAAGAAGTGCACGACCCGCAGCAGATTACGGATCCATTGGAGATCCGTCTGTTGCATCGGCAGGTAGCTCTCCTCGACCCCGTCCGCGACCCCGATCGACGACCAGACGATTTGGACGCGTAGCGCCTCGCTGATCGCGCGATAGTCCTGGTAACGGTTCTGGTAGTCCTGGCGCCGCACGAAGAAATAGACGACAAAGGCGAGCGCGATCGCCCCAACCCTGATGAACAGCGCGTTCTGGATCTGAATGACCTGAACTGTCGCGGCGATGAACGCGAGGACGTAGAGAACGCGCTGCCAGGTGTGGGCGTTGCGTTGCAGCGAGTTGGTGACGGTGGCCGTTCGGGTCCGCAAGCGCTCGAGCGCGTTCCCTTCCTTCGGCTCCGTGACGCTCTGGAGATCGATATTGAAGCGGCTTCGGCGCTCGAGCCCCGAGGTGAAGTCGCGTTCGCCGCGCTTGTCGCCGGCAAAGCGCGGTGGGAAGAACCGCTGCAGCGATTCGCCTTCGAGCACGAAGCACGGCCCGACGTCGGGTGGGGCGAGGAGATTGCGTAGCCCGGCCGCGGGCGGCTCGCCGTTCCGTCGCCGGTCGGCGAGCGCGAGGAGTTCGGCCGGCGCCGAGCCGCTCGAGACGACGACGAGGAGGTCGCTGACATACGCGATCCGGTGGCGCGGATCGCCGTCCACGACGCGGGTCTCCGCGACCTGCGCAAGCATCTTCTCGCTGGCGCTGTGCGGGGCTCGCAGACACGCGATCGCCGGGATGCCCTGCTCGCTCGCCGCGCGGATCGCGGCCGACTCGGCATCCGACGTCAACGCGCAGAGCAGCACGAGCGGTGTCCGCGGGCAACGGCCGCGCAGCTCCGCCAGAATGCCGGCGAAAGCCTCGCCGAGCGCGGACGACGCGGTGCCGGCGTCCTCGGGCGAGCCGACGACGCCGACGAGCAACGGCACCTCGGATGCGATGTCGACCGTCGCCGGGCGTCGCATCTCCACGTCGGGCATGTGTTCCTACACCTCGTCGCGCCGAGCTTCCATTCGGAGGGCCGCTCCTCCCGCAGAGCGAACGAGGCGTCTCCCGCTGACCGAGAGGATCGTCGATGTCCTCACCGCTTCGAACGCTGACGTTTATCGCGGCTGCCGTCTTTGCGTACACCGTCTTGGCGGCTCCGGCGCTCCCGGCCGCCACGGCGGCCGACCAACCCACGCCCGCGCCGACGTCAGCAGCCCCGGTTCTCACCGCGCACAAGGCGTTCTACATCCTGGTCGACCCGGCCAGCGATCGGCAGTCGGCCTCGATCATTACGATCGCGACGGCGGCCGAGTTCAACAAAGCGGTCAAACCGAGCGATGCCGCGCACTCGACGCCGCCTGTTTTCTGGGCGATCCCCGAGCCGGCGTGGAACGTCTCCGACTTCGCCAAACAGTGCCGCGACGATCCCAACGCCGTCGGCGCCGTGGTCCTCTCGTACTATAGCGGCGATTCGACCCATTTCTGGCTCTTGTGGCAGACGCAGACGACGACGTTTGAGCTTTTGGCACAGATCATCTCGTGCGATCAAAACGCCGCCGGCGTGCCGGCAGCGGCACCGACGACGGCACCGGGCGCCGAGACCGTTGCGATCATCTCGGAGCTCCATGGCGCCAACGGCACGCCGTGGGTCGAACGCCGTTCGGATGCCAGCATCCCGCTGCTCTCCGGCGTCGCGCTCGTCGCACTGATCAAGCACAACGCGACAAAATCTGAGCCGACCAACGTGCTGACCATCGCGACGCTCGGGACCGCGCTTCTCGGTCAGAGCTTCAACAAGGACGTCCCGGGTTACAGCCAGCCCGTCCGGTACCGTTTCGACGCGCATCACGTCGGCGTCGACGTCGTGACCGAGATCCGATGGCTCTGCGGTCAACCCGACGTCAACAGCACCGTAGCCCCGGCGCAGCCGACCGGGCACCTTGCGGATCTGTGCAAAGCGCTCGATTTACCCAGGCCTTAGTCCGGCTTAGGCGAGGGCGGCGGCTTGGAACTGCGCCTCTTCGGTCGAGCCGGTCAGCGCGGTCGTCGACGATTGGCCCCCGCCGACGACCTTCGCGACCTCGTCGAAGTAGCCGGTGCCGACCTCGCGCTGGTGGCGCGTCGCGGTGTAGCCCTGCGCCTCGCTGGCGAACTCGCGCGCCTGGAAGTCGGCGTAGGCGGACATGCCGCGCCGGCCGTAGTCGTAGGCGAGCTCGAACATCGAGTGGTTCAGCGCGTGCCAGCCGGCTAGCGTGATGAACTGGAAGCGGTAGCCGAGTGCGGCGAGTTCGTGGCGGAAACTCGCAATCGTCGCTTCGTCGAGCTTGAGCTTCCAGTTGAACGAGGGCGAGCAGTTGTACGCGAGCTGCTTGCCGGGGAACTGCGCGTGAATGCCGTCCGCGAAGGCGCGCGCCTCGTCGAGCGAGGGATGCGAGGTCTCGCACCAGATCAGGTCGCAGTACGGCGCGTAGGCCAGTCCGCGCGCGATCGCCTGGTCGAGGCCCGGCCGCACGCGATAGAAGCCCTCCGGCGTGCGTTCGCCGGTCAGGAACGGGCGGTCGCGCTCGTCGATGTCGGAGAGCAGCAGGTTCGCGGCGTCGGCGTCGGTGCGCGCGATCAGCACCGTGGGGATGTCGAGGACGTCGCTCGCCAGCCGCGCCGCGATCAGGTTGCGAATCGCCTGTTGCGTCGGGATCAGCACCTTGCCGCCCAGGTGGCCGCACTTCTTTTCCGACGCGAGTTGATCTTCGAGGTGGACCCCTGCCGCGCCGGCCGCGATCATCGCCTTGGTCAGCTCGAAGACGTTGAGCGGGCCGCCGAAGCCGGCCTCCATGTCGGCGACGATCGGCGCGAACCAGTCACGTGCGCCGCGGTGACCTTCGACGGTGTCGATCTGGTCGGCGCGTGCGAACGCGTTGTTGATCCGCTCGATGACCTTTGGGACCGAGTCGTACGGGTAGAGCGACTGGTCGGGATAGATCTGCCCGGCGGTGTTCGCGTCGGCCGCGACCTGCCAGCCCGAGAGATAGATCGCTTCGAGCCCGGCCTTGACGGCCTCGACGGCCTGGCCCCCCGTC
>JBEKLD010000169.1:0-6156 GCA_050010375.1 Vulcanimicrobiaceae bacterium
GGGATCGCACCGGCCGGCGGCGCGCTCCCCGACGCCTTCCGGGCGACGATCGTCGAAGCGCTGCGCGCGCAGCTCGAGATCGTCAGCGGTTTGCACGTGATGCTCGGTGACGACCCCGAACTGGCCGCGCTCGCCCGCCAGCACGACACGCGCATCTGGGACCTGCGGCTGCCGCCGGCCGCGCCGCTCTTCTCCGGCGCCGCCTGGGACGTGCGCGCGCGGATCGTGTTGACGGTCGGCAGCGACGCGGCGGTCGGGAAGATGACGGCCGCCCTCGAGCTGTGCCGAGCCGCTTGCGACGCGGGACTCGACGCGGCGTTCGTCCCGACCGGCCAGATCGGGATCGCGATCGCCGGCTGGGGGACCGCGATCGACGCCGTCGTCGCCGACTTCGCCGCCGGTGCGGCCGAGCAACTCGTCCTCGCCGGCGAGCGGCGCGCGCGCGACCTGCTCTTCCTCGAAGGGCAGGGCGGGATCAGCCACCCGGCCTTCGCGCCGGTCACGCTGGCGTTGCTCTACGGCGGTGCGCCCGACGCGCTGGTCCTGGTCCACAACGTCGACCGCACCACGATCGAGGGCTACGACCTCCCGCTGCTCTCGTACCGCGCGCTGATCCGGACCTACGAAGGGCTGTGCGCCGGCGTGAAGCCGGCGCGGGTGGTCGGGATCGCGCTCAACACGCGCGAGTGCGACGCGGACCGCGCGCGCGCCGAGATCGCGCGCGCGCACGCGGAGACCGGCCTCCCCTGCGACGACGTCGTGCGCAACGGCCCGCACGCGCTCTACGCCGCGATCGCACCGGCGCTCGTGAAGTCGGAGCCGCTGCGTGCGTAGTCTCGTCGCGCTGGCGGCGCTCGCCGTCGCGCTGGGCAGTTGCGCGCCCGCGGCGGGACCGGGTGGCCGGCAGTCGTGGACGCAACCCGGCGTGCTGCGCATCGGGACGCCCGAGGAGCCCGACGGCCTCAACCCGATGTATGCCAACGCCCAGTCGGCCGGCGACGTCGCGAACCTGCTCTATGAGCCGCTGTTCCGCTACGATCAGAACGGCGAATTGATCCCGGCCGCGGCGACCGTCGTCCCCAGCCTGGCCAACGGTGGGATCAGCCGCGACGGGAAGACGGTGACCATCCACTTTCGGCACGAGATGCGCTGGTCCGACGGCGCGCCCTACGACGCGCGCGACTTCGTCTTCACCTGGCACGCCGTGATGAACCCGCACAACACGGTTCGGCTGCAAGTCGGGTGGGACGACGTCGCCGCGATGCGGCTGGTCGATCGCTACACGGTCGTGGTGCGGTTGCACGCGATCAACGCGGGGATCCTCGGCGACCTGGGCGGGATCGGCGGCTCGGGCTACCCGCCGATCCCCGCGCACCTGCTCGCGGCGCTGCCCAGCCTCGACCGCGCGCCGTTCAACGGCGCACCGATCTCGAGCGGCCCGTTCGTGCTGACGGCGTGGCACCACGGCGCTTCGCTCGAGTTCGCGCCCAACCCCTACTACTGGCGCGGCAAACCCGGTCTGCAGCGCATCAGCCTGCGCATCGTCCCCAGTTCCGAGACGCTGCTCTCGCAGATCCGCACGCACGAGATCGATCTCTACGACTCGGTCAGCGAGAATCAGATCGGCGAGCTGGCGACGATCCCCGGGATCGCGGTGAGCCGGCGGCTGAGCGCGAACTGGCGGCGGCTCGCGTTCAACTGCGCCAAGCCGCAGCTCGCCGATCCGCGCGTGCGCCGCGCGATCGCGCAGGGCGTCGACTGGGATTGGCTGCTGCGCACGATCTTCCACGGCTACGACGAACGCGCCGCCAGCGACGTCGTCCCGACCTCGTGGGCCGCGCCGCACGTCGAGCCGTGGCCCTACGATCCCGCCGCCGCGCGACGGCTGCTCGACGCGGCCGGCTGGCGCGTCGGCGCCAACGGACAGCGCGCCAAGGACGGCGTCCCGCTCCGCTTCTCGGTCTCGACGACCCCGGCCAAACAAGCCAACGTGCAAGCCGAGGTGCAGATGCAGCAACAGCTGCGCGCGCTCGGGATCGCGCTCGAGATCAAGAACTATCCCTCGAGTTTACTCTTCGCGCACGACGGACCGATCTACTCGGGCCGGTTCGACAGCGAGTTCACCATCGAGACGAACGGGCCGGACCCCGACAACGAGGGACTCTGGAGCGCGAAGTTCATCCCGCCGGCCGGCGCGAACACCGGCCGGCTGAACGATCCGCTCATCACGCAGACCAGCCACGCGGCGACCTTGACCTACGATCGCGCGCGCCGGCGCGCGCTCTACGCCGCCGAGGAAGCGCGCATCCACGCGTTGGTGCCGGCGGTCTTCTTCTACTGGCAGAACTCGTACGCCGCGCACAACGGCGACCTGCACGGCTGGCGGCCGGCGACCTACCTGTCGGACTACTGGAACGCCTGGGACTGGCGGATCTGATGTTACGCCTGACCGAGCAGCCGGGCCAGCACGCACTGCTGCACGTGCCGGCCGCGACGCGCGCGGTCGTCTCTTGGAATGCAAGCGCCCCGACCGGTGCGCTCGCGCTGATCGCGCACCGGGTCGACGGCTCCGTCTCCGAGCCGCTGCTCTACGTGCGCTGGTCGCCCGACGAGCGCCGCTCGCTCGACGGCGCCGATCCCACCACGGCGATCGCGGTCGACGTCGTGCGCAGCGAGGTGCCGCTGTCGGGGATCGGCGTCGCGAGCACCGTCCCGCTCGAGGCGCTCGCGGTCGCGGTCCCACCGCCTCGCGGCGCGTCCGCCCCGGCGCGGCCGCAGGTCGCCGCGCTCGACGTTCCGCCGCTCTCGCAGGACGTCGCGGCGCATCCGCAGGCGCGCGGCCGCTGGTGCTCGCCCGCGGCGCTCGCGATGCTGCTGCGCTTCCACGGCGTCGCCGCCGACGTCGCCGGCGTCGCGCACGGCGTCGAGGACGCCGGCTACGGCGGGACTGGGAACTGGGCCTTCAACGTCGCCTACGCCGGCGCGCACGGGCTGCGCGGCGTCGTCGCGTACCTGCGCGGTCTCGATCACGTCGGCGCGTTCCTCGCCGCCGGCTTGCCGGTGGCGATCTCGATCGCTTGGGAACGCGGTCAGCTCCCCGGCGTCCCGCTCGAGCGCAGCGACGGTCATCTGCTCGTCGTGCGCGGGCTCGAGCCGAGCGCGGCCTTGGTCCACGATCCGGCCCATCCCGACGTCGCGACGCGCTATCCGCGTGCCGCGCTCGAACGCGCCTTCCGCGGCCACGGCGGCGTCGCGTATCTCGTCGCTCCCCGCGAGCGCAGCACCGAGCTGGTCGTGCTGACCAACGATCCCGCCGCGTGAGCGCGCAACCCTCGGATCGGGTCGTCGCCCTGACGGCGGTGCGCGCGGCGCCGCTGCACGTCGTCCTCGTCGAGCCGCAGATCCCGCCCAACACCGGCAACGTCGCGCGGCTGTGCGCGGCGACCGGCTGCGCGCTGCATCTGGTCGAGCCGCTCGGCTTTCGGCTCGACGATCGCGCGCTCAAGCGCGCCGGCCTCGACTACTGGGACGCGCTCGGCGTCGTCGTCCACCCGTCGCTGGCCGCGTTCACGGCCGCGTTCGCGCCGGAGCGAACGTGGTTGCTCTCGACCCGCGCCGCGCGGAGCTACGCCGACGCGCCGTTCGCGCGCGGCGACGCGCTCGTCTTCGGCCCGGAGACGGCCGGTTTACCGCAAGCGCTGCTCGACGCGCAGCCCGACCGCACGCTGCGCATCCCGATGCGTCCCGGCGCAGTCCGCTCGCTCAACCTCTCGACCGCCGTCGGCGTCGTCGCCTACGCGGCGCTGGCGCGGCTCGGTTTTCCCGACCTGACCTGAGCGTCTCGCCTCAGGCGACGGCTTCGGCGGTCCCGACGTGGCGCGGCGCCTCGGTCGGCAGGATCAACGCGAGGATCAGTGCCACCAGCGCGAGGCCGCCGATCGTCAGCACCGAGGCAGCGACGCCGGCGTGATCGGCGATCGCGCCGAGCACCGGCGTGAACATCCCGCCCAGCGAGACGGCCAGGCCGAGGGTGACCCCGGAGGCCAGGCCCAGGTGGTTGGGCAGATATTCCTGGCCCAGCACGACGAACGACGCCTGCGCCGCGACGAAGATGAAGCCGGTCGGCAACAGGATCGCGATCGCCAGCCACAACCCGCCGCCGTGCGTGAGCGCGACGAGCACCGTGAAGCAGACCGCGGTCAGCCCGGTCGACCAGACCAACACCGGCTTGCGCCCGACGTGATCGGCGATCGGACCGCCGGCGATCGTCCCCGCGACGCCGAACAACAGGAACGCGGTCAGGACGCCGTCGCCCAGCGCCGGCGACGCGTGCAGCGCGCCGACGAAGTAGAGCGGGATGAACGAGACCGAGCCGATGTACGCCATCGAGCGCACGACGACGTACGCGCTCAACTTCCAGAACGAACCCCAATCGTCGCGGCCGACCGAGGTGCGCGTCCGCGCGTGCGCCGGCACGAAGCTGCTCAGCCGGCGCAACTCCAGCAGCACGACGGCCGCGACGATCGTCACCGGGATGGCGGCGACGAGCGTGCCGCGCAGCCCCCACGCCGCGAGCGCCGCGGTGGCGAAGATCGGCCCGATCGCGAAGCCGACGTTGCCGCCGGCGGTGAACCAGCGCATCCCGCTCGCCTTCTTGTCGCCGGAGACGTAGTTGGCGAAGCGCGCCGCTTCAGGATGGAAACAGGCGACCCCGATCCCGCTGATCAGCGCCGCCAACACCAGCAGCGGGAGGAACGTGAGGACACCCAGCGCCGCGACCCCACCGCCGGCGAGAAAGATCCCGGCCGCGATCAGCCAGGGCATCGAGCGCCGGTCGGCGAGGATGCCGATCGCCGGCTGGATGACCGAGGACGACATCGCCTGGGCCGCCACCAGGACCGTCACGGCGGCGTACGAGAGTCCGAGGTCGGCCCTCAGGATCGGCAACAGCGCCGGGATGAAGCTCTGGTTGATGTCGTCGACGACGTGGGCCGTCGCCAACAGGGCCATCGCGCGGGGGTCGAAGCGAGTCATCCGTGGCATCGTGCCACGCCCGGATCGGGGGCACAAGCGTGCAAAGTCGCTATGGCTCGGCGCGGCCCACCCGCGTCATGAGCGCCGCGAAGCGCGGGTCGTCACGCAGCGCGTCGACCTGCGGGTGGTGGAGCATCAGCACGATCCAGGGATCGCGTTCGGCCAGGCCGCGCTCGAGGAGGCGGAGCGACTCGTCACGCTCGCCGAGCGCCAGCGCGACCAACGACAAGTTGTAGGGCGAGACGTAACGCCCACGCTCGGCCAGCGCCGCGATCTCGCCGGCGATGTGCTGCGCCCCGGCGCGGTCGCCGAGCCCGGCGAGCCCGGCTGCGCGTAACGCCAAGAACTCTTGCTCGTACCCGTCGGGAAACGGCGCGGTGCACAGCTCGACGACCTCGGCGTGTCCGCCGCGGACCAGCAGCGCCTGGGCCAGGTAGAGCCGCGCGTGGTCCGACGTCGCGTCGCCACCGCGGATCGCGCGCAGGTGCGCGATCGCCTCGTCGTAGCGTCGCTCGAAGATCAGCGTGACCGCCAGCGTCGTCTGCACGACCGTCGAGTACGGCTCCGCCCGCAGCGCGTCGCCGAGCAGCTCGGCCGCGATCGGGGCCCGGCCTTCGATGCAGCGCAGCCAGGCGGCGAAGACGAGCGTGTCGCTGGTCTCCGGTGCGATCGCCGCGGCGAGCCCGTACCAGCGCTCGGCCAAGACGAAGTCGCGCTGGTAGTAGCACGCGACCTGGCCCAGGACCAGATACGGTTCGAGAGCCGGCCCGTCGAGCGAGAGCGCCGTCTCGGCGGCCGCGGCGGCCGGCGCAAACGCTTCGTTCGGCGGCACGAACAGATACTCGGCCGAGAGCGCGTAGGCGCGGGCCAGACCCGCGTAGGCCGCGCCGAAGCGCGGCGCCACCTCGAGCGCGCGATGCTCGTAGTAGATGCTGCGGTGCAGCGCGTCGGCGGTGCGCTTCTCGAAGAAGTACTGCGCGCGCGCATGCAGACGGTGCGCCGAAGCTTCGCCCTCGGCGAACTCCGCCACGCGCGAAGAGACCCGCGCGACGAAGCGGTACCCACCTCGCTCGCCGACGAGGAACGTCTGGCGCGGCGAGTAGCGCGCCAACGTCGCGCGCA
>JBEKLD010000170.1:0-6094 GCA_050010375.1 Vulcanimicrobiaceae bacterium
CTCCACCTGCTGCTCGAGGGGATCCTTCGGCTCTCGGGCTTCGATTTCCGCGACTACTCACCGACGACGATCAAGCGCCGGATCGCCGAACGGGTGCGAGCCGAGGGCGTGGCGACGACGACCGGCCTGCTCGAGCGGATCCTCCACGAGCCGGCGGCGCTCGCACGCCTGATCGACGCCCTGACCCGCAACGCCAGCTCGCCGTTTCGCGAGCCGCCATTCTTCGACGCCTTCCGCCAGCGCGTGCTACCGCACCTGCGAACCTTTCCCCACGCGCGGGTCTGGGTGATCGGCTCGGGCGACGACGCCTACGCGCTGGCGATCCTCCTGCGCGAAGCGAACTTCTCGCATCGCACCCGCATCTACGCGACCGATCTCAGCGGCACCGCGGTCGAGCGCGCCAAAGCCGGGACTTTCTCGACCGAGCTGCTCGACGAGTACTCCCAGCGCTACGCCGAGTCCGGCGGTACGCGGCTCTTCTCGGACTATCTCGACCTCGCCGGCTCGACCGCCGCCTACAAGGCGGTCCTGCGCGAGCAACTCGTCTTCGCCCAGCACAACCTCGCCACCGACGGGTCGTTCAACGAGTTCCACCTGGTCGTCGCGCGCAACGTCTTCACCCACTTCAACCGCAGCCTGGCCTATCGCGCGCATCAGATCGTCTTCGAGAGCCTGGTTCGCCTCGGGTATCTCGGAATCGGAGCCCGCGAGAGTCTCCGCTATACGCCGCATCAGCGGGTCTTCGAGCCGGTCGAAGCGGCCGAGTACTTCTACCGCCGAGTGCGCTGAACCAACATCGTCTGCACCGCCTGCGCGACCCGTTCGATCGCCGCGCGGCGATAGCTCCAGCGCTCGTCCGCGCCGGGCGGGACGACGACCATCGTCGCGTTCGCCTCGAACACGACCAGCTCGCCGCCGGGCGCGAGTCCGAAGTCGATCCCGGCGTAGTCGAGTCCGAGCGCCGCGGCGATCCGCTCGAGCGCGGCCGTCGCCGCCGGGCCGAGGGCGCCGGGGAGGTCGTCGAGGTAGCGCTGCTCGCGCGCCCGATAGTCGGGCCGCTCGGCCATCTCCGCGCTGAAGTAGTGGACCTTCCACTGCGATCCGATCGCCAGGTGCAGCGGGTAGACCTGCCCGTCGACCAACATCGCGCGGTACTTCGCGAAGCTGCCGCCCGGCTCGCGCGTGTCGACGTACTCGAGCGCGAGCAACGCCTCCCCCGGCAGCGTGCTAACCACGACCGCCAGCTCGCGCGGCGCCGCGACGAACTCGAAGTGCTGGCCGGTGTGAAAGCCCGGCGAGCGCAGCAAGAGCGGGAAGGTGAAACCGCGCGCGCTCAGCGCCGCGACGCCCTCGGGCCCGGCGAGCTCGGCGCGCGGGACGAGCGCCGTGCGCGCCGTCCGCACGCCGGGCACCTCGCGCAGCCGCGCGGCGTTCGAGGCCCGGCCGCTGAGCGCGACGTGTTGCGGCAGGTTCACGACCGGGCCGCGCGCGCCGGCCAGGAGCGCGGCAGCGCGTTCGAGTGCCGGCCCCGCACTGTCGGCGTCGCCGACCGCGTTGAAGACGACGTCGTGCGGCGGCAGCGGCCCGTCGTGCAGCTCGACGGTCAACTTGGTCGTCGCGAAGACCCGGTCGTCGAGGAAACGTTCCGCGGCGACGTTGCCGGCCCCGAGCGTGACGAGCAGCAGGACCGAGACCGGCTTCCCCTGGCCGCGATACGGGGTGACCGCCGTCGCGCTGGCGTTCGAGGCGTCACCGATCGCCTCGCCGAGCTGCGTGCGGACGGCCGCGAGCCCGCGCTGCGCCTCGGCGTTGTGCGGATCGAGCCGCAGCGCGGTCTCGTAGGCGGCCCGCGCGCGCTCCGGTTCGCGGCCCTTGAGCAGCATGAAGCCCAAGTTGGCGTGCGCGACCGCATTAGTGGGGTGGCGCTCGACGGCGTCGGCGAACAGCCCCAGCGCCTCGCCCCGCCGCCCGCTGTTGTAGAGCAGCAGCGCCAGATCGTTGAGTGCGCCGAAGTGCTGCGGCTCCCGCGCCAACACGTCGGCGAAGCCCGCCTCCGCCTCGTCGGTGCGCCCCAGGCGGGCGAGCAGCTGCGCGCGCTGGAAGCGCAGCGCCGCCGACCCGCCGGTGCGCAGCCGCGCCTCGATCTGCCCTAACTGCGCACGCAGCGCCGCCTCCGTCGCCCCGCCGGCCATGCCGCGCCCTTCGCGACCGTACGGAGCGGCACCGTCCGTCCCTTCGGATCGTCCGAAGGACGGCTCCCCCCGGCGCGGCCCGCGGATTAGGATGGGGGCATGAATCCCCTGGTTCTCGAGGCCGGCCTCCTCGTGCTGAGCGCGGTGTGCTTCTGGCTGCTCGACCGCTATGTGATCGGATGCGAGCGGATATGAGCGCCGACCTCATCGTCGGGCTCCTGCTCGCCGTCGCCGGCCTCGTCTACCTCGCGTATGCGATGCTGCGTCCCGAACGCTTCTGATCGGAGCTCGCTGACATGACCCTCATCGGATGGCTGCAAGCCATCCTTCTCTTCGCGCTCGTCTGGCTGTGCGTCAAACCGCTGGGCGGCTACATGGCGACCGTCTTCGAAGGCGGCCGGACGTGGATGACGCCGGTGTTCGGGCCGATCGAACGCGCGCTGTACCGCATTTGCCGGATCGACCCGGCCCGCGAGATGAGCTGGAAGGGCTACGCCTTCGCCGTCCTGTCCTTCAGCCTGATCGGCTTCGCCTACCTCTATGCGCTGCTGCGCACGCAGGCGTTCCTGCCGCTCAACCCGCAGCACTTCGGGAACCTCGCGCCGGATCTCGCCTGGAACACTGCCGTCTCGTTCATGACCAACACGAACTGGCAGTTCTACTCGGGCGAGTCGACGATGAGTTACCTCTCGCAGATGGCCGGACTGGCCTGGCACATGTTCGTCTCGGCCGGCACCGGCATCGCGATCGCGATCGCGCTGATCCGCGGCGTCGCGCGCGTCAACGCTACCACGCTGGGCAACTTCTGGGTCGACCTGACCCGCTCGATCCTCTACGTGCTGCTGCCGATCTCGCTGGTCGGCGCACTGTTCCTGGCCTGGCAGGGTGTCCCGCAGAACTTCCACGACTACACGACCGTCAAGACGCTCGAAGGCGCGGCGCAGTCGATCCCGCAGGGGCCGATGGCCTCGATGGAGTCGATCAAGGAGCTGGGGACCAACGGCGGCGGCTTCGTCAACGCGAACTCCGCCTCGCCGTGGGAGAATCCCACCGGCTCGAGCGACTTCTTCGAGTTGTTCCTGTTGGTCCTGATCGGGGCGGCACTGACCTACACCTACGGGCGCTACGTGAAGAACCAGCGCCAGGGCTGGGCGCTCTTCGCCGCCATGGGGATCATGCTCGTCGTGGGCCTCGTCGTCGCGTACGCGGCGGAGGCGGCCGGCAACCCGATCTTCCACACGCTGGGTGTCCCCGGCGGTAACATGGAGGGGAAAGAGACGCGCTTCGGCGTCGCGTCCTCCGCGCTCTGGGCGGTCATGACCACCGCGACCTCGTGCGGCGCGGTGAACGCGATGCACGACTCCTTCACCGCCATCGGTGGCCTCGTGCCGCTGGTGAACATGCAGCTCGGCGAGGTCGTCTTCGGCGGCGTCGGCAGCGGCTTGTACGGGATGATCGAGTTCGTCGTGCTAACGGTCTTCATCGCGGGCCTGATGGTCGGTCGTACTCCGGAGTACCTCGGCAAGAAGATCGAGCGGCGCGAGGTCCAGTATGCGATCCTCGCCGTGCTGGTCGTCCCGACGTTCTCGCTGATCCCAGCCGGGATCGCGGCCGTGCTGCCGACGGCGCTGTCGACCCTCAACAACGCCGGCCCACACGGTTTCAGCGAGCTCCTCTACGCCTACACCTCGGGCGTCAACAACAACGGGAGCGCGTTCGCCGGTTTGGGCGGCAACACGTATTGGGACGTCTCGATGGGGATCTCGATGCTGTTCGGCCGGTTGGCCGAGATCGTCCCCGTCCTCGCCCTGGCCGGCGCGCTGGCCGCCAAGAAGTCGATCCCGCCGACGGCCGGGACGTTCACCACGACCTCGCCGATCTTCGTCGTGCTCCTGATCGGCGTGATCCTGATCGTCGGTGCGCTGACCTTCTTCCCGGCTGACGCGCTGGGCCCGATCGTCGAGCACCTCCTGATGCTCAAAGGGAAGACATTCTGATGGTATCGGTATCGCCCCGTCAGCGCTCGCTGTTCGACCGGGAGATCGTGCTCCCGGCGATCCTCGACTCGTTCGTCAAACTCGACCCGCGCACGCAGGTGCGCAACCCGGTGATGTTCATCGTCGAGGTCGGCGCGGTCGCGACCCTCTTCTATGCCTTCCGCGACGCGCGGAACGGCGGGGCCGGCTTCGACGTCGTCATCTCGGTGTGGCTGTGGTTCACCGTCCTCTTCGCGAACTTCGCGGAGGCGGTGGCCGAGGGCCGCGGCAAGGCCCAGGCCGAGTACCTGCGCCGCACCAAGTCCGACACCTACGCGCGCCGGCTGGTTGGCGACCGCGAAGAGCGCGTCGTCTCCTCGAGCCTGCGCAAGGGTGACCGGATCGTCGCCGAGGCCAACGAGATCATCGCCGCTGACGGCGAGATCGTCGAGGGCGCGGCGACGGTCGACGAGTCCGCGATCACCGGCGAGTCCGCGCCGGTCATCCGCGAGGCCGGCGGCGACCGCAGCTCGGTCACCGGCGGGACGCGAGTCCTCTCCGACCGGATCGTCTTCGTGGTCAGCGCGAACCCCGGCGAGTCGTTCCTCGACCGCATGATCTCGCTGGTCGAGGGCGCCGTGCGCCAGAAGACCCCGAACGAGATCGCGCTCTCGATCCTGCTGGCGGGGCTGACCATCATCTTCTTGATCGCGGTCGCGACGCTGGCACCGTTCTCACTGTACGCCGGCGCGACGCCGAGCGTCGTGGTCCTGATCGCGCTGCTGGTCTGTCTGATCCCGACCACGATCGGCGGGCTGCTCTCGGCGATCGGGATCGCCGGGATGGACCGCGTCCTGCAGCGCAACGTGCTGGCGACCAGCGGGCGCGCCGTCGAGGCCGCCGGCGACGTCGACACGCTGCTGCTCGACAAGACCGGGACGATCACGCTGGGCAACCGTCAGGCGACCGAGATCATCCTGGCGCCGGGCGTCGACGCCGCGACCGCGTATCGCGCCGCCTACCTGGCCTCGCTCGCCGACGAGACACCCGAAGGACGCTCGATCGTCACCCTCGCGACGCCGTATCTCAACGGCACCGACGCCAAGCTCCCGGCCGACGCGACGATCGTCCCCTTCAGCGCCTACACGCGCATGAGCGGGGTCGACTACGCCGGCGGCCGCAAGCTGCGCAAGGGCGCGCCGGACGCCGTGCGGGCCTGGGTCAGCGAGACCTCGGGCGGCACCGCGACGGTGCCGCTGGCCGGCGACGTCGAGCGGATCGCCCGCGCCGGCGGGACGCCGCTGCTGCTCGCCGACGAGACGCGCGTGCTGGGCGCGATCTACCTGCGCGACATCCTCAAGCCCAACATGCGCGAGCGGTTCGACCGGCTTCGCGCGATGGGGATCCGCACCGTCATGATCACCGGCGACAACCCGCTGACCGCTAGCGCCATCGCGCGCGAGGCCGGGGTCGAGGACTTCCTGGCCGAGGCGACGCCGGAGACGAAGATGGCGCTGATCAAGCGCGAGCAGACGGCGGGCCGGCTCGTCGCGATGACCGGCGACGGCACCAACGACGCCCCGGCGCTGGCGCAAGCCGACGTCGGCTTGGCGATGAACAGCGGCACCCAGGCAGCCAAAGAAGCCGGCAACATGGTCGATCTCGACTCGGATCCGACCAAGCTGATCGAGGTCGTCGAGGTCGGCAAGCAGCTGCTGATGACCCGCGGGGCGCTGACGACCTTCTCGATCGCCAACGACGTCGCGAAGTACTTCGCGATCCTGCCGGCGATGTTCTCGGTCGCCTATCCGGAGATGGACGCCTTGAACGTGATGCGGCTCGCGACTCCGCAGAGCGCGATCCTCTCGGCGGTCATCTTCAACGCGGTCATCATCATCGCGCTGATCCCGCTGGCGCTGCGCGGGG
>JBEKLD010000171.1:0-6086 GCA_050010375.1 Vulcanimicrobiaceae bacterium
GTGCCGCGCTCGAGGAGCTGTTCGGCGTGCGCGCGACCAACATCTACGGGCTGACCGAGGTGATCGGCCCGGGCGTCGCGCAGGAGTGCCTTGAACAGGTCGGGATGCACGTCCAGGAAGATCACTTCCTGGCCGAGATCGTCGACCCCGAGACGGGCCAGCCGCTCCCCGACGGCGAGCGCGGCGAGTTGGTCCTCACGACGCTCACCCGCGAGGCGATGCCGGTGCTGCGCTACCGCACGCGCGATCTCACTACCCTCAGCCGCGAGCGCTGCGCTTGCGGACGCACCACCGCGCGCGTCGACTGGTTCACCGGGCGCGTCGACGACATGCTCGTCATCCGCGGCGTCAACGTCTTCCCTTCGGCAGTCGAAGAAGTGCTGCTGCGCTTTCCGGAACTCTCGCCGAACTACCGCATCCTGGTCGACCGGCCGCCCAACGGACTCGATCAGCTGACGGTCGAGGTCGAGCACCAGCCCGACGCGGTCTTCGACGATGTCGAGCAGCTCGCGCAGATCGTCACCGGACGTCTCACCGAGACGCTGCTCGTCTCCCTGCGCACCAGCGTGCTGCGGCCGGGGACGATCGAGCGGATCGAGGCCGGCAAGGCCAAGCGCGTTATCGACCGGAGGACGTTGTGAGCGAATCCTCGCTGATCGTCGAGCGGCCCGAAGAGCACGTCGCGCTCGTTCGGCTGGCGCGCCCGCGCGTCCTCAACGCGCTCTCCAACCCGCTCCTCGCCGAGCTCGCGGAGGCCTTCGAAGCCTGCGACGCCGACGGGGTGACGCGCGCGATCGTGCTGACCGGCGACGAGCGCGTGTTCGCCGCCGGCGGCGACGTCGGCGAGTTCTTGGCCGACGGACCGCGACTGGAGACGTGGGACCGCCTCTGGGCGACGGCGCTGCCGATCGTCGGCGCGGTGCGCGGCCTCGCGCTCGGTGGTGGCCTCGAGCTGGCGATGTCCTGCGATCTGCTCGTCGTCGCCGAGGACGCGCGCCTCGGCCAACCCGAGATCCGGCTCGGCGTGATGCCGGGGGCAGGCGGGACGCAACGGCTGACGCGCGCCGTCGGCAAGACGCTGGCGACCGAGATGATCCTGCTCGGCCGCGAGATCGACGGGCGTGCCGCCGAAGCACACGGGTTGGCGAACCGCTGCGTCCCGGCCGAGCGCGTCGTCCCGGTCGCGCTCGAGTTGGCGCGCGCGCTCGCCCGCATGGCGCCGCACGCGGTCCGAGTCGCCAAGCGCGCGATCGCGCGCGCGTTCGAGGATCCGCTCCACACCGCGCTGCTCGACGAGCGCGGCGCATTCTACGCACTCTTGCAGACGCAGGATGCGCGCGAAGGCATCGACGCCTTCCTCTCCAAACGGAGGCCGACATGGCAGGGACGATGACGCCACCGATCGACCACACGGTCGCAGTCGCCGACGGCGTGGCGACGGTCACGCTGGCCCGGCCGCAGGCCTACAACGCCGTCACCGCGGCGATGCTGCGCTCGCTGCACTTCACGCTCGGGGCTCTCGCGCGCGATCCCGAGGTGCGTGCGCTAGTGCTGACCGGGGCGGGCAAAGCCTTCTGCGCCGGTCAAGCACTCGACGATCCGGAAGTGTTCACGTCCGACGGTGCGCTCGACGTGGCGCGCGCGCTGCAGGAGCGCTACCACCCGGTGTTGCTGGCGCTGCTCAGCCTCGAGAAGCCGGTCGTCGCGGCGGTCAACGGCGTCGCGGCCGGCGCCGGATTCGGGCTGGCACTGGCCTGCGATCTGCGCGTCGTCGCGGAGAGCGCGTCGTTCACGACCGCCTTCGTGAAGATCGGCCTGGTCCCCGACAGCGGCGTCTCGTATCTGCTGCCGCGCATGATCGGCTACGGGAAGGCGCTCGAACTGTGCCTGCTCTCGGAGAAGATCGACGCCGGTCGCGCCGACGCGCTCGGCCTGTGCACGAAGGTCGTCCCACCCAACCGGGTCGTCCCCGAGGCGCTGGCGCTGGCGACGTCGCTCGCGCACGCCCCGCGCTCATTGGGGCTGACGAAGCGCGAGCTGGTGCGCAACGGCCTCGGCGACGTCACCGCGGCGCTCGCGTACGAGGCCGAGATGCAAGCGATCGCGGCGCAGACGGCCGACGCCGCCGAGGGGATCGCGGCCTTTCGGGCCAAGCGCGCGCCGGCCTATCGCGGCGCGTGAGCCGACCGATCCGACGCGCGACGCCGAGTGACGCACCGCTGCTGGCACAGCACCGCGTCCTTCTGTGGCGCGAGGTCGGTGGCTGGGGCGAGGAACTGCAGCCGCAGATCGCCGTCTGGACGAGCTGGATGCGCGCCGCGCTCGGCGACGGCCGGCTGCTGGCGTGGATCGCCGAGGATGACGGCGCGCCCGTCGCGAGCGCCGCGCTGCTGATCGCCCCCGCTGTCCCGCGCCCCAGCTCGCCGGCCGAACACGAAGGCCGCGTGCACGGCGTCTACGTCGAACCGTCGGCGCGGCGGCGCGGGCTCGCGCGCGCGCTGATGGGCGCCCTGCTCGCGCACGCCCGCGCGTACCCGCTGGTGCGCTTGGTGCTGCACCCTTCCGACGAAGCGCGTCCCTTGTACGCGACGCTTGGCTTCCTCCCGCTCGACGAGGTCGTACTGCGCTTGGCACCGGACTGAGCCGGGTGACGGCGAAGCGAGCCGGCATGGTCCACCACCGCGGCGCGCCGCCACCGTCCCTCGCACCCTCGTCCGGCCGGCGGGGGCGCCGCTGATGTCCCGCCTGGGAGCCACGCAGATCTCGGCCCGCAAGGACGCGGCCTTCCCCGTCGTGACCGCCTACGACACCCCGTTCGCCCGCTGCGCCGAGGCGGCCGGGATCGACGTGTTGCTCTGCGGCGACTCGCTGGGTCAGGTCGTCTTGGGCTACTCTTCGACGCTTCCGGTCGAGCTGGTCGACATGGTCCGCCATGCGGCGGCCGTCATCCGCGGGACCGAGCGGGCGCACGTGATCGTCGACCTGCCCTTCGGTACCTACGCGGCCTCCGACGACCTCGCGGTGACGAGCGCCTCCGAGCTGATCAAGCGCTCCGGCGCCTCGTCGGTGAAGCTCGAAGGCGGCGCCGCCGCCGCGCCGCGCATCCGCGCCATCGTCGATGCCGAGATCCCGGTCTGCGCCCACATCGGCGTTCTACCGCAAACCGCGGCCCTGGGCAGCGGATTCCGCCGCAAGCGCGAGCGCGAGCAGCTGCTGCGCGACGCCCACGCGATCGCGGAGGCCGGCGCCTTCGCGGTCGTGCTGGAGATGGTCGACGAAGAGATCGCCGCGGCGATCACCGCGCAGATCGCGATCCCGACGATCGGGATCGGCAGCGGTTCGCACTGCGACGGTCAGGTGCTCGTCCTGCACGACGTGCTCGGCCTCTATCCCGAGTCGCCACCGTTCGCCAAGCAGTACGCCCAGCTCGGCGACCTCGCAACCGAAGCCCTGCGCGCCTACGCCCTCGACGTCCGCAGCCGCACCTTCCCACCCGTCGCGACCGCCGCCGGCCCGCGCTCTGGGAACGGCTACCGCTCGTAGCGCATCTTTAGATACTCAACCCGTAGTGGAGTAGTTGGCGGTACACGGAACTCGATGCGCAGCTCCACTTCGGCTCGACGCAGCGACGCGTAGGAAATCGTCGAACGAGGTTGGCGCGATACGCCACGAGATAGAGTAGCGGGAGCAGAGGATCGTCGACCTTTCGGTGGGCGAACGCTCTTCGCTCCAAAGGGGTAACGATTCCGCGCGCTGCTAACTCCGAAACGTAGCATGAGGAGGTAGATAACGAGCAGCGGATCGCTGCGGGACTGGGAACACGCTGCAGGGTCCCGTCGGGGAGAATGCGTGCGAAATCGCTGCCTTCTGGGAAGAGTAAGCCGTCACGCCCCGCGGTCAGCATCCAAGCAAATGCGCCGTCAGCCGGCCTATAGCGCAGGCCTGCCAGGACCTGTGTGTACTGCCCGAGTTCGAGCCGCAGCGAAGAGAGATCCAGATCAATCGGGCTGTGCCTACGGACGAGTGGCGACATCGTCGAGGCTGCGATTTCAATTGCTTCACCGCGAGCGGTGCCTGCCTGGCGGCGGACCTGTACTGTGCCAATTACCACGATCGGACTGGCTATGATGACGTCTGCTGGTTCAAGCAGCGCGACGAGAGCGTTCTGCGTTACGGAGCGTGCGATGACGGAATTGATCGATAGCGCACGTGTGATTTCGGAGTGCGCGGGGATCGGTACGAACAAGGCAGCGAGCATCGCCGCCACGATCCTTACCGAGCAGCAAACCCGTCGCACGAGACCGGCACCCGATGTCACGACATACGCTGATTCAACAGGTCAGACGCGTTCGAAGAGCGTGGCGATGCCTTGGCCCATGCCGATGCACATCGTCGCTAGGCCGTAGCGTCCGCCGCGGCGGCGCAGTTCGTGGAGCAGCGTCGTCGTGATGCGGGCGCCGCTGCAGCCCAGCGGGTGACCCAGGGCGATCGCGCCCCCGTTGACGTTCACCCGGTCGGGATCGAGGCCCAGCTCACGCACGCAGGCGACGCTCTGCGCCGCGAACGCCTCGTTCAGTTCGACCAGGTCCAGCGCGCCGGCCTCGAGCTTCGCGCGCGCGAGCGCTTTGCGGGTCGCGCCGATCGGGCCGATCCCCATGACGCTCGGATCGACGCCGAACGTCGCCGAGGTGACGAAGCGCGCCAGCGGCGTCCAGCCGTACTTCGTCAGCGCCTCGGCGCTGCAGACCAAGAGCGCCGCCGCGCCGTCGTTGAGCGGCGATGAATTGCCGGCGGTGACGGTGCCGCCCTTGCGAAACGCGGGCTGCAGCTTCGCCAACCCTTCGAGCGTCGTGTCGGGGCGCGGCGCCTCGTCGACGGTGACGTCGTACGTCTTCTTCCCCTGTTCGACGTGTACCGGGACCAGCTCATCGGCGAAGCGGCCCGCCTCGGCCGCCGCCTTGTAGCGCATCTGGCTCGCGTAGGCGAAGCGGTCCTGGTCCTCGCGCGTGACGTGATACTGCTCGGCGACGTTCTCCGCCGTTTCGCCGAGCGTGATCGGCGGATACATGGCCGCCAGGCGTGGATTCACCATCCGGTTGCCGAGCGTCGAGTCGTGGATCTCCGGTGCGCGGTCGTAGGCCTTCTCGGCCTTGAGCATCACGAACGGCGCGCGCGACATCGATTCGGCACCGCCGGCGATCGCGACGTCGATGATCCCCGCCGCGATCGCGTGATAGGCCGAGTTGAGCGCCTGCAAACCGCTCCCGCACAAGCGGTTGAACGTCGCGCCCGGGACGCTGGTCGGCAGACCGGCCAGCAGCGTCGCCATCCGGCCGACGTTGCGGCAGTCTTCACCGGCTTGGTTCGCGGCGCCCCAGAAGACGTCGTCGATGATGGCCGGCTCGATGCCGGTGCGATCGACGAGCGCGCGGATCGCCCGCGCGCTCAGATCGTCGGGGCGAACGGGTGCGAGCGCACCGGCGTAGCGCCCCATGGGCGTGCGCAGCGCGTCGACGACGAAGGCTTCACTCACCCGCCCTCGTTACGTCGCGCGCCGCGCAAACCCCGGTTTCGGCTAGCGCCAGTGGCCGGGGACCCAGCGCCGTCCGTACGGCCCGACTACCCAGTGGCCCGGGACATAGTAGCCACCCGGCTGGACGCCGACGTAGACGCCGCCGATCCAGATCCAGGCACCGCCCTGCCACGCGTAGTGGCCCGGCTCCCAGGTGTAGCCGGAGCGGTAGGGATGATGCTCGTAGCGCGGCGGCGGCGGATTGCCGTGCCACCACTGCGCCGACGCGGCGCTCGCGCTGCCCGCCAGCGCCGTGGCGCTGAGCAGCAACGTAGCCAGGATGCGCCGCCCGTGTGCGATCGTCATCGTGATATCGATACCTCCGAATTATGGCAATGCAATGGGGAAGAACGAATATCCCCAAAACGGCGGCGCTATGCACCCAGGTCGCGCGCCGGCCCCGTTTTTCACACGACGTTCATCTGCAGCGAGCCGGCGCTCAGGCGACCGTGAAGCGCTCCAACGGTGCGATCCCCAGCCGCTGCGCCATCGCGTCGAGCACCTCCCACACTTT
>JBEKLD010000172.1:0-6032 GCA_050010375.1 Vulcanimicrobiaceae bacterium
CAGATCCGCTGGAGCGACAGAAAGCGCCCGTGCAATTGCTATAAAGAAAGCTTGTATAGCTGCGTTCAATGGCGCCGGATTTTTATCCCAAACTGATGGTGACTTCGCTTTTCGTCTTCCGTATAGCTTAATGAGCTCTGTGGCGCCAACCGAATCGAAGAGGCGCACGCTAAATGAGCGTGTCTTCACCTCGGGTGCATAGCCGCTGAACGCTATCTCCGCTCGTTCTATTGCGTCCGCTCGGCCAAAGAATATGAGCTTTGGGCGATCTGTCGTTTGGCGATCTGATTCTACAAATGTTGCAGCGGAGGTAAGGAAATCTTCCAGGGCGTTTGGCTGCGAGACAAGTATGCCTTCGTCAAGGGCATCAACGATGATCGGTAGGTCGCCACGATGGAACGCGGCTGTGCCGCTCCCGTCGGCATATACGCCCGCGACCATGCCTCGGAGGGAGTCTGTCGCGACGCGCACCTGGCTGAGATCCAAGAGCGGGGCGTGACGCTGTGCCGAAAGCCTACGCGCCATCGTACTCTTGCCGACCGCAGCTGACGCTCGTACAAACAGTATCTCCGCCGCAAAGGGTCGCTCATCAGTGGGCACTTGTGCAAGAACGGGCGCGACGAAAACCTCGGGGTCTCCCGCAACCTGAAGAGCACCGCTTAGGGACCCTTTGCTGCTAGGCACAGCAAGTTGCGCGCAAAGATCGGCGAATTGGACCGTAAGCCGCTCCGTGATGATATTCCTGGTAAGCTCCGGGTTGGCTTGCCCCTGAGAGCGCTTCAACACTTGCCCTGTAAGGAAGCCTAGTACGTTCTCCTTGCCCCTCTTATAGTCGCCGACTGATTTTGGATTAGACGCGATGACTTCATCGACTATGCTGACAAGTTCTAGTGGGTCGTTCAACTGACGAAGCCCCTCGCGCTCGACGATCGTCTTCGCCGAGCCGCCGTCCTTCCAGAGCGTCTCCAGGACCTGCTTGGCGCCCTTGGAGTTGATCGCGTTCGACGAGGTCAGCGCGACCAGTTCGGCCAGCGCCGCCGGTGTGACCTTGCCGTCGGTGAGGTGCGTCCCCGACTCGTTCGCCAGGCGCGAGAGGTCACCGAGCACGAACGCCAGCGTCGCCAGCGCGTTCCCCGACGCCGCGACGGCCGCGTCGAAGAAGCCGCACAGCCGGACGTCCTCGAGCAACTGCGTCGCGCGCCTGACGTCGATCCCGTACTCGTCGACGTAGCGTTCGAAGCGCGCGTACGGCAGCGCCGGGAGCGCGGCGCGCAGCCGCTCGACGTCCTCCCGCGCGACGTCGAGCGGGACGAGGTCGGGATCGGGGAAGTAGCGGTAGTCGTGGGCCTCTTCTTTCGAGCGCTGGCTGTGGGTCACGCCCGCCGCCTCGTCCCAGCCGCGCGTCTCCTGGACGACCCGGCCGCCGCTCTCGAGGACGGCGATCTGCCGCGCGATCTCCGAGGCGATCGCGCGCCGCACGCTGCGGAACGAGTTCATGTTCTTGATCTCGGCCTTCGTCCCGTACTCGCTCGCGCCACGCAGGCGGACCGAGACGTTGGCGTCGCAGCGCAGCGAGCCTTCCTCCATCTTCACGTCGGAGACGCCCAGCTCGCGGAACGTGCGCGCCAGCGTTTCGAGGAACCCGACCGCTTCGTCGGCGCTGCGCAGGTCGGGCTCGCCGACGCACTCCATCAGCGGGACGCCGGCCCGGTTGAAGTCGACCAGCGACGAGGTCGCGCCGGCCAGCCGGCCGTCGGCGCTGGCGTGCGTCGACTTGCCGGTGTCTTCCTCGAGGTGGATGCGCGTCAGCCGGCACGAGCCGCGCGATCCGTCCTCGAGCCAGTAGTGCACGACGCCGCCCTGCGTCAGCGGCATGTCGTATTGCGAGATCTGGTAGTTCTTCGGCATGTCCGGATAGAAGTAGTTCTTGCGGTCGAACTTCGAGTGCTCGGGGATCGTCGCGCCGAAGGCGAGGCCCGCGCGGATCACGTGGAGGATCGCCGCTTCGTTCGGCACCGGCAACGCGCCCGGCAGCGCTAGGCAGACCGGGCAGACCCGCGTGTTCGGCGCGCCGCCGAATTCGTTCGGACACCCACAAAACATCTTCGAGACGGTCTTCAGCTCGACGTGACACTCGATCCCGATCACCGGCTCGTATTTGGCCAGCATCTCGGGGGTCACGACGACGTCGCCGGGCGAGGTGACGGTGCTCATGCGCTGACGCTCTCGACGGGGCTCAGCTTTTCCGCATGGCGCGTGGCGCGTTCGTACGCGTGGGCGTAGCCGAGCAGCTCGCGCTCGGTGAAGAGCGGGCTGGCGAGCTGCAGGCCGAGCGGCATCGGGCGGCTGCCGTCCTCGGGGACCACGGCGCCGCAGGGGACGGAGAGCGAGGGCAGGCCGGCCAGCGAGATCGGGATCGTGTAGTAGTCCATCAAGTACATCGAGACCGGATCGGACTTCGCGTTGAAGCGGAAGGCCGGGGTCGACGCGGCGGGGGAGACGATGACGTCGCAGCGCTCGAACGCGCGCGCGTAGTCCTGGGCGAAGCGGGTGCGTGCCTTTTGCGCCTTGAGATAGTAGGCGTCGTAGTAGCCCGACGAAAGCGCGTAGGTGCCGATCAGGATGCGGCGCTTGACCTCGGGGCCGAAGCCGGCCTCGCGGGTGCGCTCGTACATCTCGCCGACGTCGGCCCCGTCGACCCGCAGCCCGTAGCGCACGCCGTCGAAGCGCGCCAGGTTCGACGAGCACTCCGCCGGCGCGATCAGATAGTAGGTCGCGACGCCGTAGTCGGCCGTCGGCAGCTCGACCTCGACCAACGTCGCGCCGAGCTTTTCGAGATCGGCGTAGGCCGTCTCGTAGCACGCGCGCACGTCGGGCGCGAGCGATCCGAGATCGAACTGCTTGACGATCCCGACGCGCACGCCGCGCAGGTCGTCGCGCAGCGCGTGCACCGCCGTCTCGACCAACCGGTCGACGCTGGTCGCGTCGAGCGGGTCGTGTCCGGCGATCGCGTCGTAGGTCAGCGCCGCGTCCTCGACGCTGCGCGCGAAGGGCCCGATCTGGTCGAGCGAGGAGGCGAAGGCGATCAGCCCATAGCGCGAGACGCGACCGTAGGTCGGCTTGAAGCCGACGATGTTGCAGAACGCCGCCGGCTCGCGGATCGACCCGCCGGTGTCGCTGCCCAGCGCGATCGTCGTCTCGAACCCGGCGACCGCCGCCGCGCTGCCCGCCGACGACCCGCCGGGGACGCGCTCGAGGTCGTACGGATTGCGCGGCTTCTCGTAGGCCGAGTTCTCCCCCGAGGAGCCCATCGCGAACTCATCGAGGTTCGTCTTGCCGACCGGCAGCGCGCCGGCGTCGAGCAGTCGCGTGACGGCCGTCGCGGTATACGGTGCCACGAAGCCCTCGAGGATCTTCGAGCCGGCCGTCGTCGGTGTCCCGGTCACGCACATGTTGTCTTTGATCGCGACCGGGACGCCGGCGAGCGGAAGCCGCTCGCCGGCGGCGACGCGCGCGTCGACCCGCCGCGCCTGCTCGCGCAGCAGCTCGGGCGTCAGGGTTCGGAATGCGTACAGGCTCGCGTCGACCCGCTCGACGTTGGCCAGGACGGCTTCGGCGATCTCGGCGGCGGCCAGCTCGCGGGCGTTGACGGCGCGCGCCAGGGCGGCGGCGGAGTCGCGCAGCGGATCCACTACGCCTCCTCGCCGATGATCCGCGGGACGCGGAAGAACCCGAGCTGCGCCTGCGGCGCGTTGGCCAGCGCCTGTTGCTGGGTGAGCGCCGTCTCGGGCCGCAGGACGTCGCGCCGCTGGACGTTACGGGACGGGATCACCTGGGCCGTCGCCGGCACCTCGTCGGTATCGAGTTGGGTCAGCTGGTCGACGTGTGACATGAGGTTGCCGAGCTGCGCCCCGTAGAGCGCGACCTCATCCTCGGTCAGCGCCAACCGCGCCAACCGCGCGACGTGGCGGATGTCGATCCGGTCCGTAGCCATGACCGAGAATCGTTCGCGGCGGCGGCCGCAGGCTCCGTCCCGCCGCCGGTCAGAGAGCCTTGGCGGTGAAGGCGGTGCAGTGGCCTTCCCAGTTGACCTGCGTCTGCAGCACGCTGCAGGTGCCCATCACGCGCGTCACCCGCGTGTAGTGCGCGCAGAAGAAGCACTTCTGCTTGCGGTTCATGGAAAACTTTCGGAATTGGTACTGCTGCTTGAGCGCGGCGATGCTCTGCGCGGCCGCCAGCGACGGGAGGGCGCCGATCAGCAGGACCGGGGCGGCTGCGATGAGCCGTAAGGCCGAGCGCCGGGAGGTGGGCTTCCGGGTGTCCATGGCGCTCTATCCGCCGTCCGGGGCAGGCTTCTCCTCCGCTCGGAGCCCACGTCTAGCCCTCCAAGGGAGCCGAGCGCCCAGGAGCGGGCTCCCGCAGGGCGAACGACGGTCGACGCACCGCCCCCTAGACGAGGCGTACGCGTGTGTATCCGCGCCGAGGCTCGCTCGCTCGCTGGCAGTGCGAGCCTACCGGGAAGGTTCAATGGTCCGTCTGCGTTTGCTTCTGCTCCCCGCGCTGGTCGGAATCGCGGTTACCACGATCACCGGCTGCGGTGGCGGCGGCGCGCATGGGTCATACCTTCCGGCGCCGACCCCGACCAGCGGGGCGACACCCCCGGCCTACAGCGGGCCGACGGCGGCGGCGACGCTAACGCTGACGATCCCCGCCCCGGGCTCGGCGCCCACCGCGACGAACCGCCGGTCGCCGGCGTACATCCCGGCGAGCGTGCGGTCTGTATCCATCCTCGTTCTCGAAGTCGGCGGCGTGGCCGTCGCCGACACCGCCGCGACGACCAACGTGACGCCCGGGACTGCCCCGTGCAGCACGGTTACCTCGGCAGATTACACCTGCACCATCTCGGTGCAGCTCCCCATCGGGACCGACGAGATCCAGCTCGGCACCTACGACGCGGTGAGCGCGGGCGGGAATCTGATGTCCCAGACGCTCGTCTCCGAAGCGGTCCTCGAAGGCCACGCCAACCAGTTCGGCACCTCCGGCTCGCCGATCACCCTCGACGCCAACCCCGGCGCCGTCACCGTGACGGCGTCCAACGGCGAGACCGGCAGCCAGTCGGCCGGGTTCAGCGTGAACGGTACCTCGGCCGAGACATATACGCTCAGCGTGGTCGACAAGCACGGGACCGCGTTCGGCTCGCAGCCGGGCCAGCCGGCCTTCAACCACGCCGCGAACAGCGGCTGCAGCGGATCGACCTCGACGATCAGCAGTGGCACGCTGACCGTCACCCCCTCGAGCAGCTGCACTACGCTGAACGTCGTCGCGGATTCCGATCCAGCCGCCGCGACCGACGTCACCGCGACGCTAACCGACTCCCCAGCGTCCGGCGCGACCTCGTTCACGGTCAGCATCACCTCGGGGACGATCTTCATCGGCCAGAATCTCATCCTCGACTACGAGAATTTCAGCGGCTCGACCTTGCTCCAGGAGAGCGTCAAGGTCACCGGGGTGAGCGGGTCGACGATCACGATCTCGCCCGGCTTGGCGCACGCCCACACGTCGGGGGCCGGCGTTCGTCACTACGGTGACAACCTCTCGCCGTCGACCGCGCCCTTCACCGTCACGCTCTCGCAGACGGTCATCGCGCCGGTGGGCATCAACCAGTCGAACGACTCGAAGGCGCTCGTCTACAACACGAGCTTCTCGTTGCAGACCGGGAGCCTCACGAGCACGACGGAGGGGTTCAGCAACGCCCGGTTCGACACAGCCGACCAGCTCTTCATCGCCGACCAAAACCTCGACACGGTGTACCGCTCGCAGTGGACCGCAGGCACGGGCTTCGGCACGGTGACGACCTTCTCGGGCATCCCGGGCAGCCAGGCGGGCAACTTCGGCTTCGACGTCTCGAGCAGCGGCGCGGTCGCGGTGGAGAACTTCAACGAAAACGACAGCGCCGGCACCGTGACGCCGCAGCTCGACGCGTACGCGGCCGGGACCAGCAGCAGTCCAACGGGGTTCACCAGCAGCCTGGG
>JBEKLD010000173.1:0-6010 GCA_050010375.1 Vulcanimicrobiaceae bacterium
CGACGCAGTTGACCGCCGCCGGCCTCACCTGGAAGGGCTATTACGAGAGCATCCCCACCACCGGCTCGCTGGCCGTCACCGGTGCGAGCGAAGCGAACGCGCCGCCATGGTATGTGTCCAAGCACTCCGGCTTTCTCAACTTCCGCTCGGTCATCGTCGACCCGCGCCGCAACGAACACCTGGTCGGGCTCGACGCCCTGCAGCACGACCTCGACGCGGGCACGGCACCGAACTTCGGCTACATCATCGGCAACCTGTGCGACGACATGCACGGGATGGAGGCCGGTCCGAACGTCCCGGCCGACTGCACCTTCGAGCCGAGCGGCCCGCTGATCCGGCGCGGCGACAACTGGACGATCAACGAGGTGAACACGATCGTCGGCTCGTCGCTGTGGTCGTCGGCCGACAACGTCGCGATCGTCGTGACCTGGGACGAGAGCGATACCTCCACCAGCGACTGCTGCGGCAGCGCATCGACCGTGTCGTCGATCTTCGCCGGCGGGCACATCCCGACGATCGTCATCACCAACCACGGGCCGCGCGGCGTCGCCGATCCAACGCCGTACAGCCACTATTCGCTGCTGCGCACGATCGAAGACGCCTTCGGGATCCACGACTACCTAGGGCTCGCTGCCGCGAGCGGCCAGGGCGTCAAACCGATGCTGCCCTTGTTCCGCGTGCCGTAGCGCTCGTCGTTGGTTGTCGTTCGCTTAACGAAAGAAAGTTTCTCGCCGGGAAAGCGACAAAACCGCGCTGGCATCTCCCGTGGAAGCTGCTAGGATGGTCGCATGGACACCGTTCCGCTCCAGCGTGTCGGGGCGCCTCGGATCGCCCTGATCGCGCACGACGCCCGGAAAGACGACCTGACGGACTGGGCCGCGTTCAACCGCGGCACGCTCGGACGCTGCGAATTGATCGCCACCGGGACCACCGGGACGCAGATCTCGCAAGTGACCGGGCTCTCGATCGAGCTGCTGCTCTCGGGGCCGCTCGGCGGGGACGCGCAAGTCGGCGCGATGCTGGTCGAGCACCAGCTCGATCTGGTCGTCTTCTTCTGGGACCCGCTGACCACGCAGCCGCACGACGTCGACGTCAAAGCGCTGCTGCGCCTGGCCGTGCTCTACAACGTACCGATCGCGTGCAACCGCGCGACGGCCGACTTCTTGATCTCCTCGCCGCTCTTCACCGACGAGCACCACCTGCGTGGTCGCCGCGCGACCGCGGCGGCGCGCTAAGCGCACCGTCAGTTCGGGTGGGGCAGGGCCTCGATCCAGGTCGCGATGCGATCGACGATCGCGGGCTCGATGCCCAGGTAGCCGTGCGGCGAAAGCGCCTCGCAGGGTGCGCTCACCAACGCCGAGTGCGTGGCGAGCACGGCGACCGTCGCCTGCGGCAAACGCTTTCCGATATCGCGCGCGACCCACGGCGGCGAGGATCGGCAACCGTCGTCTGAGGCGTGCACGACGAACACCGGCGCGGTGATGCGCTCCAGCGGCTGGCGCAGCGCGTCGTCGACCGTCGAGGTCAGGACGACCCCGCCGACGGCCGCCGGGTAGCGCAGGGCGTTCGCGATCGCGGGGATCGTCCCGCGACTCGTCCCGACCAGAATCACCGGCGTCGCGCGCTGCGCGAGCGCCGCGAGCGCCGCGCCGAGTTCGTCGGGATTCTCGACCAGGCCGACCACGAAACCACGATCGACGAACAGTTGGCGCGAGCGGACGAGGAAGTTATCCGCCTTCCCGGTCGGCGCGCCGTCGGCGCCGATGTGCTGGCGGGTGTCGCCGCCGGGGATCAACAGGACGGCGGCACGCGGCGTCGCGACCGGCATCAGGATCAGCAGGTGCCCGGCCGCTCCGGCGTCGACGACCTCGGCGCTCGCGCCCGGCGCCGCGAGCAGCAGCGCGAGCGCGACGCCGGCAGAGGCGGCGAAGCGGCGGGCCAACGGACGCATCGCTCCCGATATCGCTCGCCTCGCGCGCGAACCCCTGCGGGGCTGAAACGAACCTCGCCGCGAGCGGGGTCACAGCGGACATGAGTCTAGGAGAGTCGGCGCTGCAGACGCCCCCGCGCACGCCCGCGACCCCTCGGGTCTGGGACGCGCTGCGCGCCGACGCCGAGCGAATCGCCGCGGCCGAGCCGATCCTGGCCCCGCTGCTGCGCCGTTCCATCCTCGAGCCGGCCTCGTTCGCCGAAGCACTCGCCGTCGTGCTCGCCGCCAAGCTCGCCGACGCCGACTTCGACGCCCCGCGCTTAGAGACGCTGGCCGCCGACGCGTTCGCCGCCGATCCGTCGTTGGCCGAGACCGCGGCGCTCGACCTCACCGCCAGCATCGAGCGCAACCCCGCCTATCCGGACCACGTGACGCCGTTCCTCTACGCGAAGGGCTTCACGGCCCTGGAATGGTATCGCGTCGCGCACGCGTTGTGGGTTGCCGGCCGGTCCTCGCTGGCACTCTACTTGCAAGGTCGCATCTCCGACGCCTTCGCGGTCGACATCCATCCCGCCGCGCGCATCGGCTCCGGGATCTTCGTCGACCACGCGACCGGCGTCGTCATCGGCGAGACCGCCGTCGTCGGCGACGACGTCTCGATCCTGCACAACGTCACGCTCGGCGGAACCGGCAAAGAGAGCGGCGACCGGCATCCCAAGATCGGCCGCGGCGTCTTGCTCGCGACCGGCGCGAAGGTCCTCGGCAACGTCACCATCGGCGAGGGTGCGAAGATCGGTGCGGGCAGCGTCGTGCTGCGCGCGGTCGCACCGTACACGACCGTCGCCGGCGTCCCGGCGCGGGTCGTCGGACGCACGCACGACCTGCCCGGCCGCACGATGGATCAGGACTTCCTCGACTTCCAGATCTGACGCGAGGTCGGAGACGGAAGTAGACAGGTCGGTCTACTTCGCCCGGCGCAGTCCTTCGCATGCTGCACGGACCTCGAGGCCGCGTCCTCAAGGAGCACATCGCCGCCGTGGCGGCGGGTCTCTTCTACGCGGAGGGCATCCACCGCGTCGGCGTCGATCGCATCGCCGACAAAGCGGGCGTCACGAAACGCACGCTCTACCACCACTTCCGCTCGAAGGACGAGCTCATCGCCGAGGCCCTGCGCTGTGCGCCGAACGTCACCTTCCCGAGCGACGGAACGCCGCTCGAGCGCGTGCGCGGCGCGTTCGACGCACTGGTCGACTTCCTCACCGAGAGCGCGTTTCGCGGCTGCCCCTTCATCATCTTCAGCGCCGAGTTGACCGATCGACGCCACCCGGCGCGCCTAGAGATCGAACGACTCCTGGCCAAGCGCCGCCGGTGGTTCGAGCGTCGCGTCCGCGAGGCGGGCGCGCGCGATCCGGTCGCGGTCGCCGAAGAGCTCGACGTGCTGTTCGACGGCGCGCTCGCGGCCGGAACCAAGCGCGGCACGCTCGAGCCGGTGATCGCGGCACGACGGCTTGCGCTCCGCCTGCTCGCGCTCGAATGCGCACCTGACCGTCAGGTCGCCTAACGGCGCTCCCAGCCGCTCTCTCGGCCGTACCCGCGCGCCTTGACGAACTTGCACGCGCGAACGTGCTCACCGCCACGAGATCGCTCGCGGCGCAGCTCGAGATCGTGATGGCCTCTTCTGCCCGTACCATGCGCCTCGATTTTCGCATCGGAAGTAGACACACCGGTAGACTTTTTCTTGCTATCTCTACCGGGCGGTCTACCTGGCGGCGCCAACGGTGTGGCGTCGGAGGTCACCATGCAAGTAATTCCCTTGGCGAACGCAGACGCACGCGGCACGCGACTCACGATGGTCGTCGCCGCCGGCGCCTTGATCATGTCGGTCGGGCTCGGCATCCGGCAGACGTTCGGCCTGTTCCTCGCCCCGATCTCGGGATCGCACGCGGCGTCGCTCGCGCTGATCGCCCTCGCGCTCGCACTCCAGAATCTGGTCTGGGGCTTCACGCAGCCGATCGTCGGCAGTCTCTCCGATCGCTACGGCCCACCGGTGATCGTCGCCGGGGGTGCCCTTTTGTATGCGGCGGGTCTGGCCCTCGTCGCGATCCACCCGAGCATCTTCACCGTCGTGTTCGGCTTCGGGCTCCTCGTCGGCCTCGCGCAAAGCGGCACGACCTTCGCGGTCGTGATGTCCGCCGTGAGCCGCGCCGCGACGGACAAACAGCGTGCGACGGCGACCGCGCTCGCGGCCGCGGCCGGCTCCCTCGGCCAAGTCGGCCTCATCCCCCTCGCGCAAACGGCGATCTCGCTCTCGGGCTTCCAACGGGGGCTGATCGTGCTGGCAGCGTTCGCCCTGATCGCGTTGCCGGCGGGGCTGTGGCTGAAGGGGCGCCCGAATGCACCGAGGCCGCAGGTGGGCAACACATCCTCGTTGGCCGCGATCCTCGTTGCGCTACGCGACCGCAACTACGTCTTTCTCACGGTCGGCTTCTTCGCGTGCGGCTTTCAGTTGGCGTTCGTCGCGATCCACCTGCCGACATACCTGAGCCTTTGTCACATCCCCGCCAGCATCGGCGCCTCCGCGCTCGCACTGATCGGGTTCTTCAACATCATCGGGACGTTCGGTTTCGGAAAGCTCATGGACCGCTTTCCCGCGCAGAACCTCCTGGCGGTCCTCTACGTCATCCGCTCGACCGCGATCGCCGTCTTCGTCGCGGTGCCGCCGACGGCAGCGACGACGCTCGCCTTTGCCTCCGTCATGGGCTTGGCGTGGCTGGGGACGGTTCCGCTCACGAACGGCATCATCGCGCGCATGTACGGCATCGGCAACCTCGGCGCGCTGTTCGGAGCGTGCTTTCTCGCGCATCAGGTCGGCTCGTTCCTGGGTGCGTGGCTGGGCGGGGTGACGTTGCAGCAGACCGGCTCCTACCAGATCATGTGGGCCGCCCTGATCGCCGTCGGCTACGCCAGTGCCCTCATCAATCTTCCCATTCGCGTCCCGAGCGCGGCACCGGTGCCGGTATGACGCGATTCTCTCACGCGCTGCTGATCGTCGCAGCGGCCGCGCTCCTCATCGGAGCCGCCGCGCTGACCTTCACGGTCGATCGGACCGGCCTTCAAGGGTTCGACGGATCGATCGCGGTGCACCGGCTCGGGAGCGTTCCGCTGGTGAACGATCGGGAAGAGCGCATCGTGATCGGCCGATCAGCGCGCGGCACCGTCGTCGTGTTGGGCTACACGCGCTGTCGCGACGAGTGCCCGCTGACCTTGTCGCGCCTTGCGATCGCCTTGGCCGCAGCCAGACCGGACCGTCGTCCCGATGCGTTCTTCGTGACCGTCGAACCCCGCTACGACACCCCGTCCGTTCTGCATCGCTATGTACGCCCGTGGAGCGGGCTCATCACGGGAGTGACCGGGCGAACGGACGATCTGCGTGCGTTCTACGCCGATCTCGGCTCGTTCGACCCCGGCTCACGGTACCGCGACCACGACACGCGCGTGTTCATCCTCAACCAGGACGGCTACGTCGCCCAGGAGCTCTCACCCGAAGCGAGTCCGGAACAGCTTCAGGCCGGGTGGAACGCGAGCGCGACGCCGTTCATGCAGTAGCGCAGTCCCGTCGGCGGCGGTCCGTCGTCGAAGACATGGCCGAGGTGGCCGGCGCAGCGCGCGCACTGGACGGCGGTGCGCACCATCAGCAGCGAGGTGTCGCTTCGCGTCGTGATCGCGTGCGGGAGCGGCGCCCAGAAGCTCGGCCAACCGGTCCCGCTGTCGAACTTCGTCTTCGATGAGTACAGCGGCAGGGCGCAGCCGGCGCAGAAGTAGGTTCCGGCCCGCTTCTCCTCGTCGAGCGGGCTGGAGAACGGTGGCTCGGTTCCCTCGTGGCGCAGCACGTCGTACGCTTGCGGCGAGAGCAGCCGGCGCCATTCGGCATCGGTGTGGGTCACCGTACCCTGGGCCGCGCGCGCCGGCAGCGCGCGCAACGCGCAGAGTCCACCGATCCCGGCCAGCCACGTTCCACGTCGCATCGTACTCATAACGGTACCACAGGCGAGTTCGATCCTCGGTGGGCTGGCTTACATC
>JBEKLD010000174.1:0-5977 GCA_050010375.1 Vulcanimicrobiaceae bacterium
CGATCCCGATCACCTTGCGCTGCGGCTGTGCCAGCGCGACGCCCAGCGCGATCGGGAAGGCGAGCCCCATGCTGCCCAGCATGTAGAAGTTCTGCGACCGATGGCCCGCGGCGAACAGATCGAAGTTGGTGTTGCCGATCCCGCCGATGACGGCTTCGTCGTGCAGCATCGCGGTCAGCCGGCGCATCAGGACGATGCGCTCCATCCGCTCGCTCACGCCGCGAACACCTTGCCGCCGGTCAGGAGCGGGGAGAGCACGAGCGCGACCGGGGATTGGGTCGCAACGGCCTGTTTGATCGACCGGTCGAGGATGAACGCGACGTCCTCGAGGCGCTCGATCGCGTGGTGCGCAATTCCGAGCGCCGCACAGACCGGCGCAACGACGCGGCTCGACCAGACCTGACCGATGTTGAACTCCCCGAGCGCCCCTCGTTCGGAGATCAACAGGACGAGCGGGATCTGATAGGCGACCGCCAGGGAGGCCAGGGCGTTGGGGGTGTTGCCGAAGCCACTGGTCTGCATCATCAGGACGCTGCGCAGGCCGCCCATCCACGCGCCGGCGCAGATGCCGACCCCTTCCTCTTCGCGCGTCGCGCACAGGGCGGTGAAGAACGGATCGGCCTGCACGCCGTCGATCAACGGGATCAGGATCTTATCCGGAACGTACACCGCCAGCCGAACGTCGTTGGCCTTGAGGGTTTCGAGGACGACCTCGGGCCAGCCCTTAGCGCTTGCCGACGGCATCGGCGATCACTTTCGTCGCGACCAGATCGTTGTACGCATAGTCTTCGGCGATGAGTCCGGCAGCCTGGTGAAACCTGACCGCGCGGCTGAAGCCGGCCTCGCTCGGCATCGGGTTCGACGGCACCGACGTCGAGCGATAAACCTCGAGGGTGAGGTCGAGCGCCTTCGGATCGAGGCTCGGGTAGAAGCCCTTGAGCAGATCGCGGGCGCGGGTCGGGTCCTTCAGGATCAGCGCGCTGGCTGCGGTATACCCGCGCACGAAACCGACGATCGCCGCGTGCTTCTTGTCGATCTCGTCTTGCGTCGTGTAGACGACCCCCATGATCTGCTGGTTCATCTCGGGTACGTCGCCGCGCGCCGGGCTGATGAACGTCTCGCCGATCCCTTCGACCTGTGCTTGCTGACCGAGTGGCCAGGCGAACGAGACCAGGTCGACGCGGTTGGTCTGCAAGGTGGCCAGGACGGCTGGGATATTCGCCCCGACGTTGACGAGTTGGACGTCGCGCGTGCGGTCGATGTTGGCCTGCTTGAGCAGGTAGAGCACGAGCGCCTCGGTGCCGCTGCCCGGACCGGTCACGCCGATGTTCTTGCCCTTCATCGCGCGAATCTTGTCGGCCAGGCTGCTCTTCTCGGTCAGCTTGGTCGCGTCCAGGAACGCCTTCGACGCGACGATGTCGATGTAGTACGCGTTCGCGCTCACGGCGAGGATCTTCCCCGACCGCCCGGCTTTGGCTAGCGAGAAGACGTCGGTGATCACCGATGAGCCGACGTCGATGCTGCCGGCGGTGAGGGCTGTCGCCGTCAGTGAGCCGGTCGAGAACTCGGTCACCTTCCCAATGTCGACGCCGTTCTGTTGAAAGAAGCCCGCCTGTTCGCCGACGTAGAGCGGAAAGTGGGCGATCGAATGGCCGATCGAACCGACCGCGAGATCGGTCACGCCGGGCGCGGCGGCCGCGGCTTGCGCCAGCGCGGGCGCGACCGAGACGGCTGCGGCCGAGCGCAGAAAGCTGCGGCGTGAGAGGGACATGAGCACCTCAGTTCGGGCGGAGCGAGAGATTGGCGTCCACCTTCCAGCGCGACGTGCGGCGGTCGAGGACGTTCACCAACGAGTTCAGGACCGTAGCCAGGAGAGTGAGCACGATCAGCGCCGCGAAGACGCCGGCGGTGTCGAACTGGCTCGCCGCCGCCGAGATCAGATAGCCGATGCCGCGGTTGCTGGCGATCAGCTCGCCGACGACCGCGCCGATCAGGGCGTACGGGATCGCGATCCGTGCCCCGGTCAACGCCGCGCTCAGCGCGTGCGGGACGATGACCTTGACCAGGATCTCACGGGCCGAGCCGCCCATCAACCACACCGCGTTGACCAGGTCCGGATCGACGTTGCGTACCCCGGCGACGGTGTTGAAGAAGACGATGAAGAAGACGGTGACGGTGGCCAGGATGATCTTCATCCAGATGCCGATCCCGAACCAGACGATGAAGAGCGGCGCCAGGGCGACCTTCGGGATCGAGTAGAGCGCGATGATGAACGGGTCGAGCACGTCGCCGACATCGCGCTGCGGCCCGATGACAAAGCCGGCGGCGATCCCCGCGACGGCGCCAAGGATGAAGCCGGCCAGCGTCTCCTCGACCGTAATCGTGGTGTGAAAGAGGATCGTTCCGTCGGCGAGCCACTGCCGCTCGCGCACCCAGATCGCGCTCGGGCTGCTGATGTAGAACGCGGCCCCCTTGAGCAGCGAGGCGGCTTGCCAAAGCGCGATGCCGGCTACGAACAAGCCAAGGCGCCAGCCGTAGATGCGCGCGCGCCTCGGCGCCTCGCTCATACGGGGGCAGGCTCCGCCTGATAGTGCGCCGCCAGCGCATCCCACAGCCGGGCCTCGATCGCGTGAAACTCCGGCCGTCGGCGGATCGCGACGACGTCGCGCGGGCGCTCGAGCGGTATCTGCTCGTCACGCACGATCCGACCACGTCCCCCGAGGACGACCACCCGGTCGCCCAGCGCGATCGCTTCTTCGAGGTCGTGGGTCACGAAAACCACGGTCTTCCCGCTGCCGCCCCACAGCCGCAGCAGCTCGTTCTGCATCTCTTGCCGCAGCTGCGCATCGAGCGCCGAGAACGGTTCGTCGAGCAGCAACAGGTCGGGATCGGCGATCAGCAGCCGCGCCAGCGAGGCGCGCCGCGCCATCCCACCGGAGAGCTCGCGCGGGTACGCGCGCTCGCGACCGAGCAATCCGACAACCTCGATGAGATGTCGGGCACGGCGTTCGCGCTCGGCGGCGGGAACTTTGCGGATCTCGAGCGGCATCTCGACGTTGCGCAACACGTCGCGCCAGGGCAGCAGCGTGTCTTTCTGCGTGAGGTACCCGACGCCCAGGCGCGGTCCCTCGACCGGCGTCCCCGCGTTCGTAATGCGCCCGCTCGTCGGTGCGATCAGACCGGCGATCATGTTGAGCAGGGTCGACTTTCCGCAGCCGCTGGGTCCGACCAGACAGACGAAACTGCCCAGCTCGATGTCGAGCGCGACGGCGTCGAGGGCGAGTAGCTCGGTCTCCCGGCGGTGGAAGACGCGGCTGACGGCTTCGAGCCGAACCAGTGCGCTCATCGCGAGGTCCACTCCTGATCGACACCGTCGAGCCGACACGTTGACATTGCTACCAAGATTGTGGACAATCGCGCCGAGGGGCGGCGAATCCTCCCCATTCCGGACGGAGAAGATGGCCTTAGCGGTAGACGTCCCGCGGGAATATGCAAACCTCTTCATCGGTGGCGACTGGATCGCACCCCACTCCGGCCGGCTGATCGAGTCGATCGACCCGGCGAGCGAAGAGGTTTGGGCGCTCGTCGCCGAGGCCGACGAGGTAGACGTCGATCGCGCAGTCACCGCCGCGCGGGCGGCGCTGCACGGTCCTTGGGCGACGCTGACGCCATCGGCGCGCGGCGCCCTGCTGCACAAGCTGGGCGCGCTGATCGCGCGCGATGCGCGCAAACTCGCCGAGATCGAGAGCCGCGACAACGGCAAGCCGCTGCGCGACACGCTCGGCGAGATGCAGCGCGCGGCCGACTGGCTGACCTTCTATGCCGGCGCCGCCGACAAGATCTACGGCGAGGTGATCCCGTACAAGCCCGACGCGCACGCGTTCACGCGGCGCGAACCGGTCGGGGTCGTCGGCGCGATTCTGCCGTGGAACTCGCCGATGAGCCTGTACGCCTGGAAGCTCGGCCCGGCGCTGGCCTGTGCCTGCACCGTCGTGCTAAAGCCCGCCGAACTGACGCCGGTCAGCGCGATGGAGCTCGGCAAGCTGATCACCGAAGCCGGCTTCCCCGCCGGCGTCGTCAACATCGTCCCTGGCTACGGTCACGTCGCCGGCGCCGCGATCGCCGCCCACCCGAAGATCAACAAGATCACCTTCACCGGCGAGCATCGCACCGCGCAAGAGATCATGAAGAACGCGGCGGTGAACCTGAAGCGGATCTCGTTCGAGTGCGGCGGGAAGTCACCGCACATCATCTTCGCCGACGCCGATCTGGATCGCGCAGCGACGGTCGCGACGCACGGGGCCTTCCGCTCGACCGGGCAGTCCTGCTCGCTCGGCTCGCGGCTGTTCGTGCAGCGCACGGTCTACGATACCGTGACCGAGCTGCTCGTGCAGCGCGCCGCCCGCATTCGCGTTGGGATGCCGCTGGACGCGGCGACGCACATCGGCCCACATACCTCGGCGGAGCAGCTGGCGAAGACGAATCGCTACATCCAAATCGGCAAGGACGAGGGCTATCGGCTGCTGCTGGGTGGGCGACGGCCGGCCGGCTTCGAGCGGGGCTACTTCGTCGAGCCGACGATCTTCAGCGGGGTCGACAACCGCTCGCGGCTGGCGCAAGAGGAGATCTTCGGGCCGGTCCTCTCAGTGATCCCATTCGATACCGACGCCGAGGCCGTCGCGATGGCGAACGACGTGCAGTATGGTTTGGTCGCCGGGCTCTGGACGCGCGACGTCAACCGCGCGCACCGCATTGCCGCCCAGCTCGAATCGGGGCTCGTCTCGGTCAACACGTATCGCCCCGTCCACTGGATGCTCCCCTACGGGGGCTACAAGATGAGCGGAATCGGCCGCGAGAACGGCTTCGACGCCGTCAACGAGTACTTGGAGACGAAGACCGTCGTCATCGACTACGCCGAGGCGCCGCCGCCCGATCCCTTTGCCGACTGACTCGTCGTGCGCTACGCGGCGAGCAGACGCGTGTTGGCGACGGTCATCTGCTCGATCTGGTCGGTACTGAACCCGGCCTCGAGCAGCCGATCGGCCATCAACGCGAAGCCGGTCTCGACGGCGGGGTTGGCGGGCTGCCCGAGGTCGGTGGAGATGAAGGAGTGCTCCGGCTTGCTCTTGCGGATGTTGGTGAAGACCGTCTCCCAGCGCGTCTTGCCGGTGTAGGCGGTGGTGAAGCAGCGCTCGAGGAACGCGCCGCGCTCGCCGAGCGCGTACTGATCCTCGGCGGACAGGTTCTGTGAGGGGAACTCGGGGTGGGTCACGATGATCCGCTTGACGCCGTGGGCCAGGGCCGCGTCGACGACCGCGAAGATCTCGTCACGCCCGAGGTGACCGGTGGCGAGGACCAGATTGTGGTGCGCGATCACGCGCAGCACGTCGACGACCTGCGGCAGGACGTGATTCTGGTCATCGACGACCAGCACCGGGTCGGCGACGAACCCGCGCGCACGCAGATCGCGCTGAATCGTCGCCCACAGCGGCACGACCTCGCCCGCGCGCGGGAGGGATCGACCGATCGGCTCGTTGAGCGCGTCGAAGGTCGGGAACCAGACCACGCGCGCGCCTTCCATCGCGTGCCGATGACGACACCCTCACGCGGTGGCTCGTACGCTGCAGGGGGGGCGGGCATTCAGGAGCTGCGTGTCGCGTCGCCGCCCAACGAGATCGTCAGCGAAAGCGCCGTGCAAGAGCGCGTCGTTCGAGCAAGACGCGCGCGAGCCCTGTCCGCGTTGACGTCCGGCAACGGGCAGGCGGTGTAAAGTCGCAAGCGATGCGCCCCATGAACTTTCGAGATCGATGGGTGCTGGTCACAGGGGCATCTTCGGGCTTGGGGCGGGCGATGGCGGTCAAGCTCGCGCAACAGCATGGGGCCCATGTTGTCGCCGTAGCGCGCCGCGTCGATCGGCTCGGCTTGCTCCGCCAAGAACTGGAGGCGACCTGCGGCGCCCAGGTCCACCCGATCGCGG
>JBEKLD010000175.1:0-5947 GCA_050010375.1 Vulcanimicrobiaceae bacterium
GCCGACGGTGATGTCGCCGACCAGGATGCCGTTGGACGTTCCGCAGTCTTCCTCGCGGATGATGACGTCCTGTGCGACGTCGACCAGACGGCGCGTCAGGTAGCCCGAGTCGGCCGTGCGCAGCGCGGTATCGGCGAGACCCTTGCGAGCGCCGTGGGTCGAGATGAAGTACTCGAGGACGGTCAGACCTTCTTTGAGGGAAGCCTTGACCGGGATCTCGAGGATCCGCCCCGACGGGTCGGACATCAGCCCACGCATACCGCCGAGCTGCTTGACCTGCGCGATCGAGCCGCGCGCACCCGAGGTCGCCATCATGAAGACGGTGTTGAGCGGGTTTTGCGCCTGCTGCATCGCGAGCGTGACGTCGTCACCGGCCTTCGACCAGATCTCGATCGTCTTGTTGTAGCGCTCGTCCTCGGAGATGAAGCCCTGGTCGAAGAGCGAGTGCAGCTCATCGACCTCGTGCTGTGCCTTGTCGAGCAGATCGTGCTTGCTGGTCGGAACGACGATGTCGCTGATCGACACGGTCGTGCCGGACTGCGTGGCATAGCGGAACCCGAGCGCCTTGATCGCGTCCAGGAACTCCGCCGTCTCGGCGTTGCCGAACTTGCGGTAGCAGTCGGTGATCAGCTTCTTGAGCGCGCTCTTGTCGACGATGACATTGAGGAACGGGTAGTTCCACTCCAGCGGGAACGCCTGGTTGAAGATGGCGCGCCCGACCGTCGTCTTGAGCCGCTTGCCTTCGTACCGAATCTCGATCCACTCGTGCAGACCGATCATCTGGTGGTTGAAGGCCAGGATCGCCTCGTCGGCGTCGCGGAAGGCCAGCAGCGCGGTCGTCCCATCGGGATGCTTGCGCGCCTTGCCGTTGCGGCTCACCGGCATCGCGTAGAGCGCGTCGTCGGAGAGTGGCGCCTTGGCCGGGCCCTTGTATTCGTCGGGCTGGAAGGTGAGCCAATACAGGCCCAGGACCATGTCCTGGGTCGGGATCGAGACCGGGTTACCGAACGAGGGCTGCAAGATGTTGTTCGAAGACAGCATCAGGATGCGGGCCTCGGCCTGCGCGCCGGCGCTCAGCGGGAGATGCACGGCCATCTGGTCGCCGTCGAAGTCGGCGTTGTACGGCGTGCAGACCAGCGGATGCAGATGGATCGCCTTGCCCTCGACCAGCACCGGCTCGAAGGCCTGGATGCCCAGGCGGTGGAGCGTCGGGGCGCGGTTGAGCAGCACCGGGTGTTCGCGGATGACCTCGTCGAGGACGTCCCAGACCTCCGGGCGCACGCGTTCCACCATTCGCTTGGCGGACTTGATGTTGTGCGCTTGGGCGCGGTCGACGAGCTTCTTCATCACGAACGGCTTGAAGAGCTCGAGCGCCATCTCTTTGGGCAGCCCGCACTGGTGCAGCTTGAGGTTCGGCCCGACCACGATGACCGAACGGCCAGAATAGTCGACGCGCTTCCCGAGCAGGTTCTGCCGGAAGCGACCCTGCTTACCCTTGAGGATGTCCGAGAGTGACTTGAGCGGCCGGTTGTTGGGACCCGTCACCGGGCGCCCGCGGCGGCCGTTGTCGATCAGCGCGTCGACTGCTTCTTGCAGCATGCGCTTCTCGTTCTTGATGATGATCTCGGGCGCGCTCAGCTCCAGCAGCCGCTTGAGGCGGTTGTTGCGGTTGATGACGCGGCGGTAGAGATCGTTCAGATCGGACGTAGCGAAGCGTCCGCCGTCGAGCTGCACCATCGGGCGCAGTTCCGGCGCGATGACCGGCACCGCGGAGAGGATCATCCACTCCGGCTTGTTGCCGCTCTGCAGGAACGCTTCGACGACCTCGAGCCGCTTGATCGCCTTGATCCGCTTCTGGCCCGTCGTCTCTTTGAACTCGCGGCGCAAGTCTTCTTGCAGCTTGCGCAGGTTCAGGTCGCGCAGCAGCTCGCGGATCGCCTCCGCGCCCATGCCGGCCTTGAACCGCGTGCTGTACTTCTCACGCGACTCGCGATACTTCTGTTCGGTCAGGATCTCGCGCTTGAGCAGCGTCGTGTCGCCGGGATCGGTGACGACGTACGCGGCGAAATAGATGACCTTCTCGAGCTGTCGCGGGGACATGTCGAGCAGGATGCCGATGCGCGACGGCACGCCTTTGAAATACCAAATGTGGGTGACGGGCGTGGCCAACTCGATGTGGCCCATGCGCTCGCGGCGCACCTTCGCCCGGGTGATCTCGACGCCGCAGCGGTCGCAGATCATCCCCTTGAAGCGAATGCGCTTGTACTTACCGCAGTGGCATTCCCAGTCTTTGGTCGGGCCGAAGATCTTCTCGCAGAAGAGTCCGTCCCGTTCCGGCTTCAGGGTGCGGTAGTTGATGGTCTCCGGCTTTTTCACTTCGCCGAACGACCAGGCGCGGATCTGCTCGGGGCTGGCGAGCCCAATCCGCATCGCGTCGAAATTGTTGACGTCGAGGAGGTTCATCGGTTCCTTTGCTCAAGCGCGTCGGCGACAGAGCGCAACCGAGGTGACGTCGGGATCTGGAGAGGCCTGGGGAGGCGCGGGAATGCGGAAAGACCCCAGGAGACGCCAGGTCGACGTTCCTTGGGTCGCGTTATCGGCCGAAGGGCATAGGAAGGTATTGTAGCACGAATCTGCCAGAAGCTCAAGGTCGTGCCGCGCTGGATTCTTCGTGCCGGGCTCGCTTTAGGCGCCCTGCTCCTTGCCATTATCGCATACCTCTGCATCTGGGCTGCGACGGTTGTCGCAGCGACGCATCAGGTGGCGCGGGAGTCGGGAACGCAAAGCGGGCTACCGCTCGACGGCCCGGTGACGATCGCCCGCGATGCGCGCGGGATCCCGCACATCCGGGCGTCGTCGGTCCACGATCTGTTCGTCGCTGAGGGCTACGCGATGGCCAGCGACCGGCTCTTTCAGATGGACCTGACCCGGCGCTTCGTCGACGGCCGGCTCGCCGAGCTGCTGGGCCGACCGTTGCTGCACGTCGACGAAGTGATGCGGCGCTACGCGATCCGGGCGCTGGCGGAGCGGGTCTACGCGCGTACCGGGCCGACCGAGCGGGCGGCCCTGATCGCCTTCGCGGCCGGCATCAACGCCGCGGCCGCCGACCAGCCGACCCCGCCGGAGTATCGCGCCCTCGTCACCGGCTTCGAGCCCTGGCGGCCGGAGGACGCCCTGGCGGTCGGCTTCGCGACGTTACTCGACCTGGACGACCGGCCCCAGGACGTCGTCGTCCGCGACCGGATCCGGCGCTTGCTCGGCGCAGCCGGGACCGACGCGTTCTACCCGCTGACCGATCCCCGTTACGACGTCCCCACCGACGGTTCGTCGCCGAGCCCGGTCGCCGCGCTGCCCGCGCTCCCCGGCGTCCGACCGACCCCCGCCGTCGCCGCGGCTCTTGAGCGCGCGCCGATCGGGAGCAACGCCTGGGTCGCCGGGGCTGACCGGACCACGGTCGGCAAGGCGATCCTGGCCAACGACCCCCACCTCGACTACTCGATGCCCGGCATCTGGTATCTGGTCGAGGCGCGGGCCCCCGGACTGCACATCGCCGGCGCGACGCTGGCCGGGACGCCCGGCGTGACCCTGGGGCACAACGAGCACCTGGCTTGGGGCGTGACCGCCGGCGAGACGGCCGCGATGCCGGTCTGGCGAGAGACCATCCGCGGCGACCAGCTCTTCGAAGGCGGGCGCTGGGTGCGCGCCCGGCACCGGCACGAGACGATCCAGGTGCGGTTCAGTTCGACGGTCGACGAGGATCTGCTCGAAACCGATCGTGGCGTCGTGATCGGACAGCATGGCGGGTACGCCTACGTGATGGACTGGCGGATGCAGCGCGACCCCAGCTCGCCGTTGACCCCGTTCGTGCGCTTGTTGACGGCGCGAACCGCCGCGGACGGTGTCGCGGCGATGCGTCTGTTACCGGAGCCGGCGCTCAACGTGCTCTTCGCGGACGACCGCGGTGCGGCCGCGTACCATCAAGCGGGCGGCGTCCCGCTGTTGCCGTCGGCGGGTCGCTGGGCCGATGATCCGGCCGAGCCCGAGCCCGCACTGCTGCCGTACGCCAAAGCGGCGCACGTCGATCCGTCGCGCGGCGCGTTCGTCGTAACGTCGAACAACCGGCCCGACGGCGCGGCCGCACCGCGGTTGGCGCCGTTTTGGCCGCCGCCGTATCGCGCTTACGAGATCGAACGCGCGTTGCGCGCCGCCGGCGGCGCGCGCGGGCGGCTCAGCCCTACGGCGCTCGCCGCCGAGCAACGCGACGCCGACTCGCCGTCCGAGCTCGAGTTCCGCAACCTCGTCCTCGCGGCCGCAACGCGCGCGCACGCCGCGCGCGATACGACGCTCGCGCCGCTGCTGGCCGCGCTGCGCGACTTCGACGGGACGCTGGTCCCGGATTCACGCGGCGCGACGGCGATCGTCGCGTTACGCCTGGACCTGCTCGGCGCGCTCGCGGCCGCGCATCTCCCGACCGATCTCGCTCGGGCCTATCCGCCGACCAGCCCGGGCTTCGAGGTCGTCCTGCGCGCGTTGCGTGAGCGCCCGCGTGGCTGGGTCGCCCGCAACGACTACGACGCCTTCGTCGTCGACGGACTGCGGCGCATCGCCAAGCAACTCGGCGACGACGTGCCGACGTTTGGCAGCTGGGCCGCGCAACTCATCGCGCACCCGCTCGCGCCGTTCGGTTTCACCGCCTGGAACGGTCCGACGTTCCCCGGCCGGGGCGGCAGTTTTGCTCCGGCCGTCCAGTGGAACGGGCACGGACAGTCGTTCCGCGCGCTGTGGATCGCCGGTGATTGGGATGCCGGCACGATCGACATCGATGCCGGTGAGTCCGGCCGCCCCGGGTCGGCGCACTACACCGATCAGGCGGGGACGTGGGAGCGTTTCGGGCGCACGCCGCTCCCGTTCTCCGACGCCGCCGTGCAACGCGCGACCGTCCTGACCCTCACGCTGACGCGCTAGCGACTGCCGCGCGCGCCGGCGGGGCACCGGAGCCGATGAGGTGGGCGGCGCGCGCGGGTTCACGCTGATCGAAGTCCTCATCGCGGTCGCCGTCGTCGCGATGGTCACGGCCGGCGCGGTCGGCGCGACGATGGGCGCGCGCTCGCTGGCCGTCAGCACGACCGCGGCGCACTTCGACGCGCTGCTCGACGCCGCGCGCACGACCGCCCGCGAGTTCGATGGTGGCGTGACGATCGCGTTCGAGCCCGACGCGTACGGCGACGGCTTCACCGCCCGCCTCTACGGCCGCCGACCCAGCGTCGGACCGCTGCTGGCCACCGACGTGCCGATCCTCGACGGCCGCGTCACGCTCACCGAGACGGAGCTGCTCGGCGCGCCGGCCTTCGCGCTCGCGTTGCACGCTAACGGCAAAGTCGGCGGTATCCGCGGCGACGTGCTGTCCGGCTCCGCCGGTGCGGAGAACGCCTGCCCGGCCGCCGGCGTGTACACGCTCGTCTTCACCTACGGCGGCGTCAGCGCGCAGCGCACGATCCCGTGCACGATCGCGCTCGCCGCCACCGGCCCGGTCGCCTACGTCAACCCGCCCGCCGCCTCGCCGCTCCCGCCGCCAACCCCCAACGCCTGCATCGCCAGCGGCTGCCTCCCCACGCCACCACCCGAACCCACCATCATCACCACCTGCCCACCCGGCTACACACAAACAAACCCAACGACTTGCACACCCGCCACTCCAACACCGGCGCCAACTCCGACTTGCCCGCCCGGGTACACGGGTACGTATCCGCTTTGTACTCCGATTGGGGAGGCGACGCCCACGCCTACGCCGCCGGCCCTTGCGCCGTGGGCAATCTATGAGTCTCGGTCGTCACACTACGATGAGAGCCTCTGGGTGGCGGCAGTGGCAGTGGATGTCTACGACGGCGATGCGTTTGTCGCAGAGTCTTGCGCAGGGACCTATTCAGGGACCACGTTTCAAGAAGCT
>JBEKLD010000176.1:0-5944 GCA_050010375.1 Vulcanimicrobiaceae bacterium
CGATCGGCTTCGCGCTGACCGAGAACTTCATCGTGCGCGAGGGCAAGGTGCTGACCCCGCACTTCAGCACCTACCTCTTGCCGACGGCGCTCGACGTGCCGACCGAGATCGTCCCGGTGATCCTCGAACTAGGCGATCCCAACGGCCCGTTCGGTGCGCGCGGAATGGCGGAGATGCCCCTGATCCCGTTCGCCCCCGCCGTCGCGGCCGCGATCTACGACGCGACCGGCGCCTGGGTCGACGACCTCCCGATGACGCCGGAACGCGTCCTGGCCGCGATCGACCGCGTTCGCGCGGCGAGCGTCACCGCGACCGCGCCGGCATAGGCCGACCCGCAACGAGCGTTACGACTGCAGGTCGGTCTTCGCGAACCAGTGGTGCGCGTACGGCTCGTCGTTGAAGGCGGGCACCTCGCGGTAGCCATGCTTGCGGTACATCGCGATCGCTTCGGTCAGCGATTCGTTCGTCTCGAGTCGAAGCGTGCGCAGACCGGCTTGCCGGGCGCGCTCCTCAACCGCCGCGAGGATGCGCCGGCCGAGGCCGAGGCCGCGCGCGGACGGCGCGACCCACATCCGCTTGACCTCGCCGATCTGATCGTCGATCACTTTGAGCCCGCCGCAGCCGATCGCGCGGCCGTCGAGCCGCGCGACCAGGAAGCATCCGGGCGACTCGAAGGCGTCGGGCCCCGCCGCGAGGGTGATCGCGTGATCGAAGCCGCCGGCGAATCGCTCGCCCAACTCGTGAAAGTACTGCTCGATGCACCAACGCGCGTCGTCGCTGCGCGCCGAGACGACGGCGATCTCGACCGCCGCGGCGCGCATCAGCCGTTCGACGTCGGCCATCGCCGCGACGAGCCGTGCACGCTGCGGCGCGTCGAGCGCGTGCAACAACGACCTCGCGAAATCGTCGGAGAGGCGATCGAGCTCGGCGAGTTCGGCGTGGCCTGCGTCGGTCAGCGAGGAGGTCGTGACGCGCGCGTCGTGCGCGGCGCGGCACGAAGCGATCAGCCCCTGGCGCTCGAGCGAGCGCAGCAGGCGGCTCAGGTAGCCCGAGTCGAGCGCGAGCCGCTCACGCAGGTCGCGGGCGTCGGCGCCCGCCGAACCGATCTCGAACAGGAGCCGCGCTTCGCTGAGCGGCCGGCCGCGGCCGAGGAAGCTGTCGTCGAGCGCGCCGACACGCCGCGTGACCGTCCGGTTGAAGCGGCGGACCGTCTGGACCTGATCCGCATCCATTCTCTGATTTTAGTCAGAGACTTGTCCGGCCGCAAGACATACCGCAACCCGAGGGTTGCATATTGCCGGCGACTCTGGTACGGTGAAGCACAACCAGGAGGTTGCGTAATATGTCCACCGACCGCATCGAGAAGACCGTCGTCCTCCAGGCACCGCTGGAACGCGTCTGGCACGCGATCAGCGACGCGCGCGAGTTCGGCACCTGGTTCGGAATGGCGCTCGACGGCCCGTTCGTCGCCGGCACCCGGCTCATCGGGACGATCGCCCCGACGCAGGTCGATCCCGCGGTCGCCGCAACCCAGGCGCCGTTCACCGGGACGCCGGTTGTGCTCGATGTCGAGGCGGTCGAACCGATGCGCCGCTTCGCCTACCGCTGGTCGCCGGACATCGGCGACGGCGGCGCGACGCACATGGCCACGACGCTCGTCACCTTCGAGCTCGAGCCGGTCGACGGCGGGACGCGGTTGACGATCACCGAGTCCGGCTTCGACGCGATCCCGCTCGAGCGCCGCGCGACGGTATTCGCCGGCAACGACGCCGGTTGGACGGCGCAGACCGGGCTGATCGCAAAGTACCTGACGTTCGCGCCACGATGAAGCCGCTCGCCGACGCGGCACCGGTCTTCGCCGCGCTCGGCGACGAGACGCGGCTGACCATCGTCGCCCGGTTGTGCGCACAGGGGCCGCTGTCGATCGTACGGCTCACCGATGGGACGCACGTCTCACGCCAAGCGGTGACGAAGCATCTCCACGCGATGCAACGCGCGGGCCTGGTGCGAGACGAGCGTGCCGGCCGCGAGCGCGTCTGGCGGTTGGAGACGGAACGGCTCGCCGAGGTGCGCCGTCACCTCGCGCAGATCTCGGCCCAGTGGGACGCGGCGGTCGAACGGCTACGCGCCCTAGTCGAAACCGGCTGAGCTGACGAGCGCGCGCGCCGCGGCGGCGTGGCGCGCGACCAGGGCCGGCAGGTCGACGTCGACCAGACGGCCGTCGCGGACGCGCACCTCGCCGTTGACGATGCTCAGGTCGACCTGCGGGATGCGGCAGAAGACGAGCGACGCGAGCGCGTCGTGGATGCTGCCGCCGGCGGTCCACAGGTCGTCGGCGCGGACGCCGATCACGTCGGCGGCCATCCCCGGCGCGAGCTGACCGAGGTCGTCGCGGCCGAGCACCTCGGCGCCGCCGCGGGTCGCCAGGCGCAACGCTTCGCGCGCGCTCATCGCGCCCGCGCCGTGCGCGACCCGTTGCAGCAGCATCGCGTGGCGCGCTTCGTCGAGCATGTTCGACGAGTCGTTCGAGGCCGAACCGTCGACGCCGAGGCCGACGCGCATCCCGGCATCGCGCTGCGCCAGCACGGGGGCGATGCCCGAGCCCAAGCGCATGTTCGAGGTCGGACAGTGCGCGACGCCGGTGCGCCAGCGCCCGAGGCGCTCGAACTCGTCGTGCGCCATGTAGATCGCGTGCGCGAACCACACGTCGGGGCCGCTCCAACCCAGCGACTCGGCGAAGGCGACCGGACGCGCGCCGTAGGTCTCCAGGCAGTAGCGCTCCTCGTCGACCGTCTCGCACAGGTGCGTGTGGAGATGGACGTGTTCGTGCCGCCGCGCCAGCTCGGCGCTGGCGCGCATCAGGTCGGGGGTGACCGAGAAGGGCGAGCACGGCGCGACGACGACGCGCGTCATCGCGAAGCGCGCCGGATCGTGGTGCGCGCGGATGACGCGCTCGGTGTCGGCCAGGATCGCGTCCTCGTCCTCGACCGCCGCGTCGGGCGGGAGCCCGCCGCGCGAGCGGCCGCGCGACATCGAGCCCCGCGAGGCGTGGAAGCGCATCCCCATCTCCCGGGCGACTTCGATCTGGTCGTCGACGCGCGTCCCCGCCGGCCAGATGTAGCCGTGGTCGGCGGCCGTGGTGCAGCCCGAGAGCAACAGCTCGGCGACCGCGACGGCCGTCGCGACGCGGATCGCCTCCGGCGTCAGCCGCGCCCAGATCGGATAGTGCGCGACGAGCCAGTCGAACAGCTCGGCGTCCTGCGCCGCCGGCAGCGCGCGGGTGAGGGTCTGATAGAAGTGGTGGTGCGTGCAGATCAGCCCCGGCAGCAGCACCAGGCCGCGTGCGTCGACGATCTCGTCGGCCTGCGCGCTCAGCGCCGCGGTCGGCCCGACGGCCTCGATCGCGTTGCCGCGCAGGAGGACCGCGCCGTCGGGGTACTCGCGCACGGCGTCGTCGAACGTCGCGACCAGCGTGGCGTGGCGGAGGAGCAGCGAGCGCACGCAGTGCGCTATCGCGCCGGAGCCGCTGAGGCCTGCCGACGACGGAGGCGTTCGCGCGCGCCGCTGGAACCCGCCGGGATGACGAGCATCGCCGCGCTCAACGCGGCCGACCGCGAGGAGTTCGTCGCGGCCGTCGGCTTCGCGTTCGAGGAGTCGCCGTGGATCGCGGCCGCCGCGTGGGAGCGGCGCCCGTTCGCCGACCGCGCGGCGCTGCACGCGGCGCTCGTCAGCGTCGTCGCCGCCGCGCCGGCGGAGCGGCAGGTGGCGCTGATCGCGGCGCATCCGGATCTGGCCGGACGGGTCGCACGCGAGGGCCGGCTGACCCCGGCCTCGCGCGGCGAGCAGGCCGCGGCCGGACTCGACCGGCTGACCGACGCGCAGCGGGCGCGCTTCGAGGCCGCCAACGGCGCGTACCGCGCGCGGTTCGGCTTCCCGTTCGTGATCTGCGCGCGCGAGCACGACGCCGACGGCATCCTGAGCGCGATGGAGCGCCGCGTCACGCACGACCGCCAAACGGAGATCGCGACCGCCCTGCGCGAGATCGCGACGATCGCGCGGCTGCGCCTCGAGGACGCGGTGGCCGCATGATCGGCGCCTACGTGCTCGACTGGCTGAACCTGATCTTCCGCTGGGCGCATCTGATCGCCGGCATCTCCTGGATCGGCGCCTCGTTCTACTTCGTCTGGCTCGACGACAGCTTGCGCACCGATGTCTCCGAGGCCGATCGTCGGCGCGGCATCTTCGGCGAGCTGTGGAGCGTTCACGGCGGCGGTTTCTATCACAACCAGAAATTCCCGACCGGCCCGCGCGGCGAGCCGCTCAGCGAGGACCTGCACTGGTTCTACTGGGAGGCGTACTCGACGTGGATCACCGGCATGGCGATGCTCGCGATCATCTATTGGGCCGGCGCCTCGACCTTCCTGATCGATCCGAGCGTCCTCGCGCTCACGCCGCCCGAGGCGATCGCGATCAGCATCGGCGTACTGATCGCCGGCTGGTTCGTCTACGACGGCCTGTGCCGCGTCTTCGAGCGGCAGCCGGTCGCGCTGTGGACGGCGATCTGCGCCTTCTTGCTGCTCGCCGACTGGGGGCTCTTCCACGTCTTCGGCGCCCGCGCGGCGTACATCCACGTCGGCTCGATCGTCGGGACGATCATGGTGGCGAACGTCCTCTTCGTCATCATCCCCGGGCAGCGCCGTGTCGTCGCAGCGCTGCGCGCGGGCCAGGAACCCGATCCGCGCTACGGGCTGCTGGGAAAGATGCGCTCGGTCCACAACACCTACTTCACGCTGCCGGTGCTGTTCATCATGATCAGCAACCACTACCCGATGACGTACGGCAGCTCGTACGGCTGGCTGATTCTGGCGGCGATCTCGGCCGCCGGCGTGCTGGTGCGGCGCTTCTTCGTCCTCAGCCACAAGCACCGGTTGATCGTCGCCCTGCCGGTCGCCGCCGCGGTGATCCTGGCCGTCGCCGCGATCGCGCTGGTCCCGCGCCCGCAGCCGGTCGTCGCCGGGACAGCGGCGGTGACGTGGTCGCAGGTGCAGCCGATCCTCGCCCAGCGCTGCGCCGTCTGCCACGCCGCGCACCCGACCGAGACCGGCTTTACGGCGCCGCCGGAAGGGGTTCTGCTCGACACGCCGGAGCACGCGCACATGAACGCGGCGCGCATCGAACAGCAGGCCGTCACCACCCACGCGATGCCGCTGGGCAACGTCACCGGGATCACCGACGCCGAGCGCGCGACGCTCGGCGCCTGGATCGCCGCCGGAGCACCCACCCCATGAGCGCGACCGTCTCGACCCACGTCCTCGATACCGCCCGCGGCGTCCCCGCCGCCGGCATCACCGTCGTCCTCTACGCCCTCGACGGCGAGAACCGCACCGAGCTGGCCCGCGCGACGACGAACGCCGACGGCCGCACCGACGCGCCGCTGGCGACCGAGCTCGTCGCCGACACCTACGAGCTGCTCTTCGCGGTCGGCGCCTATTTCGTGCGCGCCGGCACGCCGGCGTTCTTCGACGCGATCCCCGTCCGGTTCACCATCGCCGCCGACGGCCGCTATCACGTCCCCCTGCTCCTCTCACCGTGGGGTTACAGCACCTACCGCGGCAGCTAAGCGCGAGCGAAGGGTATGCAGACGAGCCCGCATTCGCCCCGAGAAGCTTCCAATATATGCTCAAAGAGTACTGGGCCTACGACTTCAACTGCGACCAACCGATCGAAGCGATCCTTGCCGCTTTGAATTCGGCCGGCCCATGGCAGTGGGTTTTGGGTGAAAGCGCTGTCTATGGAGACTATCTCAACTGCCGGCCAAAAGAGCACGTCCGGGTACGACTCCATGAATACCCTCAGATGCTGTTCGTCGGGTCTCGCGACAAAGGCTTCTCGGCATTGCTTGAAATCCGTGCAGAGAGCACGGCCACACGGTTCGAGATCGATG
>JBEKLD010000177.1:0-5813 GCA_050010375.1 Vulcanimicrobiaceae bacterium
GGCCAGCCGGCCGTCGCCGTTGCCGTCGGAGCGAACGGCGAGGGTACCGGCGAGCACAAGCGCCGCCGTCGCCGCCGCCGCCGCCGCGGCCGTGGTGGCGCCGGCGCCGGCACCGAGGGAGCGGCAGTAGCCGCCGCAGGGGCCGAGACCGCTGCGCGGCCGAGCCCGAGTCCGGTCGTCCCCGACCGCCACATCTTCCGGGTCGACTCCGAGGGCGGCGCCCAACCGACGGGCGAGACCGCCCCACCGGCGCCGTCGCGCGCGATCGCACCCTGGAATCGCAAGCGCGGCGACGTCGCGCTCGAAGCCCCGCCGCCGTCGATCACCCTGCCGGCTGCTGAGCTGGTTCGCTCGGCGCGTCCGTCGCGCCGGCAGCGCACCAAGGACGAGCGCAACCTGGCGGTCGGCGGACATCTCGAGGCCGCCGCCGCGCTCCCGGCGCTCCCGCCGGCCCCCGCAGCGGCGCCTCGCACGACCCGTTCCCGCAAGCCGAGTGCCGAACCAGCCGAAGCGGTCGCCGCTGCCGTGAAAACAACCGCGAGCACGCGGAAAACCGCCGCCCCGAAGAAAGCGCCAGCCGCCGCGAAGGCTCTGGCCCGCAAGGCGCCGGCCGCCAAAGCGACGGCGGTGAAGGCGACGAGCGCCGTCAAGAAGGCGCCGGCCGCCAAGAAGAGCACGACCACGGCCCGGAAGAAGACCTGACCGCCGGAGCGCCGGGATCGCCGACGGCGATCTTCGTCGACTACGACGGAACGATCACGGACGTCGACACCTTCGACGTCCTCGTCCGCGCCTTCGCCGGCGACGGCGCATGGGACGCGATCGAAGCCGAGTTCGCCGCGGGCCAGATCACGCTGCGGGAAGCGTTGCGGCGCGAGGCCGCCGCGCTGCGACTCGCGCCGGCCGACGCGCTCGCGTTCCTCGAATCGCGAGCGCACTTCGACCCGACCTTCGCCTCGTTCGTGCGCGCCGCGCGTGCGCACGGCGCGGCCATCTGCGTCGTGTCGGCCGGGATCCGACAGGCGATCGAACCGGCGCTCGCGCGCGCCGGCGTCGACGTCGCGGTCTACGCGAACGACGTCGACTTCGATCCCAACGGCTGGCGCTTGAAGTTCATCGACGACTCGGACCAAGGTCACGACAAGGCCGGGCGAGTGCGCGCCGCGCGTGCCGCCGGCGCCTACACGATCTACGTCGGCGACGGGATCAGCGACTTCGAAGGCGCGCTCGCCGCCGACGAGATCTTCGCAAAAAGGAACCGCGCCCTCGAGCGGTTTGCACGAGAGCGCGGTCTGCGGGTTCGGTCGTTCGCGACGTTCGACGAGATCGAACGCGCGCTGTTCCCTACTGGCTCGCCGGGCTCGCCAGCGGGGCCGGCGGCTGCTGGGCCAGTCGGCCGTTGAGGTAGTTCAGCGCGGCGTCGAGCTGCGGGTCTTGCTTCACGTCGCCGGGCCGGATCTTCTGGTCCTTGGGGATCGTGCTGATGATCTCGGGCTCGATCCCGACCGCGTTGATGTCGCGGCCCTTGGGGGTGAAGTAGCGCGCGGTCGTGATCTTGACCGCCGAGCCGTCGCGCATCGGGAAGATCGTCTGCACGACGCCCTTGCCGAAGGTCTTCGTCCCGACCAGCGTGCCGACGCCGCTGTCCTGGATCGCGCCGGCGGTGATCTCCGAGGCCGAGGCGGTGTACTGGTTGACCAGCACCGCGAGCGGGCGCGGGGCGATCGCGTCGTTCTCGGCGTCGTACTCGGTGTCGGTCCCGGCGCGCGACTGCACGCTGACGATCGGGCCGTTCGAGATGAACTTCGAGCTGACGTCGACCGCCGCGTTGAGGTAGCCGCCGCCGTTGTAGCGCAGGTCGAGGACGTAGGCCTTCGCGCCCTCGGAGTCGAGGCGCTTGAGCGCGGTGTCGAGCTCCTGCGCGGTCGAGGCGCCGAACACGGTCAGGTCGACGTAGCCGACGTTACCGGGCAGCATCTTGGCCAGCACGCTGGGCTGGTGGATCTCGGCGCGGGTGATCGTCACCGGCGCGAGCGTCTGGGCGCCGCGCAGGATCGTCAGGCTGACCTTCGTCCCAGGCACGCCGCGCAGCACGTCGGTGACGCGCTTTTGCTGCAGCTCGAGTGAATCCGCACCGGCCAGGATCTCGGTGACGGGCTTCCCGTCGATCGCGACGATCTCGTCGTCGGACTGCAGGCCGGCCTTGTCGGAGGGGCCGTCGAGGATCACGTTCTCGACGATCAGGTTCTTGGTCTTGTCGTCGATCGTGTACGAGATGCCGACGCCGCCGAACGAGGTACCGTCGAGCCCTTCATTGAGCGCCGCGTACTCCTTGGGCGAGAGGAAGACGGTGTAGCGATCCTTGACCGAGCGCAACACCCCATCCACCGCGGCGTACAGGATCTGCGTCGAGCCGGTGATCGATTCGACCGGTTGCAGCTTGTTGGCGTACAGGCCGACGGCGGCAGCGACCTCGTGCTGCAACGCCTCGGCGTTCGCCTGGTCGTCGGCGCGCGCGACGATCGGCGGCAACTGCGGCTTGGCGACATGCCCCTGCTTCTTGAGGTACGCGATGATCTCCGAACGCGCGCCGTCGAGGGCCGCTTGGCGGTCGACCGCCTTGTAGAAGTCGGCGGTGAGGTGCGCGTAACTCGCTACCAGTTCCTCGCTCTGCTGCGAGGAGAGGGTCGCGGTCGTGGTGGCGGCCGGCACGCGCGCCGTGGCGAGCGCGAGCAGAGCGGCGGTGGCGATGGGGATGAGGCGGTTCATCAAACGTCCTTCTTGGTCTCGATGATCTTTTTCGCAGCGATGAGCTGCTTGTCGGCCGGGGTGTCGATGATCGGCAGGTCGACGCGCTGGTTCACGACGACGTCGGGGACGATCCCCTTGTGCTGGATGTCGCGGCCCTTGGGGGTGAGGTAGCGCGCGGTCGTGATCTTGAGCGCGCCTTTGTCGGGCAAGGTGTAGACGCTCTGGACGACGCCCTTGCCGAACGTCTTTTCGCCGACGAGCGTGCCGACGCCGTAGTCTTGCACCGCGCCGGCGGTGATCTCCGACGCCGACGCGGTGTACTGGTTGACCAGCAGCACGAGCGGCGTGGCGCCGATCGTCTGACCGCTGGCGTCGCGCACGTCGCGGTCGCCGGCCCGGTCGATCGTCGAGACGATCGGACCTTGGGCGACGAACAGGCTGGAGATGTCGACGGCCGCGTCGAGCAAGCCGCCGCCGTTGTTGCGCAGGTCGAGGATGTAGCCGCGCACGTGGTGGCTCTTGCCGTCGAGCATCGCCTGGCGCACTTCGTCGGCCGAGGTCTGACCGAAGTCGGCCAGCCGCACGTACTCGATCCCGTCCTCGATCTTCGCTTTGACCGACGGGACGTGGATCTGCGCGCGCGTCACCGGGATGACGGTCGTCGTCTTGGAATCTTGACGGCGCAGGGTCAGCGAGACGACGGTGCCGTTGCGGCCGCGAATCTCGCGCTCGACCGCGTCGATCTTCTTGCCGAACGTCGAGACGCCGTCGACCGCGAGGATCGTGTCGCCGGGGCGCACGCCCGCCTTGATGGCGGGGTTGCCTTCGATCGGATCGACGACGATCGCGCCGGTCTTCTGATCCTGCACGATGTAGACGCCGATGCCGCCGAAGTTGCCGCCGTTGAGCTGCTCGTCCAAACCGCTGATCTCTTGCGGCGAGAGATAGGTCGTGTACGGATCGCCGAGACCACCCAGCATCCCGGTCAGCGCGACCTCGGTGTAGAGCTCGCGCGGCGCGACCGTCGCGTAGCGTTTCTGCACGCTGGTCAGCGTGTTCTCGAGCAGCCCCAGATCGTGGCTGCGTTCGCCGTTGGCCAGCTCGTGCGGCACCTGCGGCGCGGCGACCTTGCGGGCGGTGAGGAAGGTCGTGAGCGCCTTCTGCTCGCCGCTGACGAGCATCTCGTCGGCGACCGGCTTGTAGAAGGCGTGCTCGACCCGGTCGTAGGCCGTCACGATCATCTGCCGTTGCTGGTCGCGCCCGAGGAAGCTCGAGATGTCCAGGCCGGCGAGGCGCGTTCCGTCGCCCAAGTCCAGCGCCGTCGACCCGTCGGCGGGCACGCCGACGCGCTCCACGTACGCGGCGCCGACGAACGCGGCGACCGCCACGACGGCGACGGCGGACAAGAGACGGGTACGGGCGGTCAAACGGCTGTCCTTCGGATCCTGGCGCGCGAGCTTCCAGTATAGGGCTAAAACCCGCCGGCGGCCGCGTTTGTTCCAGCCGCTTACGGGTCTTTAACCCTGAACCGGAGAGCTTGGACTCCCCTGAGCCCCATGGTCGGCCGGCGCGCCGCGCGACTTGAGCGCTATTTGAGGAAGGACATGGGATCGACCGGATGCCCGTCTTGCATGACTTGGAAGTGGACGTGCGGGCCGGTCGCGTCGCCGGTCGCGCCGGCGGCGCCGATCGCCTGCCCGCGCTGGACGTCCTGGCCGACCGAGACGAAGATCTGCGAGAGGTGGCAATACAGCGTCGAGAGGCCGCCGTGGTGGTCGATCGCGACCATGTTGCCGCAGTCGCCCTCGTAGCCGGCGACGATGATCCGCCCCTCGGCGGCGGCCGCGACCGTCGTCCCGGTCGGGACGCCGATGTCGATCCCGGCGTGGAGGATCATGCGGTGGTAGACCGGGTGCATGCGGTAGCCGAAGGGCGAGGTGATCGGCCCGGAGACCGGCCACATCAGCTCGCCCGGCGCGCCCGGCTCGGGCGGGAGCTGCTCGCCGGAGAGCAGCGCGGCGCGGCGCGCCGAGCGGTAGGCTTCCTCGGCCTCGAGCTGCTTCTGGCGGATCAGCGCCTCGAGCTGCGCCTCCTCAGCCTCGGAGATGTCGTCGAGCTGCACCACCTCGGCTAGCACCGAGCGGCGCTGATCGTCCGCCGCGGCGACCAGGTTGCGGCGCTGCTGGGCCAGGCCGTCGAGCGCGTAGCGCTGCTGCTGCTGTTGCTGCTGCTCCGACTGCAGCGTGGTCTGCGTCGCGAGCAGGTTGGTCTGGATCGCGACGACCTGCTGCTCGTCGGCGCGGCGCGCGCGGATCGTCGCCTCGTTGGCCTTGACGAGATACCGGATGTCGTTCCAGCGCTCGACGAAATCGTCGAACGAGCGCGCCCGCAGCAAGACGTCGACGTAGCCCAGGTCGCCGTGCTCGTAGGCGTCGACCAACCGGCGGTCGAGCACGTCCTGATGCCGCCGCAGCGTCGCCTGCGCGCCGGCCAGCTGCACGCGGTTCCAGTCGAGCTTGCGCTGCGTCGAGCGAATGCTGCCCTGCGTCGCGCCGAGCTGCGCGTTGACGCTGCCGATGGTGTGGTTCGTCTCGTCGAGCTGCGCCTGCAGTGCCTGCTCGCGCGCCTTCGCGCTGCCCAACTCGGCACGTTTCTGATGCAGCTTCGCGCGGATGCTCTCGACCCGCGCGCGCTGCGCTTCGATCTTCGCATCGAGCCGCGAGTGCACGTGCGTTTTGGCCAGCGCCGGCTGCGCCACCAGCGCGACCAACGCCAACAGCCCGAGCGCGCGCCGCGGAAAACTCACCCCAGTTCCTCTTCGCTGACGACGACCGACCCGCGCCTGCGCTTCGCCTCTTTCTTGACCTTGGCGGCGCGCTCGGAGATCGAGCGATAGGTCGTGTGGCCGCGGGGCGAGCGCGAGCCGGTGACGATCGCGATCGAGAGCGTGCAGTACGGGACGCGCGTGTCGTGCTGGACGGTGCGGATGCCGCGGTCGAAGGCGGCGACGATCGACTCGCCGATCGCTTGCGCCGCGGCCGGCCGCACGACGGCGATGAAGT
>JBEKLD010000178.1:0-5790 GCA_050010375.1 Vulcanimicrobiaceae bacterium
GCACGATGCGCGCAGGGAGCGTCCCCGCCATCACACCGTGCGCCCCTCGCCGCACTCCGAGATTACGTCTTCGGAAGCAACGCGAAGCGCCCGGATCCGCCGATCACCAGCGCGAGCGCGATCGTGCAAGCATAGAGGAAGTACTCGACCCCCTCACCCGCCTGATGCCCGCCGAAATTCATGAAAAAGCCGTTGGCGGAGTGGACGAGGATCGCCGCCATCGCCATGTCGACGAAGATGCCGAGCGCCGCCACGCGCGTGAGCACGCCGAGAACGAGCGCGATCGGGCCGAGGAACTCGACCAGGATGACCAGATAGATCAGCGGGACCGGGACGCCGGCGTGTGCGTGCAAACCCGCGACGGTGCCGGCTATGCCCGGGCCGTGGAACCACCCGAGCGCCTTTTGCGCGCCGTGCGGCCAAAGCACGATCGCCTGGCCGAGGCGCAGAACGAGCAGGGCGACGTCGGTCGCCGCCCCGGAACGACTCGCAGTACGCATGGCCCGATGCTACGCCATCGGGTCAGGCGATCACTGCGCGGAGGCTGTCTGCGGTGGGACGGGGACCGCGGTGAACGGTGCCGCGTTGGCTGCGCGCGCCGCGAAGCAGCCGCTCATGTCGGTCGCGAGCAGGTCGCCCAGCGAGAGCGTCCCCAGGCCGAGCAGTTCTTCGCTGGTCTTCAGCACGCTGACGGTCGAGAGATGGCGCTTCTCGACGTAGTGGCGCTTGGCGAACGGCGAGACGACCAACGCGTAGCTGCGAGACGGATCGATGTGATCGCGCGCGCCCGCCGCGCCGACGGCGACGATCACGATCGCCGTGTGCCGCCACGAGGGCAGGTGCGTGAGGTAGGCGACGATCTCGCCGAGTGCGCGATCGCCGTCGGCGATCTCTTCGGCCGGGGGCGGGATCTGTGGGCCGCTCCCGGTCGCGTCGTCGGGAAGCCAGATCTGCGTGTAGCGCGGTTGCTGCCCCGAGGCGACCAGTGCCCCGTAGTCGCGGACGAACTCGTGCGCGCGCCGCTCGTCCCGAATGCGCAGGTTCCAGCCGGGATACTGCAGGTCGACGTGGCCGTCGAGCGCCGCCAGCGCCGGGACGTCCTGCGCGTAGAGGCCGCCGAGACTTTGCGTCGGCGCGGTCACGTCGTCGACGCCGAGGTAGCCCGGATCGTCGCTTCGCGGATCGGCGGCGTGACCGCCGTCGTAGCCGCTCACGCCGAGCAGATCGCCGTAGTCGCGGAACGTGATGTGGTGGCGCTCGAGCGCGTCGAAGATGTAGCCGAGCCGCGGGTACTCCTCGGGGTCCTGGCCGACGTCGTCGCGCCGCGCGAACATCCGCTCCGCGTAGACCGTCGTCGTCCCCGCGGACAAGAACTGATGGCCGCTGGCGGAGTCGGCGGCGTCGGCGAAGAGGTTCGCCGCCAGCGCGTAGCTGCGCGCCAGCGCGTGCAGGTTGGGCGTCACGGCGGCGGGATACTCCACCAGCGACGGATCGCCGTACGGCGGGCCGAGATCGCCGAGCATCGCGTCGAAGCCCGGCGCCTCTTCCTCGATCACGACGACGTTCGCGATCCCCTTCGGATAGGCCGGGCGCCCAACGACGACGCGGCGCGTGTCGGCCAGCGCGGTCTGCGTGGCGCCGGTCAGCCGCACCGCGCTCAGGTCGATCTTCTCGAAGGTCGACCAGACGGCGCTCGCGTCCGTCCCGGCGATGGGGTCACCGCCGAGGTTCGCGTCGTGGCCGAAGCCTTTGGTGTCGAGCACGTAGAGCGTGCGGTCATCGGCGCCGAGCGCCAGCGCGGTCGGGTACCAGCCCGTCGCGATCAGCCCGAGCCGGTGCAGATGCACGGGATCGCGCGCGTCGATCACGGCGACCGCGTCGAGCCCGGCCAGCGCGACGTACAGCCGCGATCCGTCACGCGAGAGCGCGAGTGCGGCCGGTTGCGTCCCGTACGGGCCGCGATCGAACAGGCGCAGCTCGGTCCCTCCGACGACGTGCGGCGCCGCGTCGAGTGCGACGGTGGCGATGCGATCGACGTTGGTCATCGCGATGAAGGCGTAGGCGCCGTCGGGCGTGGTGACGATCGCGGTGGGATGCGCGCCACCGACCATGCGCAGCCCGTCGGGCGGCGGATCCATCGGCAGCGACGAGGGTCCTTCCAAGTCACCGCGTGGGTCGAGCGCGAGCAATGAGAGCGACGAGGCACGATCGAGATCGGCCGGCGGCGTCCCGAACGGCGGCGCGAGTGCCGGTGCGTTCAACCGGTTGGAGCGCATCGAGCCCTCGTCGCTGACCAACAGCCGAGTGCCGGCGACGGTCGCACCGAACGGGAAGAACCCGACCGGCCAGGTCGCGCCGCTCACCCGCCGGGTCGTGGTGTCGATCGCGCTCACGCTATCGGCACCGTCGTCCACGACGTAGGCGCGGCGGCCGTCCGGCGCGACGGCGATCGTCGCGGGCAAGCCGCGCCGGCGACCGGCGATCGCCGAGTCGAGCGCACCGGGCAGCGCGATCGTGTGGCGCGCGTCGGGCACGAGCCGGCCGTTCGCATCGAGGCTGAAGACGTAAACGCAGTCGCTGGTGCTGCCCGAGGCCAGCACGAGCGTGTGTCCGGGGTGCGCCGGATCGTCGAGCGCCGCGATGCCGACCCAGTAGCGCTCGCCGGGCCCGCTATAGCGGTCGACGACCTGCATGCTGGTCGTGTCGATGACGGCCAGCGAGAACCCGCTGGTCGCGCTCGGATCGAGCAGCGAGTGGACCGACGCGGTACGCTCGTCGTCGTGCGAGACGATCGCATACCGGCCGTCCGGACTCAGCGCGAAGCCGAGCGCGTTCATCCCGGTCACCGCGCTCGTCCCGGTCGGCGTGACGATGCGTCCCGACGGGAGCACGGCGTCGAACGCCGCGCCGTGCAGCGGACCGACGGGCAGGTCACCGGCCGGCGCGGCGTAGGTGACCGGGACGCGTACGCGCAGGCTGGCGGCGTTCACGGTGTTCGTCAGGAGCGCGAGCAGCACTGCCGCGAGCGCGAGGCGGTAAGTCATCGTCTCCTTAGGTTTGACTAGGATAGGGCACGGGCGAGCCGCTCGACCGCGCGTCGGAGCGTCTCATCGTCCCGGTCGCCGAACGAGAGCCGCAGGGCCGGCGGCCCGTTGCGCGTTGGATAGAAGGGATCGGCGGGCATCACCAGGACACCTTCGCGCGCGCAGCGATCGAACGCCGCCTGGGTTGAGAGGCGGGGCGGGAGACGCAACCAGACGTTCGTCCCCGCCTGCGGCGGCGCGACGTCGGCCCAAGCGAGCGCCTGCGCGAGCGAGTCGACGAACAGATCGCGCCGGTGGCGGTAGAGCGTGCGCGCGGCGCGGATGTGGCGCGCATACGCCGGCGTGCGCAGGAAGCGCCACAGCGCGCGCTGCGTGAGCGTCGAGGTGAACGAGTCGGTGCGCACCTTGGCCGCCTCGATCGTCATCCGCAGCGCGCCGCGCACGCGCAGATAGCCGATGCGCAGGGCCGGGAAGATCGACTTGGAGAGCGACTCCATCATCACGACTCGGCCGTCGGTGTCGTAGGCCGCCAGCGGTGGCGGCGGCGCGCCGTCGTAGGTGAAGTTCCAGCCGGTCTGGTCCTCGAGGATCACGACGTCGTAGCGCCGCGCCAGCTCGACGATCGCTTTGCCGCGCCGCGCCGGCAGGACGACGCCGGTCGGGTTCTCGGCGATGGGGCAGATCGAGAACAGCCGCGGCCGGTACTCGGCGAAGACGCGCTCGACGTCGTCGATCCGCACGCCGTCCTGGTCGGAACGCACTTCGACGTAGCTCGCGCCGCGCGCGTCGAAGACGCCCAGCGTCCCGGGGTAGGTCGGCGACTCGGAGGCGACGACCGCGCGCGACTGCAAGAGCACCGAGGCGATCAGGTCGGCGGCCTGCTGCGCCCCCGAGGTCACGATGATCTCCTCGGGCTCCGTCGCGCAGCCGCGCGCCGCCAGTCCGTCGGCCAGCACCGCGCACAGGTCGGGGTCGCCGGTGCTGGCGCGGTACTGCATCAGCTCGGGCGGATCGTCGGCGAACGTGCGCTGCATCGAGCGCGCGAAGTCGGCCAGCGGGAACGTCTCGGGCGCCGGATGCGCGTCCGCCAGCGAGATCATCCCCGGCGCGTGCGCCTGCGCGAGCCGGTCCATCACGCCTTCCATCCGCTCGCCGCGCGCGAGCAGTGACGGCTCCCAGGTGTGCGGCGCGGCCGGCTCGGCCGCGCGCGCCGGCGCGACGAAGGTCCCGCGGCCGGCGCGTGCGACCAGCCGGCCGCGCGCCGCCAGCGCGTCGTAGGCTTGCGAGACGGTCACCACCGCGACCTCGAGATCGCGGGCGAGCGTGCGAATCGGCGGGAGGCGCTCCTCGGGCGCCAGCTCACCGCGCTCGATCGCGCCGGTCAGCGCATCCGCCAGTTGGACGTAGAGCGGCCGGGGATCGCGCTGGTCGAGCGCGATGACCGCCCTCACCGCTCGTCGAGCCGGTATCCGATCCCGCGGACGCTGCTGATCGCGAGCGACGCCGTCACCTCGGTGAGTTTCTTGCGCAGCGCGGCGACGTGAACGTCGACGACGCGCGTCGGGACGCCCGAGACGTCGTTCCAGACGCGCTCGAGGATCTGAGCGCGGGTCAGCAGCTTCCCGACGTTCTCGGCCAAGAACCACAGCAGCCGGAACTCCAGCGCCGTCAGCGTGACGCTCTTACCGTCGTTCTCGAGCGTGTGGAAGTCGCGCACCATCGTCGCACCGCCGATGGCGAGCCGGCCTTCCTGCTCGATCTTGCGCGAGCGCTCGCGCCGGCGCAGGAACGACTGGACTCGGGCGACCAGCTCGTTCCCGGAGAAGGGCTTGCGGATGTAGTCGTCCGCCCCCAGACCGAGTCCGCGCAACACGTCGTTCTCGCTGGAGTGGGCGCTCACCATCAGGATGAACGCCTCCGAGGTATTGGCCAGCGACGTGCACACGTCGAGCCCCGAGATGTCGGGCAACTCGACGTCGAGCAACACGACCGCCGGTTTGAAGACCGACTCGGTCTCGAGTCCGGCCGAACCCGTCGCGGCGATGCGTACCTCGTAGCCGTTGCGCTCGAGGATCGCGCGCTCGAACGCCGCGACCTCGGGGTCGTCTTCGATGATCAGGATCCGATCGGACATTCAGCGCGCTCCGACGGGGATGTTTTCGGCTTCGTCGGGCAGGAGTAGCTCACGTCTGGCCACACCATCGTCGATCGCCGCTTGCATGACCGCCTTGCCGACCGCGTCGACGACGCGTGCGTCGAAGACGCTGGGGATGATGTACTCGGCGCTGCGCTCGTCTCCGACGATGTCGGCGATCGCGCGCGCCGCAGCGAGCTTCATCCCCTCGGTGATCCGCCGCGCGCGGCAGTCGAGCGCGCCGCGGAAAATGCCCGGAAACGCGAGCAAGTTGTTGATCTGGTTCGGGAAGTCGCTGCGGCCCGTCCCGATGACCGCGGCGTACGGCGCCGCCGCTTCGGGCATGACCTCCGGCGTCGGATTGGCCATCGCGAAGACGATCGGGTCGCGGGCCATGGTGGCGATCCACTCGGGATGCAGGATCCCCGGCGCGCTGACCCCGATGAAGACGTCGGCGCCGCGCAACACTTCTTGCAGCGAACCGCGCCGGTTCTCGCGGTTCGTGTGCTCGGCCAGCCAGGTCCAGTGCGGGTTGCCGTAGCGGTCGGAGCGGTTGAGCGCGCCGTCGCGGTCGACCGCGATCACGTCGCGCACGCCGGCGGCGAGGACCAT
>JBEKLD010000179.1:0-5787 GCA_050010375.1 Vulcanimicrobiaceae bacterium
GTCGCGAGCCACACCTCGTTCGCGTCGAAGAACAGCCGCAGTTCGTCCTGCATCGGGCCGGGGAGCGTATCGTACTCGGCGGCGAGCATGCCGCACAAGCACATCCGGTCGTTGCGCATGACGGAGTCGTACAGTCCGACGTAGCGCTGCAGCTTCTCGCGCGCATCGTGCGCCTGCCGATCGATCGTCTCGAGCGCTTGCGCGAACACGTGGCGATAGCGCTCGATCAGCGCGCGGCCGAGATCCGCCTTCGACGGGAAATGATAGTGCAGGCTGGCCTTGGTGCAGAGGAGCTTCCCCGCGACGTCGGCGTAGCTGAAGCCGTTGAAGCCGCGCGTCTGAGCGCACTGCTCGGCAACGTCGAGGATCCGCTCTTTCACCGGCACCCGGATGACGGGTGGGCGCCCCTCTTTTTTCATGCTCATTACCCGTTGACTTTACCCTACTAGTAGGTATAATCCTACTAGTAGGAAGAATTCGGCCACCGGCGTCCCGGCAGCCATCGGCTAGAGGGTTCGCTGGCCGCGCGTTCCTCGCCCCGTCCCCTCGCAGTCGCCGCAAAGGAGCATGCGATGGTGAGCCACGAGCAGAGAACCGAACACAAGACCTTCGCGCGGCCCGATGAGGTCCGCGAGTTCCCCAACGGCAAGGCCGAGATCCTCGACGTCAGTGGAGCCGAGGTCGGTCGATTGGTCTTCCGGCCCGGTTGGCGCTGGTCGACCGACGTGCAGCCGCTGGCCAAGACGTCCAGCTGCGAGGCGCCGCACTTTCAATATCACGTCTCCGGGAAGCTCGGCATCCGGATGGACGACGGCACCGAGTTCATCGCCGAGCCCGGAGACATCACGTCGCTGCCCAGAGGCCACGATGCCTGGGTGATCGGCGACGAGCCAGTCGTCGTCGTCGACTGGTTCGGCGCGACCAACTACGCGAAGAACGCCTAAGCTCGAACGCAAGAGGAGGAGAAGTCCCATGCAGGTTTCCGTCAGAAAGATCATCGACTGTCGTGAATTTCCGAGCGAGACCAACTGCTCGCTGACGATCGCCGGGACCGAGGAAGAGGTCGTCAAAGCCGCGACCGAACACGCGATCTCGAGTCACGGGCATGCCGCCGGGCCCGAGCTGGTCAGCGCGATCCGCTCGTCGCTCCACGACGAGACGTAAGCCGAGACTACAGGCCGAGCGCGAGCGAGTCGGCGCGCGGGTCGGCGCCGCCCGCGAGCGTGCCGCGTGCACGGTCGATCGCGATCGCGTGCGCGTGGCCCATCGCGTTCTCGTACGGGCCCAGCGTTTCGACCTGATGCCCGCGCCGCCGCAGGCCTTCGACGACGTCGGCCGGCATCCGCGATTCGACGATCACCATCTCGCCCGTCTGCAGATCGGGGCGCTCGGTCAACGCGTGGCGCCCGTAGATCCAGCGCGGATAGTCCAGCGCGCGCTGGACGTCCAGCCCGCGGTCGACGTGCTGGTGCAAGAACTGTAACTGAATCTGCGGTTGGCCGTCGCCGCCCATCGTGCCGAAGACCAGCTCCGGCGCACCGTCGCGCAGGAACATCGGTGGTGAGAGCGTGCTCACCGGGCGCTTGCCGCCGGCGTAGACGTTCGGATGACCGGGTTGCGTCGAGAAGTACGCGCCGCGATTCTGCAGCACGACACCGGTCCCGGCGGCGACCAAACCCGCCCCGAAGTTCATGTACAGGCTCTGGATCAGCGAGACCGCCATCCCGTCTTCGTCGACCACGCACAAGAAGACGGTCCCGCCGCGGTCCGGCGTGGGGACGCGCTGCGACGCGTGCTCGGGATCGAGCGCGGCGCGCAGCGCGGCCATCCGTTCGGGTGCGAGCAGCGCCTCGACGCCGGTCGGCCCGAAGGCGGGATCGCAGAAGGTTGCGTCGCGGATCTCGATCGCGCGCTTCATCGTCTCGACGGCGAGATGGTGCCAGAGCGGCTCGTCGTCGGCGCCGTCCTGCGCCAACGCGCCGGCCGCCAGCAGCAGCAGCGCGCCTTGCGAGTTCGGCGGATGCGCGAGCAGCTCGCCGCCCTGCCAGGCGATGCGCAGCGGCGTCGTCGTCTCGGTGCGGTGCGTGGCCAAGTCGTCGAGCGTCATCCGGCTCCCGCCGGCGCGCAGCGTCGCGACGATGCGCTCGGCGATCGCGCCGGTGTAGAACGCGTGGGCGCCGCCGCGGCGGATCGCAGCCAACGTCTCGGCGAGGTCGGGGTTGCGCTGCACGTCGCCGGCGCGCGGGAGCCGACCACCCGGCAGAAAGATCGCCGCCGACGCACTGTCGGCGCGGAGCATCGCCTGGTTGAGCGCGACGTAGTTCGCGACGACGTCGGTCACCGCGACGCCGTCGCGCGCGTACCGCTCCGCCGGCGCGAGCAGCTCGTCGAGTCCGCGCGACCCGTGGATGCGGCCGACGTCTTCCCACGAGCGCACCCCACCGGGGACCGAGACCGCCAGCGCGCCGCGCTGCGGCAGCACGCCGCCGGGGAGCTGGTCGAGCGCCGCCGTGCACGGCGTGCGGCCGCTCGCGTTGTACGAGGTCGTCCGGCGCGTCTGCGGGTCGTGGACGATCCAGAACGCGTCGCCGCCGAGCCCGCAGCTGGCCGGATAGACGACGGCCAGTACGGCGTTGGCGGCGATCGCGGCGTCGACGGCGTTGCCGCCGCGGCGCAAGACGTCGACGCCCGCGGCGGTCGCCTGGGCGTGCGGGGCGGCGACCATCGCGCGGGTCGACCGCGCGACCGCGCGGGAGGGCCAGCTGGACGTGGCGGGATCGAACGGCATGCGCGCGGCGTTCGCGTGCGGCCGGCGGCCCCCCGCTCGTGGAGTGCCGGTTCGCGCCGGCGTGGAAAGCGGGCGGGGTGGAGCCGCTGATCGTCACCGTCGCCCCGGTCGGGGCCGAGGTCATGCCCGACCAGACGCCCTACTTACCGGTCACCCCGGCGCAGTTGGGCGAGACCGCGCGCGCGATCCGCGCCGCCGGCGCGAGCATCATCCACCTACACTGCCGCAACGACGACGGCTCGAACACCCACGACGTCGAGCGCTTCCGCGCCGCGTCGGAGGCGATCCGTGCGGCCAGCGACCTGATCGTGCAGTTCTCGACCGGCGGGGCGATCGGGATGACGCCCGCCGAGCGCACCGCCCCGCTGCGCTTGCGGCCGGAGATGGCGACCTTGAGTTGCGGCAGCGTCAACTTCGGCGACGACGTCTTCGAGAACAGCTTCCCGATCATGCGCGGGATCGCCGCCGCGCTGGCCGAGCACGGCGTCGTCCCCGAGCTCGAGATCTTCGACCTCGGGCACCTGGCCAACGCGAAGCGGCTGGCCGCCGAGGGCGCGATCCGGCTCCCCGCGCATGTCGACTTCGTCCTCGGCGTCCCCGGCGCGCTCGAGGCGAGCGTCGAGAACGTGGTCGCTTGCGTGCAGGGGCTCCCCGCCGGCTGCACCTGGTCGGTCGCCGGGATCGGCCGCATGCAGCTCCCGCTGGCGACGGTCGCCGTCGCGATGGGCGGCCACGTCCGGGTCGGCTTGGAGGACAACCTCTACTACAGCCGCGGGCGTCTGGCGCGCAACGAGGAACTCGTCGCGCGCATCGTGCGCATCGCCGAGGAGCTGGGCCGCCCGGTCGCCACGCCCGACGAAGCGCGCCGCATCCTCGGCATCCACCGCGCCGCCGCAGCGTAGGAGTCGGCCCCGGCCGGCCGAAACTCCCGTCGCCTCGTCCCCCGGAGGGCCCCACACCTGTTCACCTACGTGGTCCGGCGAACGCTGCAGAGCATCCCGCTGCTGTTGCTCGTCTCGATCGTGCTGTTCTCGATCCTGCAAGCGGCGCCCGGCGGCCCGCTCACGCCGTACCTGCAAAACCCGCACCTGACGCAAGCCGACATCGATCGGCTGCGGCACAACCTTGGCCTCGATCAACCCGCCTACGTGCAGTACTGGCACTGGCTCTGGCAAGTGCTGCAAGGCGACTTCGGCTACTCGACCTCGAACTCGGAGACGGTCGTCCAGGCGATCCTCGAGCGCGTCCCGGCGACGCTCGAGCTGATGGTAACGTCGTTCGTGTTTTCGATCAGCTTGGGCGTCATCTTCGGGATCGTCAGCGCGGTCCGCCAGTACTCCTCGCTCGATTACACGCTGACGACCTTCGCCTTCTTCGGGCAATCGATGCCGGTGTTCTGGTTCGCGGTCATGCTGCAGCTGATCTTCGCCGTCAACGGCATCCCGATCGGCTTCGGCTACAAGATCCAGCTCCCGTCGGCGAACATCAGCGACTACGACCAGTTCATCCTGGGCGACCGCTTGCGCCACCTGGTCCTCCCAACGGTCGTGCTCTCGCTGGTCTTCATCGCCCAGTACAGCCGCTTCATGCGCAGCTCGATGCTCGAGGTGATCCGCACCGACTACATGCGCACGGCTGCGGCCAAAGGCGTCTCGCGGCTCGGCGTCATCTTCAAGCACGGCTTCAAGAACGCGCTGATTCCGCTCGTGACCGTCGTCGCGCTGACGCTCCCGAACCTCGTCGCCGGTGCGATCATCACCGAGACGATCTTCGCCTGGCCGGGGATGGGGCGCCTGTTCTACAACGGCTTGCAGCAGTTCGACTTCGCGCTGCTGATGGGCTACATGGTCATGGTCTCCTTCTTCGTGATCTTCTGCAACCTGCTGGCCGACGTCTGTTACGCCTGGCTCGACCCGCGCGTGAAATACACCTAGATGGCGGCGACGGTTCCGCTCGCGTCGGCCGGAGTGCCCGACGACTTCGTCCCCTCGCACAACTCGGTCTGGCGCCGCTTCCGCAAGCACAAGATCGCGCTGGGCGGGATCGTCGTGCTGGCGCTGCTCGCGCTGGTCGCGATCTTCGCCAAGTGGCTCGCCCCGCAGGATCCGGATTTCATCGATCAGGTCCACTGGCTGGGCTACGCGCTGGCGCCCGGCGTCGCCGGTCACATACTCGGGACCGACGAGGTCGGACGCGACCTGCTCTCGCGGTTGATCTTCGGTGCCCAGATCTCGCTGACGGTCGCGCTCTTCGCCGTCATCATGGAGATCGTGATCGGCACGTTGCTGGGCGCGTTCTCCGGCTATTACGGCGGCTGGATCGACTTCGTCATCATGCGCGCCACCGACGTCGTCCTCTCGATCCCGCTGCTACCGCTGTTGTTGGTCATCACGGCGATCGTCGAGGCGACCTCGACCAAGGCGGCGCTGAACTTCATCGTGATCGTGCTGATCATCGGCGGCACCTCGTGGCCCTCGGTCGCCCGTCTGGTGCGCGCCTCGTTCCTCTCGCTGCGCGAACGCGAGTTCGCCGAGGCGGCGCGAGCGGTAGGGAACCGCGACGTGCGGATCATCTTCCGGCACTTGCTGCCCAACGCGGTGGCGCCGATCATCGTGCAGGCGACGCTCGACGTGGCGAACGTCATCATCCTGGAGTCGACGCTCTCGTTCCTCGGCTTCGGGATTCAGCCGCCGACGGCGTCTTGGGGGAACATGCTGGCCAACGCGCAGTCGACGATCGTTCAGGCACCTTGGGTTGCGATCTTTCCGGGGCTCTGCATTTTCGTGACGGTGTTGGCTATCAATTACGTCGGTGATGGGCTGCGGGATGCGCTGGATCCCAATACCCGATAGGTAGGATCGTGGCTTGGCGTCGCGGTGACGCCGCCGGCCGGGGACGCAAGGGCCCGCGCGTCGTGCGCGGGCCCTTGCTCCGTCTCGCGCGGCTCTCGCCATCCTGGCTCCGCCGCGCTGCGAAGGCCCCGGCCGACGGCGCCACCG
>JBEKLD010000180.1:0-5781 GCA_050010375.1 Vulcanimicrobiaceae bacterium
GCCGGCGCCGCGCAACAGGCGACGGTCACGGTGTCGATCGCCGCGGCGACGCAGGCGGTCTTCACCTTCAATAGCAGCCCGTTCGGGGCGGCGGCCGGCGGCGGGTTGAAACTGACGGTGAGCGGCGATACCGTGACGATCGTCCCCCGCCGGCACGGGCCGGCGGGCTATCTGCCCGCGCGGTTCACCTTCGGCATCACGTCGATGTCGGCGTGTCTGAACGGCGCGACGCAGAGCTCCGCGACGAGGTCGGTGCCGCTGCCCCTTACTCGGGTGACGGGCATCAAGATCTGCGCGCGCGGAGGAGCCGCGCGCCCGCGGCGCTAGCCCGTGCACCAGCAGCTGAACTGACGCGCGGCGCGCCGGATGACCGCGCCGCGCTTCGAGCCGGGCCGGATCGAGATCCCGCGCGACCGCGACGGCGCGGTCGTGCGCTTCGGCGAGCGCGAGGTCGCGCTGAGCAACCTGCGCAAGCCGTTCTGGCCCGAGCTCGGCATCACCAAAGGCGATCTGCTGCAGTACTACGCCGACGTCGCGCCGCTGCTCGTGCCGTACCTGAACGACCGGGCCGAGGTGATGAAGCGCTATCCCAACGGCGCCGGCGGCGACTACTTCTACATGAAGCGCACGCCGTCCAACGCGCCGCCGTGGTTGCGCACCTGCGCGATCGAGCATGGCTCCGGCAGCGTGATCGCCTTCCCGGTCGTCGACGACCTCGCCTCGCTGCTGTGGTTGATCAATCTGGGCTGCATCGACCTCAACGAATGGTACGCGCGCTGCGATGACATCGACCGGCCCGACTATTTGCACTTCGACCTCGATCCGGTCGAGGGCACGCCGTTCGCGACCGTGCGCGAAGTCGCGCTGCGCGTGCGCGAAGCGTTGGACGACCTCGGCATCCCCTCGTACGCGAAGACGTCGGGCGCATCGGGGATGCACGTCTATGTGCCGATCGTGCGCGCTCCGCGCCAAAAGGAAGTCTGGACGTTCGCCAAGGCCTTCGCGCAGGCGCTGGAGCGGCTCGCTCCCGAGATCGTGACGGCGGAGTACCGCATCGCGCGGCGGCCGGCCGGCCGCGTCCTGGTCGACTACAACCAGAACGCCTGGGGCAAGACGTTGGCCTCGGTCTACTCGGTGCGTCCGACGCCGGTAGCCTCGATCTCGACGCCGGTCAGCTGGGACGAAGTCGCGGCCGGGATCGAGATCGAGGACTTCACGCTGGCGACGATTCGCGCCCGGCTGCAGGCCGTCGGCGATCTGTGGGCGCCGCTGCGCGCGACGACCGGTCGCGTCGACTTGGGCCGCTTCTTGGGGACGCCGTCGCGATGATCGCCTTCGGCTACCCGCCGATGGAGATGCGCGCCGTCGAACATCTCCCCGACGGTCCCGATTGGCAGTACGAGCCGAAGTGGGACGGCTTCCGGTGTCTGGCGTTCCGCGACGGGCGCGGCGTCGCACTGCAGTCGAAGGCCGGGCAGCCGCTCGGGCGCTACTTCCCCGAGATCGTCGCCGCGCTGGAGCAACTCCCGTCGCCGACCTTCGTCCTCGACGGCGAGCTGGTCGTCCCGGTCGCCGGCGTGCCGTCGTTCGAAACGCTCCAGCAGCGGATCCACCCGGCCGCCTCGCGGGTCGCGCTGCTGGCGCGCACGACGCCGGCCTGGTATCTGGTCTTCGACCTGCTCGACGTCGACGGTACCGACTTGGTCGCGCGCCCGCTGGTCGAGCGGCGCGCGGCGCTCGAGACGTTCGCCCACGCGTTCGACGGGACGACGCTGCGGCTCTCGCCGGCGACCCGCGACCGGCGGGTCGTCGACGACTGGTTCGCGCGCGTCGGCGGTGCGCTCGACGGCGTGATCGCCAAGCGCGCGAACGCGCCGTACGGCAGCGGGACGCGTGACGCGGCCGTCAAGGTGAAGCGACAGCGCACGGCCGACTGCGTCGTCGGTGGCTATCGCACGGCGAAGGGCAACGCGGCGCAGGTCGGTTCGCTCCTGCTCGGGCTCTACGACGACGACGGCCGACTCGACTACGTCGGTTTTTGCAGCGCGTTCGCGGCACTCGAGCGGAGCGCGCTGAGCGAACGGCTGCGCCCGTTCGTCGGCGAGCCCGGCTTCACCGGCGGGGCGCCGGACAGCGCCCCCAGCCGCTGGAGCCGGGACCCCGAACGCGACCGCAGCTACGTGAAGCTGCGGCCGGAACTGGTCCTCGAAGTCGGTTTCGATCAAGTCAGCGGTGGTCGTATCCGGCACGGGACGAGGCCGCTGCGCTGGCGCACCGACAAGGCGCCGCGGCAGTGCTCGATCGAGCAGCTGGCGACCCCCGAGGGCGCGTTGCGCCTGCTCGACCCCTAGGCGGCGACCCGCGGGATCGGGATCGGGATCGCTTCCAGCTCGAGCGCCAGGTCGATTTCGAGCTGGCAGTCCAGGCAGCGCACGAGTAGGCCGAGGGCGGCTTCAGCCGGCTGGTCGTGGTCGGCGCGGCAGTCGGGGCAGCGGAATGTCAACTCCATACACGCCAGGCTAGTGGGTCCGAATGCCAGCTGGGTGGCACCTCCGCGAGGGACCTCGCCACTTTCCGCCGATACCTTGCAAGCATGTCGGTTGAGCGGCGTTTCGAGCGGGTCCTCGAAATCACGCGGGACATCTTGCGCCTTCGCGAGCTCGATCTCGCCTTGGAGTCGATCGCCCGCGGCGTGGCCGACCTGTTCGGCTTTCGCTACGTCACGATCGTCATCGCCGACGGCAACCAGACCGGCGAGATGACCCGCCGGGTCATGCTTGGGTACCCCGACGACATCAAGCGGGAGCGCAAGAACGAGCGCGTCGCCAAGGCGGAGATCCTCTCCGCGCTCGCCCCGCACTTCGAGGTCTTCGAAAACGCTTTCTACATCCCGGCGGAGCGCGAGTTCAACTGGTACCGGGCGATCTACGCCAGCGAGACCGACCGCGACTCACCGCGGGTCGCACCGGACACCTGGCACGCGCGCGACGCGATCTGCCTGGTCCTGCGCGACTCCGGGGGCGAGATGATCGGCTATCTCAGCCCCGACGGACCGATCGACGAGAAGATCCCCAGCCGCGACACGCTGCGCGGGCTTCAACTGTTCGTCAACCTGATGGGGTTGGCGCTGGCCAACGCGCAAGCGCACCGGGCCGAGGTCGAACGCCGCCGCCTGCTCGAAGCGAACCAGGCCCGGCTGCGCCACGAGGCGACCCACGATTCGCTGACCGGTCTGCCCAATCGCACCTACTTCCAAGAGCGGTTGGCGACGACGCTCGAGCACGCGCGCGGGCGACCCGAGCGCGTCTATGCCGTCCTGTTCGTCGACCTCGACGAGTTCAAGTCGATCAACGACTCGCTCGGCCACATCGCCGGCGACGCGCTGCTGATGGCGGTCGCCGACCGCATGCGGGCGACCGTCGCCGCCGACGATTTCATCGCCCGGATCGGCGGCGATGAGTTCGCGCTGCTGCTCGCCCACCGCCACGACCTGGGCCAGGTCGAGGACGCCGTCGAGACGATCCAGGACGCACTGGTCGCGCCGATGCTGATCGAGGGCCGCGCCGTCTACAACACCGCCTCGATCGGGATCGCCGTCATCGAGCCGACCGACGAGCGGATCGAAGGCGTCTTGCGCAACGCCGACACCGCGATGTACCACGCCAAGGCGCTCGGCCGCGGGCGGCACGCCTTCTTCGACCATCACATGCACTACGAGGCGACGCGGCGGTTGGCGTTGACCAGCGATCTGCGCGCCGCGATCGAAGCGGAGCAGTTCAGCGTCGAGTACCAGCCGATCGTGCGGCTCACCGATACGCGGCTGATGGGCTTCGAAGCGCTGGTGCGCTGGCACAACCCGGCGACCGGCGAGGTGCTCCCCGGTGAGTTCATCCCGCTGGCCGAGGATGTCGGACTGGTCGTCCCGATCGGCCGCTACGTCTTCGTCGACGCCTGCCGGCGGCTGGCCGAATGGCGCCGCCGCGCCCCGCTGCTCGATCTGCGCATGCACGTCAACCTCTCGGTGCAAGAGGTCCTCGAGCCCGACCTCGACGCCTTCGTGGCGCGCAACCTGCGCCGCTTCGGGCTCTCCTCCGACGACATCGTCCTGGAGATCACCGAGACCGCGGTCATCCGCTCGAACACGCTCTCGCTCGGTTCGCTGGCGCGGCTGCGCGCGACCGGCGTCCACCTGTGCATCGACGACTTCGGGACCGGCTACTCCTCGCTGCGCTACCTCCACCAGTTGCCGTTCGATGCGCTCAAGATCGACCGCTCGTTCGTCGAGAGCGCCGAGGGAGGCCTCGGCAGCGCGCCGATCGTGCGTATGCTGATCCAGCTCGCCAAATCGTACGGGATCGACGCCGTCGCCGAGGGCGTCGAGACGGCGCGGCAAGCCGAGGAGCTGATCGCGCTGGAGTGCGAGTACGCCCAGGGCTTCCACTTCTACCGCCCGATGAGCCCGGACGCCGTCGGCGCGCTGCTCGACGTGACGCCCTCCGCGATCGTCGCCGGCTGACCGATTCGGGCGCGTGCGCGCCCGAATGGTGGGTAGGATATCTCCCCGCCCGGATTCGCCGCGAGGAGATGACCCATGACCCCGTCGGATCGCCCTGCCGACCTCCGTCCCGCGCCGGTGATGCAACTGGCCGACCAACGGCGCGCCATCGAGCGCGCGCTCGAGGAACGCCGCGACGCCGAAGGCGGCTGGCTGCGCGAGGAAGATACCCTGTGGGGCTCGGGCCTCTCAGTGGACCAGGAACGCGACCAGTAGCAGCGCCACGATGTTGAGAACCTTGATCATCGGGTTGATCGCCGGTCCCGCCGTGTCCTTATAGGGATCGCCGACCGTATCGCCGGTGACGGCCGCCGCGTGCGCCGGCGAGCCCTTGCCGCCGTAGTGGCCGTCCTCGATGTACTTCTTGGCGTTGTCCCACGCGCCGCCGCCGGCCGTCATCGCCACCGCGAGGAAGAACCCGGTCACGATCGAGCCGATCAGGATGCCGCCCATCATCTTCGCGCCCTCGGTCCCCGGGAGCACCCCGATCGCGGCTAGGATGACGACGATGATCGGGACGCCGACCGGGATCAGCGCCGGCAGGATCATCTCCTTGAGTGCCGCTTGGGTGACGATGTCGACCGTCGTCGCGTAGTCGGGCTTCTGCGTCCCGGCCATGATGCCGGGCATCTCGCGGAACTGCCGGCGGACCTCCTCGACGACCTTGCCGCCGGCGCGGCCGACCGACATCATCGAGAGCGAGGAGAACAGGTACGGGCACATCCCGCCGATCAGCAACCCGCCGATGACGAAGGGATCGCCGATGGTGAAGAGCGCGCCGACGTTGGGGACGTTGCACGCCGCGCCTGGCGTCGCTTTGCACTTGTCGGACAGCTCGGTCAGGAACGAGGCGAACAGGACGACCGCCGCCAGCGCCGCCGAGCCGATCGCGTAGCCTTTGGTGACGGCCTTGGTGGTGTTGCCGACCGCGTCCAGCGGGTCGGTCACGGCGCGCACGTCCGCCGGCATGTCGGCCATCTCGGCGATGCCGCCGGCGTTGTCGGTGATCGGGCCGAAGGAGTCGATCGCGACGACGATTCCGGCCATCGAGAGCATCGCCATGACCGCGATGCCGACGCCGTAAAGGCCGGCCCACGTGTACGAGAAGATGATCCCGAAGACGATGACGATCGCCGGCAGCGCCGTCGCCTGCATCGAGACGGCCAGGCCGGCGATGATGTTCGTCGCATGGCCGGTGACCGACGCCGCGGCGATACTCTTCACCG
>JBEKLD010000181.1:0-5730 GCA_050010375.1 Vulcanimicrobiaceae bacterium
GACTACGACGCGGTCAGCCCGGTCGTGCTGTTCGACGTCCACCAGAACGGCCAGACGATCCCGGCCGCCGGCGAGGCGGGGAAGGTCGGCTGGTTCTTCATCGTCAACCGCGCGACGGGCAAGCTGATCCGCAAGTCGGCGCCGTACGTCGCGTTCTCGGCGAACATGTTCTCGCAGCCGACGGCGGCCGGCGTGGACATGCTGCCGGGTGCAAACGGTGGCGCCGAATGGTCGCCGCCGGCGTACTCGCCGGTGACGCACGACGCGTACGTGCTGGCGATGGACCAGCTGATGAAGTTCCAGACGCATCCGGCGGTCAACGTCGCCGGCCAGCTGCGCCTGGGCAGCGCGTTCAGCAACATCGCCCCGCCGCACGCGCTCCAAGACGGCCGGTTAGTCGCGATCAACGTCGACACCGGCAAGATCGACTGGACCCACATGACGGCCCAACCCTTGATCGGTGGCGCGCTGGCGACGGCCGGCGGGCTGGTCTTCTATGGTGAAGGCAACGGCCAGTTCGTCGCCGTCGACGCGACGACCGGGAAGGTGCTCTGGCACTACGGCCTCGGCGCCGGCGTCAACGCGCCGCCGATCACCTACGAGGTCGGTGGCCGGCAGTACGTCGCCGTCGCCGCCGGCGGCAACTTCCAGCTGAACTATCCGCTCGGCGACGCCATCGCGATCTTCGCGCTGCCGCCCTCGAGTGGTGGCTCGATGCCTGGGATGAAGATGTAGGTAGCATCCCGACACGAGGAGGCCGGCCCGCGCGAGCGGGCCGGCCTTTTTTAGTTGGTGCGGGTCACGATCCCGTCGGCCAGCGCGACGGCGGCGGCGAGCGCGTAGATCGCCGCCGCGAGGAACGGCACGCTCTGCGGACCGGCCTGGTCGGCGACGATCCCGGCGCCGAGCGGACCGACGACTTGGCCGACGCCGAACACGACCGTCACCGCGGCGAACGCCTGCGCGTTCGTCGCGGCCGAACTGCGCGCACGGGCGAGGGCGCTGACGATCGCCGGCGTCGACGCCAGGCCGAGGCCGACGCCGAGTGCGCCGACCAGCGCCGCCACGAGGCCGGGGACGACCGCGGCGAGGCTGCCCAGGGCGGCGACACCCAGCGCTAGCGCCAGCGCGAAGCGCCGTGCGCCGCCGCTCAGGATCCGGGCGATGCCCAGCGTCCCCACCAGCGCGGCGAGCCCCAGCACCAGCCAGACCAGCGCGATCCGGTCCGGGCCGAGCTGGAGCGCCCGCAGCGCCGCGACGATGAAGGTCGAGTACGCCGTGTACGCGGCGCCGAATCCGAAGTAGCTGATCACCAGCAGCAGATAGCGCCGCGGCGCGAGCAGATCGGCCAGGCGAAAGTGCGTCTCGAGCGGCGCTGCTGCGCCCGTCGGCGCTCCCTGCAGGCGCCCAAAGGTGGCTGCCAGACCCGCGGCTGCCAGCAGCCCGATCAGGCCGGCGGCGACCGTACCGGCGCGCCAGCGGCCCGCGCCCGAGAGCAACCACGGCGACGCGGCGGCGGAGAGCATGAGGCCGACCGCGATCCCCGACCACATCTGCCCGCTCATGCGCCCGCGCTCCGCCGCTCGCACGCGCTCGAACGCGCCCGCCGTGACGGCCAGGATGCCGACGCCGCACGCGACGCCGACGACCAAGCGCGTGAGCGCGAGCGCGACGATGCTGGTCGAGAACGCGGAGAGGACCAGGAACACACCAACGACGCCGTGCGAGACGACCGCCGTCCGGCGCGCGTCCGGGTCGCGCCGAACGATGAACGGCGCGACGAACGTGCCCGCCAGGTAGCCGGCGAAGTGCAGCGTCGCGACGTCACCGAAGGCGGAGTACGGGGCCGGGATGTCGGCGCGGATCCCGGGCAACACGAGGCCGTAGCCGAGTCGCGCGAGACCGATGTCGACCGCGATCGCGAGCATCGCCCAGAAGATCATCGTCGCCGCTGCCTTGCGAGCGGCCCCCGTCGATCCCTGCGCTCCGTGCGCGCTGCCGGACGGCTACGGGGCCACGTGCAGATCGTCGACGAATCCGAGCGAGGTCGAGGTGAGGGCGACGCTGTAGTCCTCGAGCATCGGCATCGCGATCGCCTCCAGCTCGGCCGTCCATTCCTCGCCGTCGTAGAAGGCGCTCTTCATGCGCTCGCGTTCCTCGAGTGAGGGGAAGGCGCGCAGCCAGATGAAGACGTCGGGGTTCTCGAGATCGAGGAGCGGCCCCACGATGCGCATCCCTTTCGATCGCTGGGCCGGGATGGCCCGGCTTTCGAAGAAGCCGATGAACTTCTCGCGCAGACCCGGCTTGATTCGGTAGGTCCGGACTTCGACGATCATGCCGGCTAGCGTAACCCGAGTCTGCGCAGGCTCACCAGAAGGAACGTCAAGGTAACTATGCTTCATGCACGCCGGCCGAATCCGGTGAGCGACTGTCCCCTCACCGCCGCGCTCGCCGCGATGGGTGGCAAGTGGAAGCTCATCGTCATCTACTGGCTCGCCGAGTCGCCGAAGCACTTTGCGGCGTTGCGCCAGCTGATGCCCGACATCTCGCAGAAGGTTCTCTCCGAGCAACTGCAGGAGCTGATCGCCGACGAGATCGTGCATCGCGAGCAGACCGGGCCGATCCCGGCACCAGTCATCTACTCGCTGACCGAGTACGGCCGCTCGGTGCTGCCGCTGGTCGAAGGCGTCCGCCACTGGGGCCGCGCGCACATCGAGCGATTCGGCCCTTAATCTTGCGATAACGTCGCCTTAAGCGAATTCCGCGGCGCGCCTGTGGCACCATCTGGGTACTCCATGATGCGGCCGACGCTCGAACGCTACGAACGTATCAGCGCCCTGCCAATACTGATTTGCAGTTTTGGCTTCATCGTGCTCTGGGTCGGGCCGATCGCGTTCGAGCTTTCCCCGGCGGTGAGAAATGCCTTGGAGATCACCAGCTGGGTGCTGTGGTCATTCTTCGCGATCGACTATCTGACGCGGTTTTCCCTTGCGCCCCGAAAGGTCACGTTCGTCAGGAAGAACGTGATCGACTTGCTGATCGTCGTGCTCCCGTTGCTTGCGCCACTGCGCGTGATCAGCGGCTTCCGAGCCTTGCGCGTCCTTCGCGCCGTGACCATCCTCTCGGTAGCGGCCAGGGCGCAGAAGAGCTCGCGGAATATTTTGAACCCGCAGAACGTCACGGTTGCGATCGTGATCATCGCGACCTTGGCGCTCGTCGCCGCCGCGCTCGAGCTGCAGTTCGAGCGGGGCGCACCCAGAGCGAACATCCGGTCGTTCGGCGATTCGATCTGGTGGGCCATGACGACGATCACGACCGTCGGCTATGGAGACAAGTATCCGACCACCGCCGAGGGCAGGAGTGTCGCCCTCGCCCTGATGCTGGTCGGCATCGGCACGACCGGCTTGTTGAGCGCCGGGCTGACGACGTTCTTTTTGGGTGGACGGCAAGAACAGGACAACGTCGACATCGTGAATCGCCTCGAGCGCATCGAGACGCTGCTCGCGCAGCAGAGCGCGAACCACACGGCGGGACCCTCCCAGCGTCCCTAGGCGGGCTCGCTGAGGCGCCGCGCGAAGCCATGCTGTCGATGGCGACCGGCGGCGACGAGGAGAGCGCGGAGACGGACCTCGATCCGCACCGGGTCGCGGCGGCGGAGCGTGCCGCGCTCAAGCGCGCCGCGAAGCGCCTCGGTTGGGTGCTCCGCGACGCCGGCACGGTCGAGGTGCGGGTCGAGCGCCAGCTGACGATCGGTCCGCGGACGATCGTCGTCCGCGGCCGCGTCCCGATCGACGTCCCGGCCGAGATGAACGCCGAGGCCGGCGCGATCGCGACCGCGCCGCTGGTCGACCCGACGGTCGCGAAGTTCGCGCACAGCATGGAGCGTGCCGTCGGCACGATCCTCAGCGCGCCCGACGACGTGGTGCAGACGCGCACCTTCGATCGCCCCTCGTTCTTCTCGGCGCTCGAGGAGGCGCGCCGCTTCCTCTACGACGCGTGGCGCGCGCTCGAGAACCGGCGCGTCGACGAGCGCGTCGAGACGGAGCTCGGGCTGCGCTTCTACCTCGAAGGCTTCGGGACGGCGGCGCGCAGCCTGGAGTACTTCGTCGGTCCGACCAACTCCGGCAAGACGTACGCCGCGCTCGAGATCCTCGCGGCGGCCGAGAGCGGCGTGTACTTGGCGCCGCTGCGGCTGCTCGCGCTCGAAGTCTTCGAGCGACTGGTCGACCTCGGTGCGCGGGCGTCGCTGGTGACCGGCGAGGAACGGATCGTCGACGCGGGCGCACGCCACGTCAGCTCCACGATCGAGATGCTCGACCTGGGGCGCGAGGTCGACGTCGCGGTCGTCGACGAGGCGCAACTGCTCGAGGACGAGCAGCGCGGCTGGGCCTGGACGCTCGCGATCGCCGCCGTGCGCGCGCGCCGCGTCGTGCTCTGCGGTTCCGAGGAAGGGCTGCGCGCCGCGACCCGGCTCGCCGAGCGCCTCGGCACGACGATCGCGGTGCGGCGCTTCGAGCGCATGAACCCGCTGCGCGTCGTCCCCGCCCCCGGCATCGTCGGCCTGAGTCCGGGCGACGCCGTCGTCGCCTTCTCGCGGCGCGCCGTCGTCGAGTACCAGGCGCAGATCGTGCGCGCGGGGCTCCCCTCGGCCGTGATCTACGGCTCGCTCTCGCCGGGCGTGCGCCGCCGGGAAGCCGAGCGCTTTCGCAGCGGCGCGGCGCAAGTCGTCGTCGCGACCGATGCGATCGGACTCGGTCTCAACCTGCCGATTCGGCGCGTCGTGTTCGCCGCGGTGCGCAAGTTCGACGGCGTCGAGACCCGCCTGCTCACGCCGCAGGAGATCCGCCAGATCGCCGGCCGCGCCGGCCGCTACGGTCTGCACGAGGAGGGACTGGTCACCGCGCTCGACGCCCGCGATGTCGGGCTGATACGGCGCGCGATCGAGGGCCATACGCCGCCGGCGCCCGAAGGTCCGATTTGGATCTCGCCGACCGACGACCACCTGCGACGACTCGGAACGATCATCGGGACGACGCGCGTCAGCCGGCTGCTCGACTTCTTTCGCACGCGCGTCCTCGCTAACGACCCGCAGTTACGGATCGCCGACCTATCCGCGCAGATCGAGGTCGCGCTCGCGCTCGAATTGGCCGACGGTTTCTTGGAGCTACCGTTCGAAGTGCGCAGCCTCTACAGCCGCGCGCCGGTCTCGACGCGCGGACCCGGCATCAACGTCCTCGCGCGCTGGGGTTCGGCGCACGCACGCGAGGGCGTCGTCACGGGCGACGAGCTGGCGCGCATGGCCGGTCGCGATCGGCTGCTGATCGACGAAGACCGCTCCCGGTTGGCGACGCTGTACCTCTGGCTGGCGCAGCGCTTCCCGGTCGTCTACGTCAACGCCGTCGAGGTCGCCGAGTTACGCGACGCCGCCGACAGCGGGATCCAAGCGACGCTGCGCGCGCGCGGGACGCACGCCGCCGCGCATCCCGCCGCCGCGCCGCGCCGCGCGGTGATCCGCCGCCCGCCGCGCCCGTCGTACCCGAAGCCGCGCCGGCGCCACTGAGCCGCGCGTTGGGCGACGGAGGAAAGCCGCCGGCACCCGATCAAGGTTTTCTACCGCCTGGTTGTGTCATGGGGCGAGTTCTCGAGCTGGACCCGCAGAGCGGCAACCTGATCGGGCGCATGCAGGGCGGCGCCGGTCAAGCGATGGTCGAGTACGCGATCGAGCGCATC
>JBEKLD010000182.1:0-5701 GCA_050010375.1 Vulcanimicrobiaceae bacterium
GTTTGACAGCCGTCCGGCGCTTCAGAGCGACGGCGCGGCGAACCGGCGGAACACGTTTACGCTTGGGCGTCCAGGCACGCAGGGCCACGATCGTGGCGCGGGCCGGGGCGTCGTAGAAGCGGAAGATGTCGCCGAACTCAGTCTCCGGGTTCCGGTGATGACCGTCGTGATCCTCGGGGAGGACGATTTGGAGGGCCCGGGCGACCCCAACCAACCAAGCGGGAGACCGCCAACCGAGCTCGGTCGTGTGGCGCCACCAGACATGGACTTGCCCGAGTACGAGGCCAAGCAGCGCCCCGCCGATCGAGAGCGGCGCGCACAGCGCCGCGATCAGGACGTAGGGAACCGCCCCCAGCAGACCGTCGAGCAGGACGCCGGGGTCGCGCGAGATGACCGCGTGGTCCCAGTAGGATCGCCTGCGGTCGTGGTGCGTGCGCAGATGGAGCTTGCCCCAGACGTGCTGTGGCACGTGATAGAAGAACGTCGAGGCGAAATCGCCGACCACCAAGACGACGAGCATCGCTGCGATGGCGGCGACGAACGCGTGCGAGCCCGACACGATCGTGTTCACGCTGATCCTTACGTGGGTGGAGAGGGCTAACGGCGGATTGGTCCCAGCCTCTGGAAACCCTCTCGCCTTCGCAACCGTGGCGGTCATCGCCGCCGCCGTCGCCGGCGTCCGGCTCGACGAGCTGCACGAGGCCGCCCTTGCGTGGCGTATACCCGCGCCGGTCCCGGTTCTACGCGGACTCCGACTTCTGACGGACGCCGGGCCCCGCGCCCCGCTGAGTGTCAAGATCGCGCGCGAGGCGTTGCGCGCCGACCCGGGACTCGATCCGGTCGACGCGTTGTTGCTCGCGCAGCGGGTCCGCGAGGCGGCGCGCGCGCAGCACCTCGCGCCGTCGTTCCTGGCCGCGACGCTGCTCCAGGAGTCGGCCTTCGACCAGCGCGCCGTCTCCGTTGCCGGTGCGGTCGGGATCGCGCAGTTCACCGTCCCGACGGCGGCGATCGTCGGCGTCGACCCGTGGGATCCGAGCTCGGCGATCGACGGCGCCGCGCGCTTGCTGGCGCGCTATGTCGACGGCTACCGCGGCGGCCGCGACGACCCGTATGCGCTCGCGCTGGCGGCGTACGACGCCGGTCCCCTCGCGGTCGCGCGGTACAACGGCGTACCACCGTACCCCGAGACCCGCGACTACATCGCCATGGTACGCACGCGCTGGTCGCGGATCGTCGGTCGCTAGGGGGCGCCCGGGGGCCCTGTGAAGGAGGCCCTTGCCTGGGTATAGGCAGCCCCGAGGCCGGAGCGGCCCGGCCGCCGGGACCTCGCCGCTCGCAACGCTGCAACCACACTCGAGACGCGGGGGTACGCCGGAACGTATGGCTTGGACGACGACGTCGGGTGCGTTTTCGGATCGTTTCACACTCCAGCGCGACCCGCACCCCGCGCGCGTTGCGACGTTCGCCGAGGACGTGCGGGCGGGCTTGGGCACGCGGCCGCTGGAGATCTCGCCGAAGTATTTCTACGACGATCTCGGCTCGGCGCTGTTCGAGGCGATCACCCGACTCCCCGAGTACTATCTGACTCGCGTCGAGCGCGATCTGCTCGCGACCTACGGACGCGAGATCGCCGCCGCCTTCGACGAGCCGCTGCTGCTGATCGAGCTGGGCAGCGGCAGCGCGGCCAAGACGCGACTCGTGCTCGACGCGGTGCTCGAACGCCAGCCGGCGCTGACCTATCGCCCGGTCGACATCTCCGCTGACGCGCTGGCCGAGTCGTCGCTCGCGCTGACGGCCGCCTATCCGCGGCTGCGCATCGAGGCCTACGCCGGCGACTACTTCCCGCTGCTGCGCGCGCGGCGCCTGTCGACCTCGCAGCGCGCGCTGGCGCTGTTCCTCGGCTCGAACATCGGCAACTTCGAGCCCGACGATGCGCGCGAGCTACTGGCGTTGTTAGCCGGGACGCTGCACCGCGGCGACGGACTGCTGCTCGGCTACGACCTCAAGAAGGATCGCTCGATCCTCGAGCTGGCCTACGACGACCCGACCGGTGTCACCGCCGCGTTCAACAAGAACCTCTTGGCCCGCATGAACCGCGAGCTCGGCGCCGACTTCGCGCTCGACGCGTTCGGCTTCCGCGCGCGTTGGGACGAGGCCGTCGGTGCAGTCCGCTCGTACCTGGTCGCCGAGCGCGCGCAGCGCGTGCAGATCCCGGGCGCCGACGTGACGCTCGACTTGGTCCGCGGCGATGCGATCCACACCGAGTCGTCGTACAAGTTCAGCCGCGAGGAGATCGTCGCGCTCGCCGAGCGTTGCGGCTTCGCCGAACGGCTGACCTACACCGACGCCGGCGGCCGCTACGCACTCTCCCTGTTGACCGTTGCCTGAGCTCGGCGGACGGGAAATCCTGCGCTGGGGGTGGGAAGAGGGCACCCCGATGGAAGAGGTCGTCGGGATCATCGCGCACGACGAGGAACACGGGCCGATGGCGTTTCTCACCTGGGGCGGGTTTTTCGATGGGCCGGAGCCGCTGCTCGAGGCGGCGCGCGTCGCGATCGTGCGCTTCGGCGTCCCACCCGAGGTCCGCTTGACGGTGACCCGGACGCTGCAAGAGGTCGCGAAGTACCCCTACTTCTACGAGGGCCTCGTGCACTTCGGCGGGCCGCTCGCGACGCGTCCAGCGACACCCGAGGCCGCCCGCGCGGCGCTGAGCGAGGGGAAGTCGCTCTACGGTTTGGGCCGGGTGCTCCCGGCGGTCTGAAGCGCCGCGCGCAGCGCCGCCGCCGCCGGTTCGAAGCGCGCGATCGCCGCGTCGACCGCGGCGTCGTCGAGCGCCGCGTCGCGGTCGTCGTCCTCGACGGCCGGCGCGTCGAAGGCCGGGCGGACGTAGGTCTGCGCGCGCACCGGGCCGCGGGCGGTCGCGACCCGCACCTCGACCCGGCGGTACGACGGGACCTCTTCCCAGGCGTCGGCGATCGCCCAGCCGGCGGCGTCGAGGGCGACCAGCGAGCCGCGCACCAGGCCGCCGCGGCGCTGCCGCAGCGAGAGATAGCCGCCGGGGAGAGCGACGCGCTCCCAGCCGGCCAGGGTCGCGGGCTCGGCCGCGTAGTCCTCGCCGAGCAGCGCGCGGCGCCGCTCGGTGCGCCGTAACGTCCCGTAGGCGAACAGCGGTTTCATCGGCGCGCCCAGCGCTCCGCGCCGCGCAGCGCCGCGTCGGCCGCGATCGCCAACGCCGCCGCGGCGAGCGCGCCGACCACGACCGGCTGCGTATGGTGCTCGGCCAGGCCGTCGAAGATCAGCGTCCCCAGGCCCCCCGCGTCGATCCAGCCGGCGACCGTCGCCAGCGCGACGAGCGTGATCGCCGCCAGCCGGACGCCGCCGAGCACGACCGGGAGCGCGACCGGGAACTCGACCCGCAGCAGCGTTTGGCGCGCGGTCAGACCGAGCCCGCGGGCAGCTTCGACCAACGCCGGATCGACGCCGCGCAGCCCGGCGACGACGCCCCGCACCAGCGACAACTGCGCGTACAGCACCAGCGCGACGATCGCGCTGAGCGGGCCGATCCCCAACACGACGACCAGCAGCGCCAACAGCGCCAGGCTCGGGATCGTGTAGAGCGCACCGGTCGTCGCGACGATCGCGGCGCCCAGCCGCGGCCGCCGCGCGGCGAGGACGCCCAGCGGCAGCGCGATCGGCAACGCGATCGCCAGCGCGATCGCGACCAGCAGGACGTGCTCGCCCAGCCGCTGCGCGACGACGTCACCGTGCGCCAACAGATAGGTCACGGCAGCAACGGCCGCTCGGCGACGAGCCGCCGCGTCTCGGCGTCGACGCCGACCAGCGAGCGGACGAAGTCGTCCGCCGGTCGCGCCAAGATCTCTTCCGGTGGCCCGGTCTGCACGACCGACCCGGCGTTCATGACCACGACCCGGTCGGCCAGGCGCAGCGCTTCGTCGACGTCGTGGGTGACGAAGACGATCGTGGTGCCGATCTCGCGGTGGACGCGCGCGATCTCGTCCTGCAGCGCGCGGCGCACGATCGCGTCGACGGCGGCGAACGGTTCGTCCATCAACAGCACGCGCGGCTCGGCGGCCAGCGCGCGGGCGACACCGACCCGCTGCGCCTCGCCGCCCGAGAGCTCGCGCGGCTTGCGCGCCCGGTAGCGCTCAGGCGGCAGCGAGACCAACGCGAGCAACTCGTCGACGCGATGGGCGATCCGCGCCCGGTCCCAACCCAAGAGCGTCGGCACGACGGCGACGTTCTCGGCGACCGTGTAGTGCGGAAACAAGCCGACCGCCTGGATCACGTAGCCGATCTCGCGCCGCAGCAGCGTCGCGTCGCGCGCGCGCACGTCGCCGCCGTCGATCCGCACCGTCCCGCTCGTCGGCTCGATCATGCGGTTGACCGTGCGCACCAGCGTGCTCTTCCCGCAGCCGGACGGACCGAGCAAGACGGCGAACGTCCCGCCCTCGATCGCGAGCGTGACGTCGTGCACCGCGAGCGTGCCGTTCGGATACCGCACGCCGACGCCGTCGAGCTCGACCTGCGCACCACCCGCGCGCCGCTCAGCCATGCTCGTCCAGGAAGTCGCGCGCCACGTCGGCGGGTTCGCGCTGCGCCGGGCCGTCCACTTCCCGGTTCAACCGCCGCATGACCTTGGTGGTCAGCCGCGGCGCGAGCGCGTCGAGCGCCGGAGCGATCTGCGGGTGCGCGGCCAGCGCGGCGGGTCGCGCGACCGGCGCGGCCTGATAGGCGGGGAAGAGGCGCTTGTCGTCGACGAAGACGACCAACCGATCCGCGTCGATCTCACCATCGGTCGTGAACGCGACCACGACGTCGATGGCACCGCGGAGCAACGCGTCGTACTTCACCCCGTTGTCGAGCTGCACGATGCGGCGGAAGCGGAAGCCACCGTAGACGCGCTGCAGCCCAGGCAGACCGTCGGCGCGGTGGAGGAATTCGGGGACCGTGCCGAGCGTCAGCTGCGGCGCCGCGCGCGCGACGTCGCTGAGCGTGCGCAGCGAACGGCGCGCCGCGGTCGTGGCCGTCGCGGCCAAGGCTTGCGAGTCCTCGAACGGCGCCGGTGCGAGCCAGACCAACCCGAAGCGCTCGCGATAAGCGCGCGCGACGGTCTCGTACGCCAGCCTCGGATCGGCGATTGGCGCCAGGTGCAGCACGTCGAGCAGCGCGGTTCCGGTGTACTCCGGGTAGAGGTCGATGTCACCACGCTGCAAGGCGCGCATCGCGATCGCGGTCGCGCCCAAGTCGAGCCGGCGCGCGACGCGTAGCCCGCGCCGCTCGAGCGACTGCGCATAGAGCTCGCCCAGGATCAGCTCCTCGGTGAAGTTCTTCGAACCGACGCGCGGCGAGCCGGCGAGTTCGGCGCAGCCGGCGAGCGGCGCGGCGGCCAGCAGCGCGAGCGCGCGCCCGCGACTCGGCATCGCGGCGGTCAAACGGCCAACCGCCGCTGGAGCGTCCCCAGCGCGGCGTCGACGGCGAGCGCGAGGGCGGTAACGGCGAGCGCCCCGAGCAGCAGCTCGCGCAGGTCGCCGCCGGCGAAGCCGGCGACGATGTAGTCGCCCAGGCCGCCGCCACCGATGAAGGCGGCCAAGGTCGCCGAAGCGACGACCTCGACCGCGGCGGTGCGCACGCCGACGGCGGCGACCGGGAGCGCCAAGGGCCAGCGCACCCGCAGGCCGAT
>JBEKLD010000183.1:0-5697 GCA_050010375.1 Vulcanimicrobiaceae bacterium
CAACACAGCCGGCCGCCGCGAGCAGATGGTACGGCGCCAGCTCGTGGCCGGCCCGGCCCTTGGTGATCGCGCCGACCGGGTAGACGCGCGCCAAACCGGCTGCCTCCGCGCGGCGCAGGACGTCGGAGACGATCGCAGGCGCGTCGAGCGCCGGTTCGGTGTTGGGCATGCAGGCGACGGCGGTGAAGCCGCCCGCGACCGCGGCTGCGGTCCCGGTCGCGATCGTCTCTTTGTGCGTCTGGCCCGGCTCGCGCAGATGGACGTGCATGTCGATGAAGCCCGGCGCGACGATCGCGTTCGCCGCGTCGACCACCCGCGCGCCGTCGGACTCGATCTGCTCGGCGATCTGCACCACGAACCCGTTCTCGATCAACACGTCGCGCTGCGCGTCGAGGCCGAGCACCGGGTCGATCAGCCGGCCGCCCTTGACCAGCGTCTTCACGCCGCCACCGGGACGCCGTTGACCAGCGTGTCGAGGACGGCCATGCGGACGAAGACGCCGTTGTGGACCTGGGCGACGTAGCGCGAACGGGGATCGGCTAGCACGTCGTCCGTCAGCTCGACGTCGCGGTTGTAGGGGCCGGGGTGCAGGATCACCGCGTCGCTGCGCAACGCGCGCAGCCGGTCGCGGTTGAGCTGGTAGCGCGCGATGTAGTCGTCGAGCGTCGGCAGCAGTCCGGCGGCGATCCGCTCGCGCTGGATGCGCAGCATCATCACGGCGTCGACGTGCGGGAGCACCGCATCGAGGTCGCGCTCGATCCGCACGCCGGGGCTGGCGAAGGCGTGTGGGAGCAGCGTCGTCGGGCCGACCAGCACGACCTCGATCCGCAGCGCCCGCATCCCGACGATGTTCGAGCGCGCGACCCGGGAGTGCAGGATGTCGCCGACGATCGCGACCCGCAGTCCCTCGAAGCGGCCGAACTCCTGGCGCAAGGTCATCAGGTCGAGCAGCGCCTGGGTCGGATGCGCGTGGGTGCCGTCCCCGGCGTTGATCACGTGGCCTTCGAACGCGTCGGCAAGCCGGCGCGCGAAGCCCGACTCGTGGTGGCGCACGACGATCACCTGCACGCCGATCCCGTGCAGCGTCAGCGCGGTGTCGGCGATCGTCTCGCCCTTCCCCAGGCTCGACGCACCGGGCGCGAACGTGATCACGTCGGCGCCGACCCGCTGCTCGGCCAGGGTGAACGACGTCGCCGTCCGGGTCGAGGCCTCGAAGAACAGATTCAGGACCGGGACCCCGGCGAGCAGGTCGCGCGGCGGGGGCGCGTCGCGGAAGGCGACTGCGCGGTCGAGGACGGCGACGAGCTCCGGGGGGGTGAAGTCGTCGACGTCGAGCAGGTTACGAGGCGGCACGGTCGTCGGTCGAGACCGTCACCGCGTCGCCGGCGGCTTGCTGCGCCGCAAGGACGACGTCGATGTGCTCGCGCCGGCTGGTCGGGATCGCCTTGCCGACGTAGTCGGGCTGGATCGGCAGCTCGCGCAGGCCACGGTCGATCAGAACGGCGAGCCGAATCGCGCGCGGCCGGCCGAGGTCGGTCACCGCGTCGAGCGCGGCGCGGACCGTCCGGCCGGTGTAGAGGACGTCGTCGACGAGCACGACGGTCTGGCCGGTGATCGTGCTGCGGATCTCCGACTCGGGCAGCTCGCGGGCGACGTCGTCGTCGCGGTAGAGGTTGACGTTCAAGAAGCCCAGCTGCGGGACCGTGCCGCGGATCTCGGCGACCTTCGAGGCCAGCCGGCGAGCCAAGGCTTCCCCGCCCCGCCGGATGCCGATCAGGATCAAGCCGTCCTGGACGTCCTCCGGCTCGACGATCTGGTGGGCCATGCGCGCGATCGCCCGTTCGATCTCGTCGGGCGACATGAGCGTGCGTCGCCGGGCGGCGGTCTGCATCAAGCGAACCTTCGTCGCCCGGCACCAGATTCGCCTCTGGCTGGCGGGCGAAAGGACCCCGGGAGGGGAGGCCCCAGGCGGGCAACGTATCGAGGATGACGATCGGACGCCCCAGAGGCCGCCGCCTGGTCGCGCCCGCACTCGGTACGCTCTTCGCGGCGATGCTGTTCGGCGCGCAACCCGCCGCGGCGACAGCACCTCTGATTCTGGACGACCCCGCCTATCCGAGCGCGATCTCGGAGATCGATGGATGGACGGTCCTCCTGCAGTCGGAGCACATCGCGTGCGTGGCGTTCGTGAACCACGGACCGCGGACGGCGACCAAGGTGGGCCTGAGCCTCGCCTTCGTCGACGCCCAGGGGACGGTCCTCGGCGTGGACGTCATCTACCCCCGCGGCGTGTTCCCGGTCGGCAAGCGTTCCGCGTTCGCGCTGGGGACAACGAACTGTGACTCGACAAGGCCCGAGAGACAGGCTCTCACGTCCACGTTCACCTACAGGTTAGGAAAGACCGCGCCGCCTACGCCCGTCGCAGCGATCCTGGTCTCCGCGCGGGAGATCGTGTACGACGACGGGACGGCGTTTCGGACCGATCATGTTCCCCAATCGGGGGACCACGAGACGATTCCGACGACGACGCCCTCGGCGGCGGTGCCTGCCGGTCCACCGCTGGTCTCTCCCGGCGCGGAACCGGGCGCGCCATTCGTGGTCGACGACGCCTTACTGCTCGGATTTCTGTTCACGAACTTTGGTGTCTACGTCGCCTGGACGTTCACGAACCACTCTGCCGCGGTGGCGAACAAGGTTCAGATCGACCTCGAGCTCGTCGACCGGACGGGCAAGGTCGGCGGCGTCGTGGAGACCTACGCGACGGGAACCTTTGCGCCGGGCGTTCTGATCGACAACTCGCCCGGCGCCCACATCCTCCTCCACGGAACGTGGGACGCGGATACGTTCATCGTTCATCCGCGTGGCGGAGAGCCCGTTGCCACCGGCCGTATCATCGCGGTCCCCGTTCGGATGGAGTTCGCGGACGGCACGGCGTGGCAGTCGGCGCACGCACCGCAGATCGGCGATCCGGCGAGATTAGCTCCGTAGGATCGCGCAGGCGCTCGTGCCGACGGCGAGCAGGCGTCGCTCGCGATCGTAGAGCTTCCCCTCGGAGACGGCGGTCGAACGACCGACGTGCAGCGCGACCGCCTCACAGCGAACCGTGCCGGTATCCTTCGTCATCCCCCGGATGAAGCGCACCTGCGTATCCGTCGTCGTGTAGCGGACGCCGGCGGGGAGCAGCGTGTGGATCGCGCACCCTAGCGCCGAGTCGAGGATCGTCAGCGCGAAGCCACCGTGGACCAAGCCGACCGGGTTGTAGTGCTCCTCGCCCGGCTCGCCTTCGAACACCGCGCGGCCCTCATCGACCTCGACGAGAGTGAAGTTGAGCAGCTGCGCCATCGGCGGGGGCGGCGTCTGCCTGGCCACCAGGAGACGCAGCGCGTCCAGCCCCGGCAGCGACGCGATGAGGTCGAGCATGACGGTGGGTTCGTCCCAGCGGACGACCCGTTCGCGAGTCCCTTGCATGGTGCCAGGAACCGACCGTCATGGCGAGTCGTTTCGCTCAGGCGGCAGCGCGCATCTGTGTCGTCTTGGGCGCGGCCGGGCGCGCATCGTCCAGCCGTCTGACGGTGCCGTCGCCGAGCAGGCCCGCCTGGCGTCCGTAGGCGGCGATCGTCTCGCGGCGGTGTCCCGTCTCGTGCTCGATGCGCCGCAGCGTCTTGCCCTCGCGCAGCAGGGCCAGGATGCGTTCCCGCTGTGCGTCGGTCAGCGTGTTCATGCCGGACGCTTCGTGCGCCGCACCGACGCCTCCCTGCGGCCCGGTGGCCGCTTTTGAGCCCCCGACCGAACCGCAGCGGGAGGCCGTCGCGTATACTGCGCGCATGAGCCTCGTCCCCATCGTCGTCGAGCAGACCGCGCGCGGTGAACGCTCCTACGACATCTACTCGCGCCTGCTCCAAGAGCGCATCGTGTTCGTCACCGGCCCGATCGACGACGGGATGGCGAACCTGGTCGTCGCGCAGCTGCTCTTCCTCGAGCGCGCCGATCCCGAGCGCGACATCGACCTCTACATCAACAGCCCGGGCGGGAGCGTGAGCGCGGCGTTGGCGATGTACGACACGATGCAGCTCATCAAGCCGAACATCGCGACGATCTGCGCCGGCTTCGCCGCCTCGGCGGCGACGCTGCTGCTGACCGGCGGCGCACCCGGCAAACGGATGGCGCTGCCGTACAGCAAGATCCTGATCCACCAGCCGTCGGTGGGCCAGATCGGCGGCCAGGCGACCGACATCGAGATCCATGCCCGCGAGCTGGTCGCGACCCGCCGCCAGATCGCCGAGCTCTACGAGCGCACGACCCACAAGCCGATCGACGAGATCCTGCGCGATCTCGAGCGCGACTTCTACATGAGCGCCGACGAGGCGCAGGCATACGGCCTGATCGACACGGTCCTGCGCAGCGAGAACCGCAACGGCGCCGCGCCGCTCAGCGATTCGTCGGGAAGTTGAACTCCGCGCCGGTCCGGATCCCGGTCGGCCAGCGCATCGTCGTCGTCTTGAGGTGGGTGTAGAAGCGCACGCCCTCGTTGCCGTGGACGTAGGTGTCGCCGAAGAGCGAGCGCTTCCAGCCGCCGAAACTGTGGAACGCGACCGGGACCGGGATCGGGACGTTGATCCCAACCATCCCCGCCTTGACGTTGACGTCGAAGTGGCGGGCGGTGTCGCCGTCGCGGGTGAAGATCGCGACGCCGTTGCCGAATTCGTGCGCGTTGACCAGCGCCAGCGCCTCGTCGTAGGTCGCGACGCGCACGACCGAGAGGACCGGCCCGAAGATCTCCTCGCGATAGACGCGCATCGAGGGCGTGACGCGGTCGAGCAAGGTCGCGCCGAAGAAGAATCCGTCCGCCGGCAGCTCCGCCTTGCGCCCGTCGACGACGATCTCCGCCCCTTCTTCCGCCGCCAAGTCGACGAAGCCGCGCACGCGCGCGCGGTGCTCGCCGGTGACCAGCGGGCCCATCTCGACGTTCGGTTCGAGGCCGGGACCGACGTTGAGGTGCGCGATCCGGTCGCGCAGCTTCGCGACGACCGCGTCGCCGGTCGCCTCGCCGACTGCGACCGCGACCGAGATCGCCATGCAGCGCTCGCCGGCCGAACCGTAGGCGGCGCCCATCAAGGCGTCGACGACCTGCGGCAGGTCGGCGTCGGGCATCACGACCAGGTGGTTCTTCGCGCCGCCCAGCGCCTGGACGCGCTTGCCGGTCGCGGCCGCGCGCGTGTAGACGTGCTGCGCGATCGGCGTCGAGCCGACGAAGCTGACCGCGTCGATCCCCGGATGCTCGAGGATCGCGTTCACCGCCTCTTTGTCGCCGTTGACGACGTTGAACGCGCCGGCCGGGAGGCCGCTCTCGACGAGCAGCGCAGCTAATTCCAGCGCGAGCGACGGGTCTTTCTCGCTCGGCTTCATCACGAACGTGTTCCCGCACGCGAGCGCGATCGGGAACATCCACATCGGCACCATCGCCGGGAAGTTGAAGGGTGAGATCCCGGCGCACACGCCGAGTGGCTGGCGCACCGCCTTGACGTCGATCCCGCTGCCGACGTTCTCGCTGAAATCGCCCTTGAGCAACTGTGGGATCCCGCAGGCGAAGTCGACGACCTCCAAGCCGCGATTCACCTCACCGCGCGCGTCGTCGAGCGTCTTGCCGTGCTCGCTGGTGATCAACCGCGCCAGCCGGTCGCTCTCGGCGCGGACCCG
>JBEKLD010000184.1:0-5670 GCA_050010375.1 Vulcanimicrobiaceae bacterium
CAAGCCGTTCATCGACAACTACCACTGGGAGCCGGGCCGCGCCACGCGCTTCCACGTCGTGCGCAAGGACGGCGGCGCGCGCGCCGGCACGTTCACCGCCGAGGCGATGTTCGCGTTCCACCACATCAACGCGTACGACGAGGCCGACGCGATCGTCGTCGACATCGCCGCCTACGACGACAGCCGGATCGTCAACGACCTCTTCCTCGACCATCTGCGCCAGGCCAACGGCGGCATCAGCCGCGGCTCGTTCCGCCGCTACCGCCTCGTCCCCGGGCGGTCGGAGGCGCAGGTCGAGACGCTCGCCGTCGAGACGACCGAGTTGCCGCGCGTCGCCACGAACCGCATCGGGAAGCCGTACCGCTACGCCTACGGCGTCGACGGCCCGACCGGCACCTTCGATACCCTCGTGAAGGTGGACACGCAGACGCGCGCCGTCACGACGTGGGCCGGCGGCGCCTACGTCGGCGAACCGGTCTTCGTCGCCCGCCCCGGCGGTCACGACGAAGACGACGGCGTCGTCCTCTGCGTCGCACTCGACGCCGCCACGCAGCACTCGTCCCTCCTCGTCCTCGACGCCCGCACACTCCAAGAACTCGCCCGCGCGGAAGTCCCCCAACACATCCCCTATGGCTTCCACGGGATCTTCCGCTCCACGTAGCTGACGGCGCGCAAGCCAGCCAGACCCGAGCCGTTGCTCCCCGGCCGCCGGAGCGCAGTAGCGCTCGGGAGGCTTGCGCGTTTATGTCAGAAGTGCCATACTAGGTGCCGGAGCACGAGAAGCGGCTGCTCTGGATCTCGAGCTCATACAGGGACCTCGTCGCGGTGCCCGATGAGGTCCAAGACGCCATCGGCTATGCCTTGGATCTCGCGCAGCATGGTCAAAGAGCCGATGAAGCGACGCAGATGAGGGGTCGGCTGCGAAGTGTCATCGAGATCCGAGTCGACGACGAGGTTGGAAAGAGCACGTACCGGGCCATGTACACCGTCTCGCTAGGCGACGTGGTCTACGTTCTCGACGTCTTTCAGAAAAAGTCGAAGAAGGGCAGCGAGACGCCCCAGGTCGATCTCGCCCGGATCGCAGGGCGCCTGAAGCAGGCGAGGGAGCACGATGAAAAACAACGGCGCAAAGCCCGTTACTCCTGAAGTCGTCGAGAAGAGCGGTAGCGTCTTCGCGCAGCTCGGAAGGGCGGACGCGGACGACCTCCTACGCAAGGCTCGCGTCATGAACGTCATCAATGCGGAGATCAAACGCCGCGGTCTTACTCAGGAGGCCGCCGCCGAGGTCGCCGGCATCGACCAAGCCGACGTGTCGCGGCTCGCCAACGGCCGCGTGAGCCGATTCTCGCTGGACCGGCTCATGGCCATCATCGATCGACTCGAACTCGACATTTCCATCGAGCAGCGACGCGACGAAGACGGTCACCTGGCGGTCCAGGTACGCGACCTCACCGCCGCGCGTGCTCGTGCTGGGCCGAGCATCGAGCCGCGTGCCGAGAGCGTGCGCTACGACGCGAAGGCGCGCCAAGTCGTCCTGGAACTGCGCGGCGGCGCGACCCTCGCACTGCCAGTCCGCGCGATCGATGAGCTTGCGAACGCGAGCGATGCCGAGCTCTCCCAGCTGCGCGCCGGGTTCGGCGGTCGCGCGGTGGTGCTGGACGATCGCGACATCGACGTCAGCGTCGCGGGATTGCTACGCGACCTCAGCGGAATTCCGGCGAGCGCCTCAAGCTAGCAGCGCGCTGCGGGACACGACTGGCCCTGGTAGCTGCCGGTCGCGGTCAGGTCGTCTTGGCAAGCGGGCGAGCGACCACCCGTGCGCCGCCGCACACGGGTGTATCCTTTTGTACGAAACCTTGACGGTTTCATGACTTTTTCAGCCACCAGAGGGACAAGAAAAGGGTCTCTGGGGCGGCGCGTGGTTGTGCGCGCCGCGTCTCATCGGAAGGGAGCACTCAGCCATGCGCTTCGCGCTTGTCGCAGCCACGCTCACGACGGCTGCCGCCCTCACCGCCGTACCGGCCCTGGCGCAACTGACCAACGGGGTGGTGGCGCCCGAGTTCACCGCCAAGGCCGCACTGGGCGGCGACGTCCAGCAGTTCGACCTCAAGGCAGCGCTCGCCAAGGGTCCGGTCGTGCTCTACTTCTTCCCGAAGTCGTTCACCAAGGGCTGCACGATCGAAGCGCACGCGTTCTCCGACCACATCGCCGATTTCAAGAAGCTCGGCGCGACGGTGATCGGGGTCAGCGCCGACGACATCGAGACGCAGAAGCAGTTCTCGACGCAAGAGTGCCGCTCGAACTTCCTTGTCGCCAGCGACCCGACGTTGGCGATCGCGACGGAGTACGACGCGAAGCTCAACGACCAGTACGCGAGCCGCACCTCGTACGTGATCGCCCCCAACGGCACGATCGTCGAAGCCTACACCGATAGAGACCCGCTGCCGCACATCGATCGCGCGCTCGACGCCCTGCACACGCTGGCCGCGAAGTAGGCCTGCGATGAAGTACTTGGTCATGTGCCCCTGCGGTCACGCCCTCGAGCGGCACGACCTCCACGGCTGCGAGGGCGACGCGCGATCGCCCGCCTGCGCCTGCAAGCGCGACCAGTCGGCCGCGCTCGAAGCGGCCGTCGATGCGGTGCGCAGCGATCCCGAGGCGACCCAGCAGATCGTCCGGCCGGTGACCGAAGTCTCCTGACGGAGCTGCGCTAGGAAGCGACCGGCTCGCGCTCGGCCAGATCGATCTGCCGCGCGACGCCCTGAGGTGTCCCCGCCAACAGATCGGTGTGGGTCGTGAACACCAGGCACTGCGGCGCGAGCGGCGCGATCAGGATCGGCAGGCAGCGCGTGAAGCGCTCGGCGTCCCAAAACGCGAACGGATCGTCCAAGATCAGCGGCAGCGTCTCGAGCCCCTCGCCGACCATGCGCGCCATTGCGAACCGCACGACCAACGCGACTTGATCCTGCGTCCCGGTCGAGAGCCGGCTGAGCTCCTGGATCGCGCGCGTCTCGGGGACGCGCACGCGGATCGCGAGCGTCGCCGGGTCGAGCCGGATCTCGCCGTAGCGCGCGCCGGTGATCGTGGCGAGCACGTCGGCGCTGTACTGCTCGAGCCGGCGCGCGAAGGCGCTGTGCGCTTCGTCCTTGCGCCGCTCGACCGTCTCGCGCGCGAGCGCGATCGCCTGTTCGAAGGCGGCCAGTCGCGCGCTCTCGGCGCGCGTTTGTGCCAGCGTCTCGTCGAGCGAGGCGACGTCGGGGACGGCCTCTTCGGCCGCGCGCAGCTCGCCCTCGAGCGAGGCGACCTGGACCGACGCCTCTTGAGCGGCGGCGTCGAGCTCGGCGCGTTTGGATTCCAAGCGCCGCAGCGCCGCCGGATCGTCGTCGGCGGCCGTCTCGACCCCGGCGCTCACCAGCGCGTCGTAGTCGGCTTGCAGCGCGGTGTCGTCCTCGCCGGCGAGGAGGTGCGCGCGGCGCATCGTCAGCATCGCCAGGCTCGCATCCAAGCCGTCGCGTTCGATGCGGCGGGCGGCGCGCCGGCGCGCCTCGGCCCGCAGCTCCTCGCGGCTGCCGGTGAGATCGCGTAACAGCGCGGCGGCGAGCGCGTCGAAGCGCTTTGCCTCCGCCTGCGCGGCGGCGCGTGCGGCTTGGACGCGGGCTGCGGTCTTCTGGGCGGCGGCCTCGCGCGCGGCCAACGCGACGAAGCGCTCGCGCCGGCGCACCAGCTCTTCGACGCTGGACAGGCCGATCGGTGCGAGCGCGCGGGCGAGCGCCTCGGAGGTGACGCGTTCGTCGGTCAGCGCGGCGTCACCGATCAGTTGGCGAGCGTCGGCATCGGTGCGCCGGCTGGCCCGGCTGCGTGCGCGCGCGACGGCGGCGATGCCGAGCACGAGGGCGATCGAGCCGGCGACCGCGGTGTCGAGCCACAGGTGCGCGATCGCGACGCCGACGGCGGCGCACAGCGCGACGAGCGTCACGACGAGCAACGCGCCGGCCAAGGTGCGGCCGCCGTCGCCCTCGCGCCGCGCGGCGGCGGCGTCGTTCGAGGCGGCGACGGCCCGGGCGTGCGCGGCTTCGGCTTGCGCGGCGGCGGTGCGCAGCGCCTCGACGGCGTCGTCGTCGAGCGTCCCGGCGTCGGCGCGGCGCTCGGCCAGCTCGGCCCGTTCCTCAGGGCGCAGCACTTCCTCGGCGTGGTGCTGCGAGGCCACCTCGGCGACTCGCTCGGCGCTGTGCCAGCCTTCGAAGGCCTCGTCGAGCACCGCGACCTGGTCGGCCGGGAAGGCGACGACGTCGTCGTACGCGGCGCGCGTCGTCTGCAGCGCGGCCAACTCGTCGCGGTATTCTTTCAGCGCCGCCAGCCGCGCCCGCAGGTTCGCCGCGCGCAGCGAGCGTGCGCGCCGTTCGAGCTCGGCGGCGGCGCCGGCGTCGCGGTCGCGCGCGGTCTTGGCGAAGGCGATGCGCTCGCGCAACACGGCTAGGGACTCGAGCTGCGCGCGGGCGGCGGCAGCGGCCGTGCTCTGCTGCTCCTCGAGGCGGCGCAGTTTCTTGAGCGGTGCGTTCTTGTGCGCGCGTTCGGTCCCGACGTGCTTGCGCAGCGCGGCGTCGAGGCGCGCCAGCGCGCCGATCGCGGCATCTTCCTTCGGGCCGCCGTCGAGCGCGCGCGCCAGCACCGTCGAGACCGCGCCGGCCGCGCTCGCATCGATCGCGACCGCGGTCTGGCGCGCGCACGCGGTCTGCAAGAAGACTTCCAACGGGACGCCCAGGTGCGCCTCGGCCGGCGCGAGCGCGCGGCCGTTGCCGAGCTGGGCCGCGACGTCCGCTCCGCGCGCGTCGTAGACGCGGATCCCTTTGGCGTCCTTGTCGAACTCGCGCTGGACTTCCCACACCTTGCCGTCGGCGGTCTCGTAGACGAGCGTCGTCGCGAACGGCGCGCGATCGTCCCACGGCCGCCAGCGCTCCTTCTCGCCGCGCTGCAAGCCGTACAGCGCGGCGACGACGGCCGCCGCCAAGGTCGACTTGCCCGCTTCGTTCGGACCGGCGATGACCGTCAGCCCGCGGCCGAACTCGAACGTGCGGTCGACGAGTTTGCCGAAGCCCTCGACCCGCAGCGAGCGCAGTCTCATGGAGCCGGCTCCGCGCCGGCGAACGCGGCGACGACGGCGCGCAGTGCGGCGCGCGCCTCGGGGCGGCCCGCGTCGACCTGCACCAAGAGATCGGCGATCGCGCGACCGCGCACGTTCGGTTCGCGCGCCAGCGCGGCGTAGTCGGCCGAGACGGTCTCGTCGAGCACCTCGAGCGCGCCGACGCCTTCGCCGAACCGATCGACGATCAGCGTGCGGTCGACCCGCGTCTCCGGTGCGACTGTGCCGTGCAGGCGCAGCCGCAGATAGTCGTCGCGGCCGTACGATTCCAGCGCGCGCTCGACGGCCGCTAGCACGGCCGGCTCGCTGTCGGCGTCCTCCAGCGCGAGCTCGACGTCGGCTAGGCGCGTGCGCGCCAGCGGGACCGCTTCGATGGTGACCACGCCGGCCTCGACCTGCACGACTAGCGCGCCGTGCTCGCCGCGTTCGCCGAATTTGATCGGTTCGGGCGAGCCGGGATAGGCCAGGCGCGGCCCGGCGTCATCGCGCTCGACGTAGCCGCCATGGTAGTGGCCGCTGAGCACGCAGGT
>JBEKLD010000185.1:0-5632 GCA_050010375.1 Vulcanimicrobiaceae bacterium
CCGGCGCCACCGCTGAACGGATCGAACGAGAGCAGGACCGAGCCGAAGGTGAAGACGACGAAGCCCGCGTTGTACATCCGTACCCGGCCGTACATGTCGCCGAGTCGCCCGAGGGTGACGACCAGGACCGCCTGCACGAGCAGATAGCCCATGATCATCCAGAGCAGATAGCCGATGTTGCCGGGCGCGAGCGGGTCGAGATGGATCCCGCGGAAGATCGCGGGCAACGAGATGATGACGATCGAGCCGTCGAGCGCCGACATGAAGATGGCCAGCGTGGTGTTCGACAGCGCGATCCACGCGTAGCGGCTGGGCGCGGTCGGCAGCGCGCGCAGCTCTGCCGCGCTCAAAGGCTGAAGATCCGTACGATCAGCGGCGTGTCCAACAACACGTGTGGCGCAACCGAGTGGTAGGACCAGACGTGCACCCAGGCGTTCCCGGTCCGAATCGTGAGCACGGACTTGACCATGCCGGGACCAAAGTACTGGAACACGAGAAAGACGAGGCTGAGGAGAACGTTCTTCGGCGAGTCCCACAACGTCCACGCTTCGAACAGATGGAGGACCGCGTACGTCACTCCGCCGAGGATAACGGTGGTTGCGATCGATCCCGTCAGCTTCAGGTAGCGCGGGAGCAGAATCGCGTAGACGAAGACCATGATAGGAAGCGACGTCCCCAGGAAGTAGATGCAGAACGTCGCCGCGGCGCCCACCAGCAACTGGTGGCCGGTGAGGCCGAAGATGCCGTGGTCGAAGGCCAGCTCGAAGGCCGATTCCAACACCAAGATGATCGCGATGAGCGAGAGATCCGCTCGACGATCCGCCGACGTGAGGCTGAGCGCTTCATTGGAGTAACCCCGCGCTCGGAAGACGGCATACGGGATGACCGCGTAGACGACGAAGTTGTAGGCCACCCAGGCATACACGTCCGCCGGTGAGACCGGTGTACTGACCCCGAAGACCGTGCCCGGCAAGTGAAGGCTGATCGGATAGATCCCGACCAAGCGGCCGACTCCGATCCCGATCAGTTGGGCCACGACGGCATAGCCCACCATGAAGAGGAGTTCCGCCCGATTCACCGCCGGCGCGGGCGCGCGCGTCGCCAGATCGACGACCGTCCGCCGTCGGGTGACGAAGACCGTCACGCCGATCAGCAACAGGACCCACAGAATCTGGATGTTTGCGCTCAGCAGTTGAAAGCCGGTCGACATGTCCGGCATGCTCGGCCAGTCGAAAGGCACCTTCGGTCCGCTCAGCGCCACGAAGGCGATGCTCGCTACCCAAACGACGATCACCACCTGGACGCTGCGCTGGCGCAGAAGTCCGCGGGTGGCCGCCAGGATCGGCATCGGTAGCTTAGACGGTCGCGGTCGCCTTCGCCACGCCGTTGGTCGAGAAGCCCTGCGCTGCGAGGTCCTCGGCCAGCGCCACGAAGGCGCGGACCGGCGTCCCGGTCGGGCCCTTCGCCAGGTACGAGGACTCGTTGTCGAGGTACGCCGTTCCGGCGACGTCGAGGTGGATCCACGGCGTGCCGGCGACGAAGTTCTTGAGGAACGTCCCGGCTGTCTCGGCGCCGGCCGGCCGGCCGCCGGTATTCTTGAGGTCGGCGATGTCGCTCTTGATCTGTTGGTCGTACTCTGGGAAGAGCGGCAGTCGCCAGTAGCGCTCGCCGACGTCGTCGACGAGGCGCAGGAAGCGCTCCACGAACGCGTCGTCGTTCGACATCACGCCGCTCGCCGCGTGGCCGAGCGCGATGACGCAGGCGCCGGTCAGCGTCGCCGCGTCGACGATCTTCGCCGCGCCCAGTTCGACGGCGAAGGCGAGCGCGTCGGCCAGGATCAGCCGGCCCTCGGCGTCGGTGTTGAGGACTTCGATCGTCTTGCCGTTCATCGCGCGCAAGATGTCACCGGGCTTCATCGCGCGCGGGCCGGGCAGGTTCTCGGACGAGGGGACGATGCCGATCACGTTGAGCTTGGGGCGCAGCTTGCCGATCGCCCACAGCGCGGCGATGACGCCGGCGCCGCCCGACATGTCGTATTTCATCTCGTGCATGTTCTCCGGCGGCTTGAGCGAGATGCCGCCCGAGTCGAAGGTCAGCCCCTTGCCGACCAGCGCCAGCGTCTCGTTCGACGACGGGTCGCCCCGATAGCGCAGCAGCGTCAGCGTCGCCGGCTCGTCGGAGCCGCGCGAGACGCCGAGCAGCGCCCCCATCCCCTTCTCGGCCATCCACGCTTCGTCGTAGACGGTGACCTCGAGGTCGGCGTCGGCGGCGAGCTCCCGCGCGCGCTGCGCCAGGTGCGTCGGCGTCATGTCGTTGCCCGGCGTGAGCGCCATGCGGCGTGCGGCGTTGACCGCTTCGCCGAGGATCGCGCCGCGCCGCGCGCCGGCCTCGATGCTCGCCAGGTCGTAGCCGCCGGCCAGGATCGTGACCTCGTTCGTCACGACCGGCTTGTCGGGCTCGGTCCGATAGAGCGTCGCGTCGATCGTCGCGACCAGCGCGCCTTCGGCGACGAACGACGCGGCTTGCGTTGCGACCAGGCCGTCGGGCAACGCGATGGCGATCCGCTCGACGCCGCGCTTGCCGAGGTACCGCACCGCGGTCCCCGCATATTTGGCCAGTGCGCCGGCGGTCAGTTTGGCGCGATCGCCCAGGCCGACGACCAGCACCCGTCGGAAGGGCGCGTCCTTGGCGTGGATCAGTGCGGTCTCGTTCGGCTTCCCGGTGATTTCGCTGCCGACGACGTCGGCCAGCGCCCCGCCGAGCGCGCGATCGACCTCGGCCGCGGCGCCCTCGAGCGCACTCCCCGCGAAGACCGGGACGACCAGCGCGGCGGTCGCCACCGACGCCGCCGCGTCGGACGAGACATGGACCTGCATGGAGTTCCTCCAGGGGGACAGAAGCGGCCAAACGACCGTGATGGATAACCTGTTCGCGTTTATGCTTCCCCGTCCGGTGGCCCTTTGGTTTAACGGCGCTCCGCCCCCGGCTCCGCGCCCCCCACGCCTTCGGCGTGGGGCCCCCAAACATGCGCGCGCTCGCGATCGTGCTCGGTCGCGATTCCCTTGGGGCGCGCGAAACGAACATGAGTGACGCGTACGCGCGGGCGGGCGTGGACATCGACGCGGGCAACCTGGCGGTCCAGCGCTACCGTGAGGTGACCTCCGGCTGGACCCATCCCGCGCAGCTCGGCTCGCTGGGGGGATTCAACGGGCTGTTCCGCCTGCCGGGCGACGAAAAGCGTGCCCTCGTCGGCTCGACCGACGGGGTCGGGACCAAGCTGTTGATCGCAGCGGCGCTGCGCCGCTACGACACCGTCGGCGCCGATCTGGTCAACCATTGCGTCAACGACATCCTGGTCACCGGCGCCGATCCGTTGTTCTTCCTCGACTACCTGGCGGTCGGAAAGCTCGATCCCGAACTCGCCGCACTGATCGTCTCGGGCGTTCACCGCGCCTGCCGCGAGAACGGCTGCGCTCTGCTCGGGGGCGAGACGGCCGAGATGCCCGGAGTCTATCGGCCCGAACACTTCGACTTGGCCGGCACGATCGTCGGGATCGTCGAGCTCGACGCGATCCCCGATCCGAACCGCGTCGTCGAAGGCGACGCGATCCTCGGCCTGCCGGCGGTCGGCTTGCACACGAACGGCTACAGCCTGGCGCGCGCGCTGATCGCCGAGGACGAGTACGCGCAGCCGCTCGGCGCGACGACCTACGGCGAGGCGCTGCTCGCGCCGCACCCGTCGTATCTCGCGCCGGTGCGAGCGATCCGCCGCGCCGCCGACGTCAAGTCGATGGCACACATCACCGGCGGCGGCTTACTCGAGAACGTTCCGCGCACGCTGCCCGATCACGCCAAGGCCGTCTTCGAGCAGGCGCGCTGGGACGTTCCAGCGATCATGGTCGAGCTGGTGCGCCGCGGCGAGCTGGTCCTCGAGGAGCGCTACCGCACCTTGAACATGGGGATCGGCTACACGCTGATCGTCCCCTTCACCGACGTCGACGCCGCGCTCGTCGCCGCGCCCGGCACGCGCGTCGTCGGCTTCGTCCAGCCGCGGCGCGACGGCGAGCCGCGCGTAGTGGTCCGTCCCGCTCGCAGCTGATGCCGGTCAACCTCCTCGCGGCGCTCGACGACGAGCGCTTCGGGCCCGACGCCGCCGCGCGCGCGCGCGAGCGCGCCGCGCACGCCGGCTACACGCTGCGCCAGGTCGAGGGCGGCGATCCGCACTTGGCGGCCTGGATCGACGCGCACTTCTCGGGGACGAGTTGGTCGTCGGAGACATACGCCGGCAGCTCGTGGATCGCCGAGCGCGACGGGGCGATCGCGGGCTTCGCCACCTTCGGGATCGGCGCGCGCCGGCAGACCTGTCGCTGGATGCGCGCCTGGCGCGAGCGCTCCGACGTCGGCGTCGTCGGCCCGCTCGGCGTCGTCCCGGGCGAGCGCGGTCGCGGCGTCGGTGGCCCGCTGCTGCTGATGACGCTGGCGGCGCTGCGCGCGCGCGGCTACGCGTACGGGCTCATCCCGGCGGTCAGCGGCGAGCGGTTCATCGGGATGGCCGCGCAGTTGGCCGGCGCGCGGGTCGTCGAATCGTTCGCGCTCGACGACGGGCGCCGGCGCCGCGCGACGATCCTTGCGTCGGGGGCCGGCACCAACGCGCGCAACGTGCTGCAACGGGTCGCGGCCGGCACGCTGCCGTTGGAGATCGGCGCGTTGATCGCCAACCGTGCCGACGCCGGTGCGCTCGACGCCGCGCGCGAGCACGGCGTCGAGGCGCTGGCGCTGACCTGGGACCGCGCGCGGGAGACGCGGGCCGCGTTCGACCTGCGGCTGATCGACGCGGTCGCGCAGACGGAGCCGGAGCTGCTGCTGCTGCTCGGCTGGATGCACCTCTTGCCGCCCGCGTTTCTGAGCCGCTTCCCCGCGACGATCAACGTCCATCCCTCGTTTCTGCCGCTCGATCCCCGCGCCGACACGGTCGTCGCGCCCGACGGCACGACGATCCCGGCGCTGCGTGGTGCGCACGCGCTGCGCGACGCGTTGCAGCAGGGCGTGCGCTGGGTCGGGGCCACCGTGCACGGCGTGACCGATGAGGTCGATCGCGGTGCGGTGCTGGTGCGCATCCCGGTCGCGGTCGGCGACGCAGCCGGCGAGGAGGCGCTCCGCGAGCGGGTCCGGCCGGCCGAGTTCGCCGCCGTCGCGGGCGGGATTCGGCGCTGGGTCGCCGAGCGGGAAGAAGGGACGGCATGAACGACGATCTTGTCCGGTTGGCGGTCCCGGTGGGACCGGAAGATCACGTGCGCGGCCGCGCCGACGCGCCGGTGACGTTGGTCGAGTACGGCGACTTCGAGTGCCCGTATTGCGGGCAGGCGTACGCGGCCGTGCGCGCGCTCGAGGAGCGCTACCCCGACACGCTGCGCGCCGTCTTCCGCAGCTTTCCGCTCGCGCAGCACCCGCACGCGGAGAAGGCGGCCGAAGCGGCCGAGTTCGCCGCCGACCACGACGCGTTCTGGGAGCTGCACGACCTGCTCTACCGGCACCAGGACGCGCTCGACGAGCCGCACCTGCTGCGTTACGCGCACGACCTCGGCCTCGACCGCGACGCGCTGGCGGCCGCGCTGCGCGACGGGACGTACCG
>JBEKLD010000186.1:0-5552 GCA_050010375.1 Vulcanimicrobiaceae bacterium
CGTGGAGCGATTTTCGGACGAGCTGCGGGCGGCGATGACGGAGGCCGGGATCTCGGCCGCCGCGCTGGCGCAGCGGTCGGGGTTGACGGAGGCCGCCATCTCGCTGCTGCGCAGCGGGCGGCGCGAGCCGTCCTACCGGTCGGTCCGGGCGCTCGCGGCGGTCCTCCCGCGTCTGGGCGGCCGCACGTCGGAACGGAGCATGATGGATTCGATCGAGTCGGCGGTGGCCGACATCCGCCAGGGGAAGATGGTCGTCGTCCTCGACGACGAGGACCGCGAGAACGAGGGCGACCTCGTCATGGCGGCCGAGAAGGTGACGCACGAAGCGATCAACTTCATGCGCAAGGAGGGCGGCGGCCTGATCTGCGTCCCGATGACCTCGGCGCGCTTGGACGCGCTGCAGATCCCGAACATGGTCAACGACAACACCGCGCCGCTGGGGACGGCGTTCTCGGTCTCGGTCGAAGCGCGCGGGCGCGTCACGACCGGGATCTCGGCGCACGACCGCGCCAACACCGTCCTGGCGTTGATCGACCCGGCCTGTGGACCGGCCGATTTTCTGCGGCCGGGGCATACCTTTCCGCTGCGCGCGCGCGACGGCGGCGTGCTGGTCCGAGCCGGCCAGACTGAAGCCTCGGTCGACCTCGCGCGGCTAGCCGGTCTCTACCCGGCCGGCGTGATCTGCGAGATCATGGACGAAGACGGCTCGATGATGCGCCGCCCGCGGCTCGAGGAGTTCGCCCAGAAGCACGGCTTGCGCATCATCACGGTCAAAGACCTCATCGCCTACCGGATGCGCAAGGAGAAGCTCGTCGAGCGGATCGCCGAGTTCGAGTTGCCGACGTCCTACGGTCCGTTCCGCGGCATCGCCTACGAGTCGAAGCCCGACAAGATCGCGCACGTCGCGCTGGTGCTCGGCGAGATCGGTGACGGGAAAGGCGTGCTCGTGCGGGTGCACAGCGAGTGCCTGACCGGCGACGCGCTGCACTCGCTGCGCTGCGACTGCGGGCCCCAGCGCGACGCGGCGCTGGCGGCGATCGCCCACGAGGGGCGCGGCGTCTTCTTGTACCTGCACCAGGAAGGGCGCGGGATCGGCCTGGCCAACAAGCTGCGCGCCTACGCGCTGCAAGACGCCGGCGCCGACACCGTCGAGGCCAACGTGCTGCTCGGCCTCCCGGCCGACAAGCGCGACTACGGGATCGGCTCGCAGATCCTGGTCGACCTGGGCGTGCGCGAGATGCGCCTGCTGACCAACAACCCCAAGAAGATCGCTGGCCTCGATGGCTTCGGGTTGCGAATCGCCGAGCGCGTCCCGCTCCAGATCGCCCCGACCCCGTACAACGTCCACTACATGGAGACCAAGCGCGACAAGATGGGCCACATGTTCGGCGCGTCGAACCCGGTCGGTGCCGAATGAAAGCCAAGGCCAAGGCCGAGAAGCCGGTGCTGCCGGACGCGCGCGGCAAGCGTTTCGCGATCGTCGTCGCCGACTTCTACGCCGATCTCGCAGCCTGGCTGCAGGACGGCGCCGAGCGCGGCCTGCGCGACTGCGGCGTCGACGCCGAGGCGATCCAGGTCGTGCGCGTCCCGGGCTGCTTCGAGCTGCCGCTCGCGGCGAGCCGGCTGGTCGAAGACCCGCGGCTCGACGGCATCGTCGCGCTGGGCGTCGTCATCCGCGGCGACACGCCGCACTTCGACTACATCGCCGGCGAGTGCGCGCGCGGGATCATGGACGTCCAGCTCACGACCGGCATCCCGATCGGCTTCGGCGTGCTGACGACCGAGAACCGCGAGCAAGCCGAAGAGCGGGCCGACCCCAAGCGCGGCGACAAAGGCTACGGCGCGGCGCTCGCCGCGGTGACGGTCGCCCTGATCGAACCCAAACGCCCCGCCGGGCGAGTCGGCTTCCGCTAAGGGCGACCCCTTGCTTCCCTCGGTTATCGCTGCCCCCAGCTTCTTCTCAGCGGATTGCCAAGAAACGTCCCCTACCGTATACTCCCCCTACGGCGCTGGCCATCGGTCGGCGCCGCTTTCCGCATCCACTTTAGGGGGATCCGGCGTTTCCGACGCCCGATCGAAATCGGTGTACGAAAACAAAGTCCTGATTTGCAAAGACTGTGGGAATTCGTTCGACTTCACGGTCCGCGACCAGATGTTCTACGCGGAGAAGGGGTTCGAAAACGAACCACAGCGGTGTCGCGATTGCCGGTCGGCACGCAAGACCCAGCGCACCAACGGGCTCGGCGTCGCCGGCTCGTCGACCGGAATGCGCGAGATGTACGACGCGGTCTGCGCGCAGTGCGGAACGGCGACCACCGTCCCGTTCAAACCGCGCGGCGACCGGCCGGTCTACTGTCGGACCTGTTATTCGTCCCTGAATGCCGTCCGCGCCTGACCGCGCCTAAACGGTAGTTCCCCGGCCCCTGCCGAATCCACATTGACGTGGATTCGGTGTGGTACGACGGCGAGACCGTCGGATATCTCGACCAGCGGGCGCTGCCGCATGCGGTCGTGCGGGCGCGTGCCGCGAGCGTCGACGACGTCGTCGCGGCGATCGCGACGCTGGCGGTGCGCGGCGCGCCGGCGATCGGCATCTTCGGTGCGTACGGCGTCGCGCTGGCGGCGCGACTGCACGCCGGCGATCGCGCCGCGTTCGAAGCCGGCGCTGCGCGCATCCGCGCCGCTCGGCCGACGGCCGTCAACCTGGGCTGGGCCGTCGACCGCGTGCTCGCCGCCGCCGGCGACGAGCTGGCCGAGGCGCAGCGCATCCACGACGAGCAGCGGACCGTCGATCGCCGCATCGCGGAGGCGTCGGTGGCGCTCTTTCCGGCGGCCGGGAACGTGCTCACCCACTGCAACACGGGCCCGATCGCGACCGGCGGCGAGGGGACAGCGTTGGGCTGCTTCATCGCCGCGCATGGCGCCGGGAAGCGGCTGCACGTCTTCGTCGACGAGACCCGGCCGCTGCTGCAAGGCGCGCGGCTGACGATGTTCGAGCTGCGCGAGGCGGGCGTCCCGTGCACGCTGATCGTCGACGCCGCCGCGGCGATCACCATGCAGCGCAAGCACGTGCAGGCGGTCGTCGTCGGCGCGGACCGGATCGCGCGCAACGGTGACACCGCCAACAAGATCGGCACCTACGGCGTCGCGCTCGCCGCGGCGTACCACGGGATTCCGTTCTATGTCGCCGCCCCGCGCTCGACGTTCGACTTCGCGCTCGCCTCTGGCGACGCGATCCCGATCGAGGAGCGCGCGGCCGACGAAGTCCGCATCGCCCCCGACGATCCGGTCTTCAACCCGGCCTTCGACGTCACGCCGGCGCGCCTGATCACCGCGATCATCACCGAGTACGGCGTCCTCTCCCCGCCCTACGCCGAGTCCATCGGCGACCTCGAAAGCCTCCCGACCCTCGCTGCGCTCACGACTCTGGTGACGGACCGAGCGCAGTGACATCTTCCGTCGCAGTGATGTTGTTGCGAGGTCGGATCGGGGGCCCCACGCTCCGCGTGGGGCGCGCGCAGCCTGGGGCGGAGCGCCGTTGAAATGAAGTACTACGACTTTTTCGACAAGGAGCCGAAGGTCGATGGGCTGGTCGTCATCGAGGGCGAAGAGCCGCTGCTGGCGCAGCGGGCGCTGGACGCGTTGCTCGACCGGCTCTTGCCGGCCGACATACGCGCGCTGAACTGCGACGTCTTCGAAGGGCCGGAGCACGACGCGATCGGGCGCGCCGTCGCCGACGCGGCTGGGGCGATGCCGTTCTTGGCCGAGCGACGGGTCGTCGTGGTGCGCAACTGCCAGCGGATGCGCGCGCAGCCGCGGCGCGATCTGTGGGCGGCCGCCGAGGGCGTCCCGCCCGGCAACACGTTGATCCTCGAAGACCTCTTCGCGCCCGCCAAAAAGACCAAGCCCGAGCCCTTCGGTCAGCTCGCCGGGCGCAAGGCGCTTCGCATCGACACGACGCCCAACGTCGAGGTCCGCGAGCGCTTCGTCCGCGAGACGCTGGCGCGCCTGGGGGCGAAGGCGCAGCCGCGCGCCATCGCGCTCTTGGCCGAGGGCAGCGCCGACCTCGGCGCGATCCAGAACGACCTCGAGAAGCTCGCACTCACCGGGACGACGATCACCTTCGCCGACCTCGAGCGCGAGAGCGTCACCGTCGAGGACGCGAAGGCCTGGCACTACGCGCAAGCGCTGGTCGAAGGCCGGCCGGCCGAAGCGCTGGCGATCGCCTTCGACTTGTTCGCCAACGACGCGCGCGGCGCTGCGGTCCCGCTGGCGAGCGCCCTGGCGAACGACTTCGCGTTGCTGTGGGCGTTGGCGCGCGGGGAGGAGCTGCCGCCCCGTCATCGCTGGCGGGAGCGGACGCTGCGCCCGATCGCGCGCCGGATCGGCGAGCGGCGCGCCCGGTACGGCTACGAGGCGGCGGTCCGCGGGTTCGAAGGCGTGGTGACCGGTCGCATCGAGGACCCGCGCACGATGATCGAGCTGCTGACCGCCGACCTGGCGGTGCGGCTCGCTCGCTGAGGTGTCGTTCATCCAGGCCCGCCGAGGCGCGTCCGCGAAGCCGCACCGTACCCGATGAACGACACCTCCTACGTATCGCCGTTCTCCTGGCGGTACGCGCGGCCGTCGCTGCGGGAACTTTTCTCGGAGCGCGAGCGCCGCAAGCTCTGGCGTGCGGTCTGGGTCGCCCTGGCCGAAGCGCAGGAGCGCGCCGGTCTGGTCTCCGCCGAGGAGCTCGCCGACTTGCGCGCGCACGCCGAGGAGATCGACCTCCCCGCGGCACTGGCGATCGAGCGCGAGATCGGCCACGACCTGATGGCCGAGATCCGCGTCTACGCGGCGCAGGCGACGGTCGGTGGCGGGAAGATCCATCTCGGCGCGACGTCGATGGACGTCGAGGACACGGTCGAGACGTTCCGCATGCGCCGCGCGCTGAGCGAGATCGTCGGCGCGCTGGACGTGCTGCTGCGCGCCTTCGCCGAGCGCATCGAGCAGTACGCGGATCTGGTCTGCATGGGCTACACCCACCTGCAGCCGGCCGAGCCGACGACGCTCGGCTACCGGTTCGCCGTCTACGCCCAGGATCTGCTGCTCGACCGCACGCTGCTGCTGACCGTCCGCGAGCAGTTGACCGCCAAGGGGATCCGCGGCGCGGTCGGCACCTCGGCGTCGTACACGCGGCTGCTCGACGGGACGGGGCACACGCCCGAAGAGCAGGAACGCGAGGTGCTGGCGCACTTCGAGCTCGAGGCGCGCGACGTCGCGACGCAGACCTACCCGCGCAAGCTCGACTACCTGCTCGTCTCGACGCTGGCCGGTTTGGGCGCGTCGCTCTCCAAGTTCGCCTTCGACGTGCGCGTGCTGGCCAGTCCCGGCTTCGGCGACCTGGCCGAGCCGTTCGCCGCCAAACAGGTCGGCTCGAGCTCGATGCCGTTCAAGCGCAACCCGGTGATGTCGGAACGGATCGTCTCGCTGGCGCGGCTGCTCCCGGCGTACGCCGACGTCGCCTGGCAGAACGCCGCGACGAACCTGCTCGAGCGCACGCTCGACGA
>JBEKLD010000187.1:0-5463 GCA_050010375.1 Vulcanimicrobiaceae bacterium
TTCGACTCGACCATCCGCTGGGCGATCAGTTTGCGCGCCGGGCTCAGCGGGATCAACTCGCCGGGCCGCGCGGCGGCGTAGCTCGGTCGTCCGCTCGGCGCGATCGCCGTCGCGACGCCGGCGCTCGGGCCCGGCTGCGCGGCGGCCAGGATGTCCTTAGCGGTGATCCGGCCGCCGTCGCCGCTGCCGCGTACGCCGCCCAGGTCGACGCGGTGCTCGCGCGCCAGCCGGCGCACGGCCGGCGAGACGCGCAGGCCGCCCGGCGTGCTGCTCACCGCGGCGCTGCCGGCGCCGTTGGGTGACGAACGCGGTGCTTCGGCACGCCGCGCCGCGGGCTCGGGCGGCGAGGCGCTGCCGTTGGGCGCCGTCGTTGCAGCACCGACCTCGTCGATGATCGCGATCGGCGTGCCGGTCGGCACCGTCTCGCCCTCTTTGACGATCAGCTCGCGGATCACGCCGGAGACCGGCGCCGGGACTTCGGCGTTGACCTTGTCGGTCGAGACCTCGACGAACGCCTCGTACTTCTCGACCCGATCGCCCGGCTTCTTGAGCCATTGCGCGACGGTCCCTTCGGTCACCGTCTCGCCCAGCTGCGGCATCGTGATCGTGGTGGGCATCGGCTAGAACGTCGCCAGCGCGCGCATCGCGTCGACCATCGCGTCGGTCGAGATCATGAACTCCTCTTCGAGCGGGAGCGCATATCCCATCGCCGGGACGTCCGGTCCGCACAGCCGGTGGATCGGCGCGTCGAGGTCGAAGAACGCTTCCTCGGCGACCATCGCGGCGATCTCGGCGCCGATCCCACCGAACTTGTTGTCCTCGTGGATGATCAGCAGCTTGCGCGTCTTGCGCACGCTCTCGAGGATCGTCGTCTTGTCCATCGGGCGGATCGAACGCAGGTCGATCACCTCGACCGAGATCCCTTCGGCCTCGAGCCGGCCGGCCGCGTCGAGCGCCTGGTGCAGGTTGTATCCGTAGCTCACGACGCTCACGTCGGTGCCGGTTTTCTTGACGTCGGCCAGGCCGATCGGGATCGTGTAGTAGCCGCCGGGGACCTCACCCTTGATGCTGCGGTACGTCTTCTTGTGTTCGAGGAACAGGACCGGATCGGGCGACTCGATCGCCGCGTTGAGCAGTCCCTTGATGTCGGCCGGGGTCGAGGGGGCGAGGATCGTCAGCCCCGGGACGTGATAGAAGAGCGCTTCGATCGAGACCGAGTGCGAGAGCGCGCCGCGCACGCCGCCGCCGTACGGCGTGCGGATGACCATCGGGCAAGTGTAGTCGCCGTTGGAGCGATAGCGCGTCTTGGCCGCCTCGCCGACGATCTGGTTGAACGCCGGATAGATGAAGTCGGCGAACTGGATCTCGGCGATCGGTCGCAACCCTTCCATCGCCATCCCGATCGCGACGCCGACGATCGAGGCTTCGGCGAGCGGCGTATCGACGATTCGGCGCGGCCCGAACTCCTCGAGAAAACCCTTGGTGATCAGGAAGACGTTGCCGCGCGCGCCGACGTCCTCGCCCAGGATCAGGACGCGGTCGTCACGCACGAGCGCGGCGTGCAGCGTCGAGCGCACCGCCTCGACGTTGGTCATCACGCCGGTGCCGGTCGCGGTCTGTCGGCCGGCCGCTGCGCTGGTCGCCATCAGGTGTGCTCCTGCCAGGGGTGGTGGTCGCCCGCGACGACGTTGGTGTAGAGGCTCGCGGCGTCTGGGTACGGCTGCGCCTCGGCGGCGTCGGTCGCTTCGTTGGTCTCGCGCAGCACGTCTTGGCGCATCGCCTTGGCGCGCTCCGCGTCGAGCACGCCTTCCTCGAGCAGCACGGCTTCGAAGCGCGGCACCGGGTCGAGCTTGCGCTGCTCCTCGATCTCTTCGCGGCTGCGGTAGGTGCGGTCGTCGTCGTCGGTCGAGTGCGAGAGGTAGCGGTAGCACTTCGCCTCGACCAGCGTCGGACCGCCGCCGGTGCGCGCGCGCTCGAGCGCGGCATGCACCGCCCGGTAACTCTCGATCGGGTCGAAGCCGTCGCAGATCGCGCTCGGAATCCCGTATCCGGGGGCCTTGTCGGCGACGTGCGCGACGTGCATCTGCATGCTCTGGTGGGTCGAGATCGCCCATTCGTTGTTCTCGACCAAGAAGACGATCGGGAGTTGCTGGACGGCGGCGTAGTTGACCGACTCGTGCCACTCACCTTGCGAGGTCGTCCCCTCGCCGGTCGTGCACAGCACGGCGCGCCCCGACTCGCTGCGATAGGCGAAGGCCGCGGCGACGCCGACCGCATGCGTAACGTGGCCTGCGATGATCGAGGAGATCGAGAGCACGCCCAGATCGTGGTTGGTGTAGTGGTTCGGGAATTGGCGCCCGGCCGACCGATCGGTCCGGCGGGCGAAGAGGGAGGAGAGGATCTCGAAGGGGGTCATCCCGACGCCCAGCGCGAGGCCGAGGTCCCGGTAGTACGGGACCAGGACGTCGCGGCCGCGGGCGAACGCCGCCGCGGCGCCGGCCTGGATGGCCTCGTGCCCTTCGGAACCGAGCGCAAACGGAATCTTCCCCTGGCGATTGAGCTGAAAGCCACGGTTGTCGAGCTGGCGCTGGAGCAGCATGTTGCGGAACATCGCGACGAGCTGCTCGTCGCTGAGCCCCGCGCGCTCGAGCCGCCCGTGGGCCGTGGTGGTCTTCGCCATCGAGTCGATCCCTTGGGCGTGGTGTGTCAACCGAGGATACTCGCGCGCCGAGCGGCTTGACTCCTGCGGAAGGAGCATACCGGCAGTTTGTACGGAGATGGTCGAGATGGCCGGGGACGAGCGGGTCCGCTCTCTGCACGCGCGGGCGATCGCCGCCTTCGCGCGTCGCGACTTCACGGCGGCCGAGGCCGTGCTGCGCTCGCTCCTCGGCGAGTGGCCGGAGGACCGCGACGCGCGCTTCAACCTCGGCTACGTCCTCGAGGCGCGCGAGCAACTCGACCAGGCGGCGGCGGTCTACGAGCCGCTGGCCGCCGCCGACGACGGCCCGGCGCTGGCGCGCTTGGGTCGCCTGCGCTCGGCGCAGGGCCGGCTCGACGAAGCCGCCGGAGCCCTGACCCGAGCCTGCGCCGCCGCCCCCGGCGACGCGCTGCTGGCCCGCGACCTGGGGATCGTCGAGAACCTGCGCGGGCGCTACGCGGAGTCGGCCCAGATCCTCGACGCCGTGGTTGGGGCCCGGCCGGACGACGCGCAGGCCTGGAGCGCGCTGGCCGACTCGCTGCGCGCGCTGCGCCGGCTCGACGAGGCCGAGGCCGCCGTCGACGAGGCGCTGCGGCGGGACTTGGGCTCGCTGCACGCGCGCATCGTCCGGGGTCAGCTGGCCTACGACCGCGGCGCCTTCGATCGGGCCGAAGCCGCCTTCAGCCGCGCCGCGACCCTCGTCCCCGGCAACCCCGAGCCGTACGTGAACCTGGGCGTCCTGGCGCACGGCTTGGGCCGGGTCGACGACGCGGTGCGCTTCCTGCGGACCGCGGTCGAGCTGGCCCCGAACGATCCGGTCGCGCACTTCGACCTGGGGATGAGCCTGCTGCTGGCCGGCGACTTCCCGGCCGGCTTCGCCGAGTGTGAGTGGCGGTTGCGCGATCCGCGGCTCCAGGGGAGCTACCCCTGGCGCGGGCGGCTCCCGCTCTGGGACGGCACCGCGCTCGATGGCGGCAGCCTGCTGGTGGCCCGGGATCAGGGGATCGGCGACTTCCTCTTGTGGGCGCGGCTGCTCCCAGCTGCGCGCGCACGCGGGCTGCGCACCGTCGTCGAGTGTCCGCCGGCGCTGGCCGCGCTCTACGCCGGGTTTCCGGGGATGGACGAGCTGATCGCCGGCAGCGTTCCGCCAGAACGGGCGCCGGAGTTCGCCGCGCACCTCCCGCTGTGCAGCTTGCCGTTCGTGCTCGAGATCGACGCGGCGGCGATCCCGCGACCGATCCCGCTAACACCCGATCCGGTGCGGACGGCCCGCTTTCGCGAGCGCTTCGCGGCGCGCGGCGCACGGCGCACCGTCGGCATCGTCTGGGCCGGCGAGCCGTCGCACACCCTCGACCGCTTTCGTTCCTGCGGCCTTGACGCGTTCGGCGCCTTGGCCGGCGTCCCGGGCGTCGGCTGGGTGAGCCTCCAGAAAGGTCCGGCCGAACGCGAGGCGCTCGCGCCGCCGGCCGGGCTCGAGCTGCTCGCGCTGGGCGAGGAGTTGCACGGCTTCGACGACACGGCCGCCGCGGTCGCCGCACTCGACCTGGTGATCGCGGTCGACACCTCGGTCGCCCACCTGGCGGGGACGCTCGGCGCGCCGATCTGGCTGCTGCACGGCTTCGGGAACCACTGGCTCTGGCAGCTCGACCGGCACGACTCGCCGTGGTATCCCAGCCTGCGCATCTTCCGCCAGCACGAGCCGAACTCGTGGGAGGGTCTGTTCGCCGACGTGCGCGCCGCGCTGGAGGCGTGGGCCGCAAATCCAGCGGCGGTGGCGGTGGATTGACGGCGACTGTCGAAGAGGCTGCGCAATGAGTCTGCGCAACACCGTCGCCGGTGTCGTCGCGGCGCTCGCGCTTGCCGTCGGCGGGTGCGGTCCCTTCACCGCTCCCCCGCTGGACGTCCACACGCCGCCGCAGGCGACTGCAACGCCGACTCCGACGCCGACTCCGGCGCACAGCCCGACTCCGACGCCGACTCCCACGCCGACGCCGACGCCGACGCCGACGCCGACTCCTACCCCGACACCGTCACCGGCGCCGACACCCTCCCCGACGCCGTCACCGTCACCCACGCCGGGGCCGCTGAGCGTCAACCCGACGTCGCTGAATTTTATGACGCTCGGCACGCAGCAGACGTTCCAGGTGAACGAGCCCGGCTATACTGGCACGTTCACTCTGAACGACGGCGGCAGCTGCACGGGGATCGCGTTGTACGGCCCGAGCAGCGGCCCCGGCCCGAGCTTGACGGTCACGGTGACGTCGATCAGCAGCCCCTTCAGCTGCACGATCACGGCCTCGGACTCGTACGGTCAGACCGCGATCGAGATGATCACCGTCTCCTTCCGCTGACCGGCTTTCCCTCAGGCGGTGACGATCCCGGCGGCCGTCTCGAGGCCGAGCCGGCCGATCGACTCCTCGCGCATCTTGTACTTCTGGACCTTGCCGCTGACCGTCATCGGCCAGCCGTCGACGAACAGCACGTAGCGCGGGATCTTGTAGTGCGCGATCTGCCCGCGGCAGTAGTCGCGGATCGCCTCCGCCTCGACCTGCGCACCTTCGTGCAGAATCACCCAGGCGCACAGCTCCTCGCCGAACTTCTCGTCGGGGACGCCGATCACTTGGACGTCCTTGATCGCCGGGTGCGCGTAGAGGAACTCCTCGATCTCGCGCGGGTAGACGTTCTCGCCGCCGCGGATGACCATGTCCTTGATGCGGCCGCTGATGTTGACGTAGCCATCCTCGTCCATCATCGCGATGTCACCG
>JBEKLD010000188.1:0-5408 GCA_050010375.1 Vulcanimicrobiaceae bacterium
TCGAGGACTATTACACGCTTGGTGAATTCACCAAGCAGGACTATCCGAACCTGCTGCAGGGCAAGGACAGCATCGATACAATCGCGGTCCCGGCGGTGCTTGCGGTTTATAACTGGCCGAAAAAGACCGAGCGCTACCGTAAGGTGGAGCGCTTCGTCCAATACCTGTTCAACAACTGGGACAAATTCCAGAAGCCGCCGTATCACCCGAAATGGCGTGACATCAACCTGGCGGCGACGGTGCCGGGCTGGACCCGGTTCAGCGTCGCGCAGGATTCGCTCGACCACATCACGTCGCAGAAGACCAGCTTTCAAAGCTTCCTGAACACCAAAGGTGGCCTGCCCGCCAACGATAACGACAAGGAAGCGCTGTTTCGCGAATTCATGCAGTGGCAGCAGAAAAGCGGTAGCCACTAACGGCTGGCTTCTGACTGAGAGCCCTTCCGGCCTGCCGGGCCTAACTTGACTTGGCCGGTTTGACCGCCGTGCAGACCGTCTTCGGGCGTGTTGAGGTCGCGACCGAACAGCCCGCCCGAGAGCACGCCGCACAGGATCTCGACCAGCGCACCCAGGCCGTAGCCTTTGTGGCCGCCGTTCTCGGTGCCGATGCCGCCTAGCGGCAACAGCGCGCCGCGCGTCTTGGCGAGGGTGGGGTCGAGCGTCTGCGCGCCGTCGGGACCGACCGCCCAGCCGGGCGCGAGCGGCTTCCCCTTGCGTTCGCTGACCTCGAGCCGGCCGAAGGTGACGGTCGTCGTCGCCATGTCGAGCACAAACGGCGGATGGTCGCCGGCCGGGATCGCGACCGCGATCGGGTTCGTCCCGGTCGTCTTGTCGCGCCCATAGGTCGGGACGGCGAGGTGGGTCGAGTTCGTCAGCGAGAGGCCGATCAGCCCTTCGTCGAGCGCCATCATCGCGTAGTACGCGGCGATCCCGTAGTGGTTGGAGCGCCTGACGGTCGCGAAGGCGAGCCCGTGCTCCTTGGCCTTCGCGATCGCCGCGCGCATCGCGCGCTTGGAGGCCGGATGACCCAGCCCGTTGCCGGCGTCGAGCGCGAACTGCGTCGGCCGGTCGCCGAGCACCACATACTCGGGCCGCGCCACGACGACGCCGGCTTCGATGCGCCGCACGTAGTAGGTGTCGAGCCGCGCGATCCCGTGCGACTCGACCCCGCGTAAGTCGGCGGCAACCAGGACGTCGGCGACGTCGCGCGCGTCGGATTCCGTGACGCCGACGGCGGTGAGCGACGCGACGATGAATGCGTGCTCGGCCGCCTCGTGCGTACGAATCTTGGAGGGTTCTTCACCGATCATCGAGTGCTACTTGACGATGGTGAACTTCTGGTCTTTCACCTGGGTGAGGACGAGCGAGTCCTCGGCCAGACCGTTGTGATCGGTGGGCGTGATGCGATAGGCGCCTGAGACGCCGTTGTAGGTCGTGTGCTCGAGCGCATCGCGCAGTTTGGCCGGATCGGTGCCGTGCGCGCGCGCCAGGGCCGAGCGCAGAATCTGGACCGCGTCGTAGCCGAAGCCGCCGAAGATACTGACCGGGAGATCCTTCGGGTACGCTTTCGAGAACTCGGCGATGTAGTGGTCGATGATCGCCTTCTGCGGGTCGCTCGACGGGAGCAGGTCGGCGACGTTGATCTTGGTGCTCGCGATGAAGGCCCCGTCGAGCGCCGTCCCCGCTTGCACGAGGAACGCTCCGTTCGCCGCGCCGTCGGAGAAGTAGATCGGGTAGGGCAGGTTCAGCTCGCGGTAGCCCTTCACGACGACGACGACCGAGGGCAGCGTGCTCCACACGATGGTCGCCGCCGGGTTGGCCGCCTTGACGTGGGTGAGCTGGGTCGTCGCGTCGCTGGCCTTCCCGTCGATCGCCTGCGGATCGACGACGGTGAACGCGCCGGCGGCCGCGTCTTGGAAGTGCTGCAACCCACTCTTGCCGTAGTCGTCGTTGCGGTAGACGAAGCCGACCTTCGTCTGGCCGTGCCGCTTCATGTAGGCCTGCATCGCGAGCGCGACCTTCGTGTCGGTGATCGGCATTTTGAAGATCCACTTGTGGTCGGCGACCGGCTCGATCACCTGTGCGCTCGAGGCGAGCGAGATCATTGGAATGCCCGCTTCTTGGACGTCCTTCACCATCGCGAGCGAGGTCTGCGTGAGCGACGAGCCGATGATGGCGACGACGTGCTGGCCCAGGAGTTGGCGCACGGCGTTGACCGCGGTGGTCGGATCGGACTGGTCGTCCAGGATCGTCACCTTGACCGGATGGCCGTCGATCCCGCCGCCGCTGTTCAGCTCGTCGAAGGCGAGCTGGATGCTGTCGGCTTCGGGGCGGCCGAGCGTGGCGCCCTGACCGCTCTCCGAGACGACCACGCCGATCGGGTAGGGTTCACCGGCGGCGCCGGCGACGCGGGGCGGGGTCGCCGCCGAGACGAGCAGTCCGAGACCCAGTGCGAGCGCGCCGAGACGCGCGTAAGTCGTACGCATGATAAAGACACCTCCGAGGGGTAATTCCCGCCGTTCTTCTGCGGCCGACCGCGGCGGCCTCGTCGCCGTCAAGCGGCCCCCACCAGCTCCGCCACGATTTGGCCCAGCAGCCGGTCGGCGGCGTATTCGTCGAGTTTCGCGCGGTCGTAGCAGAGGGCGAGCCAGCAGCGGCCTTCGACGATCGCACCCGGCGCCAGGATCAGCGGCTCGCCCGGCGCGATGAGTGGGAAGGCCAGTAGCGTGCCGGTCGCGCCGACGTTGGTGACGCTCGCCGCCGCGCCGCCGACGTCGAGCGCGTTCAGCGTCCCGGCCCGCGCCCGCTCGCCGAGGTCCGCGATGCGCACGCCGATGTCGTGTAGCGAAGCGTCGCGCGCGTCGGGGACGACCGGGACGAGCAGACCGTCGGGGATCTCGACCGCGACGCCGATGCGATCGGCGCTCAGCGCACGCGCCAGCGCGCGCACGAAGTACGCCGTCCACGAGACGCCGTGCCGTTCGATCCCACGCAGGTCGACGAGCCGCGCGCACGAGCCCTGCGCGATCGTCGCGTGCGCCTCAGTCAGCCGCTCGGCGATGCGGCGGCGCATCGGCGAGAGCCCACCGTTCGGCTTCACCGGCGGCGGCGCGGCGTGCGTCGCCGCCGGCGCGACGGCCTCCTCACCGGCGCCGGCGAAGCGCGCCAGCACTTGACCGACCTCGGCCCGCTCGCCTTCGCCGACCAGGATCTCGGCCAGCACGCCGGCGTACGGCGACTCGACGTCGGTGTTGATCTTGTCGGTCTCGACCGCGAACAGCGGCTCGCCCTTGCGCACCGCGTCGCCGGGCCGCTTGTACCAGGCCGAGACGATCCCCTCGACCAGCGTGTCGGCGAGCCGCGGAAACTCAACCAGCACCGACGGCCTCCGGAATCGCGCCATGCTCGAGCGCCAGTTTGAAGGCGGCGAGGAATCGGCCGACGAGCGCACCGTCGACGGCGCGATGATCGACCGCGCAGGCGACGTAGGCCCGCCCCTCGCGCACCGCGCCGATCCGCACCGCGGCCGTCTGTCCGGGCCGTACGAAGGGGATCGCCAGATCGGCACCGTCGACGCCGTAGTCGACCAGCGTGATCGTACCGCCGCCGCGCGCCGGCGCCGCCGGGCCGAGGTCGAGATCGACCACGACCTCGTCGTGTTCGACGATCCCGCTCCAGCCGAAGGTCGCGTTGCAGCGCGGGAAGGCGCGGCAGGCGGCGACCAGCGCGTCGAGCGCGCGGCGCAGATGCTCTTCCGGCAGCGCGACCTCGACGACGCTCGACGCCTGCGGAATGTCCGGATCGTAGGCGGCGCTCGCCGCTGCACGCGCCGGCCGTGCGGCGACCAGCCGCACCAGCGCGGCGTGGATCGTGGCGCGGTTCGGTAGCACCGCGTCTTCGAGAACATCGTCGACCGGGACGCCGGGGATGTCGGGCATCGTGACCCGCACCGGCGGGACGTCGAGGACGTCGGCTTCGGCCGCCAGCGCGCACAACTCGGCGCCGAGCCCCATCGTCAGCGTATCTTCGTGCACGACGCAGAGCCGGCGCGTCTTGCGCAGCGAGGCGAGGATCGTCGCGCGGTCGAGCGGGAGCAGCGTGCGCAGATCGACGACCTCGACGTCGATCCCCTCGGCGGCCAACGTCTCGGCCGCGGCGAGCGACTCGTGGAACATCATCCCGTAGGCCAGCACGGTCGCATCGCGGCCCTCGCGCGCAACGTGCGCGACGCCGATCGGCACGACGTCGTCGCCCTCGGGAACGGGGCCGCGAATCGCGCGGTAGGTGCGCTTGTGTTCGAGGACCAGCACGGGATCGGGGTCGCGGATCGCCGCCAACAACAAGCCCTTCGCATCGGCGGGCGTCGAGGGCGCGACGACCTTCAACCCGGGTGCGTGGGTGTAGAACGCCTCGACGCTTTGCGAATGGTACGGACCGCCGCGGAAGCCGCCGCCGTAGGCCGTTCGCACGACGAGCGGCGCGCTCCAGTCGCCGCCGGTGCGCCAGCGCAGCTTCGCCGCCTCGCCGACCAGATGGTCCATGCAGGGGTGGATGAAGTCGGCGAACTGGATCTCGGCGACCGGCCGCAAACCGCGCATCGCCATCCCGACGGCGACGCCGGCGATCGCCGTCTCCGACATCGGCATGTCGATGACGCGCGCCGCGCCGAAGCGCTCGTAGAGCCCTTCGGTCGCGCGGAAGACGCCGCCCAGCTTCCCAACGTCCTCGCCGAAGACGACGACCCGCGGGTCGCGCTCCATCTCTTGCGCCAGCGCCTCGCGGACGGCTTCGATGACGGTCAGCTCACGCATAGGCGTGCTCGGCGACGGTGGCGGGATCGCCCAGCGGCTGGGCCTCGGCCCAGGCCGCCGCCTCGTCGGCGGCGGCGGCCATCTCGGCGTCGACCCGCTCGGCGAAGGCCGCGTCGACCAGCTTGCGCGCCCGCAGCAGCGGATCGAGCGTCGCCCGCGCGGCCTCGATCTCGGCCCGGTCGCGGTAGCGCGAGTCGTCGTCGTTCGAGGTGTTGGGGAGGAAGCGCACGCAGCCGGCGTCGATCAGCGACGGCCCCTCCCCGGCGCGCGCCCGGGCGACCGCCGTCGTCGCGACGGCGAAGACGGCCTCGACGTCCATCCCGTCGACCGCATGGCCCGGCATCCCGTACCCGGCCGCGCGCTCGACCAGCGTCTCGGTCGCGTACTCGTCGGAACGCTTGACCGACTGCGTCCAGCCGTTGCGGTGCACGACGAAGACGACCGGCAGCCGGTGGACGGCGGCCAGGTTCATCGACTCGTGGACCTCGCCTTTTTGCGCGCCGCCGTCGCCGAACGCGACGACCGAGACGCTGCCGTCGCCCAGCAGCTTCGACGCCCAGGCGCAGCCGACGCCGTGCGAACAGTGATTCGGCTGCGG
>JBEKLD010000189.1:0-5334 GCA_050010375.1 Vulcanimicrobiaceae bacterium
CGGTGAGCAGCATCGTGAGCGCCAGGCATCCGCCGAGAGTCGTCCGGGCATCGTTCTTCATTGGCAGCGTATCAGCGCGCCGCCGAGCCGCCGTCTGTGATCTGCGACCAACTTGGCCGAACGTTTACCAAGTGCGAGTGAGCGCAGTCACACGCTTATGACCCGGTTAACGCGATGTTATCGGCACGTTGTCTGCATTGCGCGGCACGTCGCGCGCGTGTTAGCGTCCTAGCATCGCCTGCCGGGGGGAAGATCAGATGCTTTTTCGTCGTGTCGTCGCCGCGCTGGCGGCAGCAGCTCTCATCACACCTGCGCTCGTCGGCTGCGGCATCGCCGGCGCCACCACTGCGCCGCCGAAGAACCTGCCGACCCTGCAGTCGCTGATGCACCAGAAGATCAAACACGTCTTCGTGATCGTGCAAGAGAACCACTCGTTCGACAATTACTTCGGGACGTATCCCGGCACGGCCGGGCAGACGGTTGAGAACCTCGGGACCGCGCTGGCCGCGGCGAGCGAGAACCAATACGATCCGGCCACGGGCACGACCCAGGGCCCCTTCACCGTGACCGATCCGCACATCCTCGGCGGCGACCAGTCGACGATCGGGACCGACGTGAAGATCGACGGCGGGAAGATGGATAACTGGCTGAGCGAGCAGGAGTACGGAGCCTCACTCACCCCGGTGCCCGTCTCGGCGGCGACGCACGCCACCGCCGTCGACATGATGGCGGTCTACGACTGCAACACGGTGCCGTACCTGTGGTACTACGCGAAGACCTTCACGCTCTTCGACCATTACTTCCAAGCCGACACGGGCCCCTCGACGCCGAGCAACATCCAGCTGTTCGCCGCTCAAACCGGTCAGTCGGAATTGGCCAGCGGCAAAGGCACCAGTTCGGGCGCGAGTGCCGGCGACGGGGTACCGATCGTCAACGACAACAACCCGCCCACCAACACCGTCGCCGGCCTGGCCTCGTACACCGGCGACAATGCGACGGTGCAAAGCTACGCGACGATGCCGGTCCTGCTCAATCCCACCCAGGACGCTGCAGCGACGTTTACCGGCTTCATCCCCGATGATCTCAAGGCCGAAGCGGCCTCGAACCGCAGCTCGATCGGCTGGGCGTGGTACGAGGAAGGGATGGTCTCGGGCGGCGGCTTCGTGCCCCACCATGCGGCGCCGCTCTACTTCGACTACATCCAGAAGAACGCGGCGTTCAATGCCAACCTGTACGACAACACGCCCTCGAGCGGTTTGCTCCCCGCCATCGCGAACAAGACGCTACCGGCGAGCGGCGTATTCTGGATCAAGGGCGGGACGAGCAACCATTTCGGTTTCACGCCGGCCAACGGCGATACGCACTTCCTGGGCGACGACGATCACCCAGGCTCGGGCAACTCGGACCACCAGATCGCCGAAGCCTACGTCGCGACCCTCATCAACGCGATCGCGAACAGCCCGTACTGGAACGACTCGGTGATCATCCTGACCTGGGACGACATGGGCGGCTTCTTCGACCACGTCCCGCCGGCGCGCTACGAGACCTGCCCCGCCTTGGGTGGCTCGCCGTGCGGTGACGGACCGCGCCTGCCGATGCTGATCATCTCGCCCTTCGCGAAGACCGCCACGGTGGTGCACGACTACAACGACGGCGTCTCCATCTCGAAGCTCATCGAGGAGATCTTCGCCCTACCGACGCTCGGCTCGCTGCCGGACGAAAAGCCCTACGAGCCCCAAGGCCCGCGCGACATCAACTCGATGATCGGCGACCTCACTGGTGCCCTCGACATCACCAAGCTCTCCGGCTCGAATTCCCCGAACCCGGCCTCGATGGCGATGATCCCCGCACCGAGCGTCCCACCGGCGATGACCTGTGCCAGCCTCGGCCTGACGCCGAGTCCGACGCTGCCCGGCCCGCCGTCCAGCTATATTCCGCAGGAGCGTCTGCGCGTGCAACCCGCCGAGAACGACGATGGCGACTAACGATCAATTTCGGTGCGCGCGCACTCGCAGGCGCACGTAGTCGGCGGTCCAACGTCCCGCCCCGTCGCACAGGGCCGGTCGCAGCAGCGCGACCGTCTCGGCGATCGCGCGCTCGCGATCGTCCGGCGCCAGCGCCGCAAGGAACGGCTGCGCGAAGGTCTCCAGCCAGTCGGCCATCTCGCCCGGTAGCGGCGTCGCGCGCGGCTGCAGCGCGATCCGCTCGACGACGAAGCCGGCGCTCTCGAGCCGCGCGCGGTACTCCTCGGCCGTCGGCAGGTACCACGGCGTCAGCGCGTCGGCGTCGATGCCACGGCTCGCCAGGACTGCGGCCAGCGCGACGCGCGGCGCGGCGACGTTCCCGTGGCCGCCGAATTCGGCGACGAACCGGCCGCCGGGCCGCAGTGCGCGCGCGACGCCGGCCAGGACCGCATCGGGCTGCAGCATCCAGTGCAGTGCCGCGTTGGAAAAGACGGCGTCGAACTCGCCCTCGAAAGCCAGCGCCTGCGCGTCGCCCTGCCGCACGTCCAGGCCCCGCTCGCGCGCCGCCGCGAGCAGTTCCACCGACGCGTCCACGCCGACGACGGTCGCGCCGGTGACGGCCAGCCGTGCAGTCAACACGCCGTCGCCGCAGCCGACGTCGAGGATCCGCTCGCCCGGGCGCGGGCCGAGCAGCGCGACGACCTCGCCGGCGAGATCGGCGACGAAGCGGGCGTTGCGGGCATAGGTCGCCGGATCCCAGCGCTGCATCGGAGCGTCAGGACTCGCCCTGCGGCGCGCCCGGTTGCAGGCGAGGCGGAACTCGGCCTCACGCTGCGAAGGCGGTCCGCGATGCGGCATTACAGCGTGACCGGCGGCGGTGGGACGCGGCTCAACGTCGTCGAGACCGGCGACCCGGCAGGCCGGCCGATCGTCTTCCTCCACGGCTGGTCGCAGAGCCATGCCGCCTGGCAGCGGCAGTTGCAGTCGCCGGCATTGCGCGCCTTTCGACTCGTCGCCGCCGACCTGCGCGGGCACGGCGACTCCGACAAGCCGGTCGACGGGTACGGCGAGAGCGCGTGGTGGGCCGCCGACCTCGACGCCGTCTGCGCGACGCTCGCCCTCGAGCGACCGGTGCTCGTCGTCTGGTCGTACGCCGGCTACGTGATCGCCGACTATCTACGTGCGCGCGGCGACGCCGCGCTGGGCGGGATCGTCTTCGTCGACGCGACGACCGACCTGGGCCGCACCGCGTACCGTCGGCTCGGCGACGGCTGGCTCGGCGCCCTCCCCGACGCCTCCGGCGCACCCAACGTGTACAGCCCCGGCGCCGAGGACGCCGCCGTCGCGATGCGGCGCTTCTTGCGCAACTCCGTCGCGACGCCGCTCGACCATCTCGCCGAGCTGCAGTTCCTGGGCAGCGTGCTGCTCGTGCCGCCGCGCGTGCGCGAAGCGCTCTTCTCCCGCCGGCTGGCCAACGACGACGTGCTCGACCGAATCCGCGTGCCGACGCTCATCGTCCACGGCGAAGCCGATCGGATCGTCGACGTCGAGAGCGCCAGACACCTGGCCGAGCATATCCCTCATGCGACGCTCTCCACCTATCCCGGCGTCGGGCACATGCCGTTCTGGGAGGCGACGGAGCGCTTCGATCGCGAGCTGGCCGCGTTCGCCGGCGCGCTCGCCGCGGCGTAGCGCCGAACCGTTAACCCAGGACTGCGGTCAACATCGAGATCGAGCCCAGCTCGCAGCCGATGGTAGGGAAGCGCACGCTGTCGCCGGGGCGGCGCGCGCCGAGCACGTAGAGCAACGGGAAGTAGTGGTCGGGCGTCGGCACGGCGAGCAGCGCGTCGCGGCCGTGCTGCTCGTAGGCGACCAGTGCTTCGTCGTCGCCGGTCTCGAGCGCGGCGCGGACCCGCATCTCGAAGCGTTCCGCCCAGTCGTAGGGCTCCGGATGATGCTGCCCCCAGGCCAGGGTGTGCAGGTTGTGCACGACGTTCCCGCTCCCGACGATGAGCACGCCCTCGTCGCGCAGCGGCGCGAGCCGTTGGCCCAGCGCGTAGTGGAACGCCGCCGGTCGCGTCTCGTCGATGCTGAGCTGTACGACCGGGAGGTCGGCCAGCGGATAGGCGTGCGTCAGGACCGACCACGTCCCGTGGTCGAGCCCCCACTGCGCATCGCGTCCCACCGGCAACGGCGCGAGCAGCTCGACGACTCGGTCGACGAGCGCCGGATCGCCCGCCGCCGGGTAGGTGACCTCGTAGAGCGCGCGAGGAAATCCACCGAAGTCGTGGATCGTCCGTGGCTGCGCCGCGGCCGTCAGCTTCGTCCCGGTCACGAACCAGTGCGCCGAGACGGCCAGGATCGCGCGCGGGCGCGGCAACTCGCGGCCCATCGCCGCCCACGCGTCGGTGTGCGCGTTGTTCTCGATCGCATTCATCGGGCTGCCGTGTCCGAAAAAGACGACCGGCATCGCCTTGGCCATGCCCGCGTGTTCCGTAGCCTGCGGCGGCGTGCCTGTCGTTAGGCCCCAGCGCGGCGGCGGCGCGCCTTGTTGCGATTGCCGCACGAGGCCATGTTGCACCAGACGCCCGAGCGGTTCTTCGAATGGTCGAAGAACGCCCACAGGCAGGTCGGATCGCCACAGGCCTTCATGCGCTGCCACGCGCCGGTTTGCATCGCGTCGTGGACGATCGCCAGCAACCGCGCGAGCGCACCGTCGACGCCGCGGTCGGCCGGTTCGAGGCGCGCGACGCCGCCCTCGAAGCGGACCTGCAGCGGCGCGCGCGCGGCGGCTTCTTCCAGGCGCGCGACGACCGCAGGGGCGGGGGCGCCGCCGGCCGCGATCAGCGCGCGGAGGGCTTCGCGAACCTCGATGGCCCGCGCGAACGCGGCCGCGTCGACCGGCGCATCGGCATCGACCAAGCCGCGCTCGACGAACCACGCGCGCAGCATCGCGGGCGTAGCGACCTGATCCTTGCCGGGCGCCGGCTGGAGGTCGTAGGTGTTCACGAAGGTCCGCACGAGCTCCAGCTCGCCCGGCGCCGACTCATCATGGGTGGCGGGCACTACCCCTAGGATATCACCACCAAAAAGGATTGACAAGGTACTAGTAACCGTCGTATAATGTTCGTAGGTTACTCAGCAGCCGTTCCGAGGGCATCCCCGTGCCGATCCTGACCCGCCCCCACGCCGTCCGCCTCGACGGTACCGACCCGGTCGCCGCCTCGCTGCGGTCCCTGCTTGCCTCCGACGCACTGGTCGTCCGCGCGCTCGAGCGCCAAGCCGAGATCCGCCGGTTCGTCCAGGCCGACCGGCTCGCCACGCAGGCTACCGCTCCTTCTGCCCCGCGCCGCACGCGCGGTCTGCGACG
>JBEKLD010000190.1:0-5083 GCA_050010375.1 Vulcanimicrobiaceae bacterium
ACGCTGTTGCCGTTCTTCATGCGCGCGGTCGTCCAGTCGTTGGCGCGCTTTCCGCTGATGAACGCCTCCTTCACCGACGCGGGGATCCGCGTCCACCGCGAGGTCAACATCGGCCTGGCGATCGCCGCCGACGGGAACCTGGTCGTCCCGGTGATCCGGGGCGCCGACCAGCTCTCGATTCAGGGCCTCGCGCTGGCCGCCGGCGCGCTGATCGAGAAGGGCCGGCGCGGCCGGTTGGGCGCCGACGACTTGTCGGGCGGAACGTTCACCGTCAACAACACCGGCGCGAACGGCTCGGTCCTCTCGGCCCCGATCCTCGTCCCCGGGCAGGCCGGGATCGTGACCACCGAGGCGGTCGTGAAACGCCCGGTCGTCCGCGACGGCGACGCGATCGCCATCCGCTCGATGATGAACGTCTGCCTCTCGCTCGATCACCGCGTCATCGACGGCTCGATCGCCAGCGGCTTCCTCTCGGACCTCAAAGCCCGCCTGGAGGCGATGGGGCCGACGGGATCGCTGTAGTGCTTGCGGCTGCGCGGCATCGCGACCGTGCTGCGTAGCCTTCGGATCGCCGGCGCCGTGCTCGCCTTCGGGCTGGCCGCCGCGCCCGCGCTCGCCGCGTACGACGACGAGCCGGCGGGGCTCGTGCCGAGCGCGTCGACGTTGGCCAAGGTGCGCGCGCTCTACGAGCGGGCGCACCTGCGCGATCACACGCGCGCCGCGACGGTCATCGAAGACTGGCGGCTGTTCCAAGACGGGACCGTCGGCGAGTACCGCGTGTACCGCCTCGGCAAGGACGTCCGCGCGATCACGACGCTCGGCCCGACGAGCTACGAGAAGGGGCTGCTGCACGGCATCCGCTGGGAGCAGAACCGCAACGGCATCACCTTCGCCTACGGCGGCGTGCACGAGCAGCACACCGCGGCCAGCGACCACGCCTTCCTCGACCCGAGCGACGAGCACGACGTGCGGCTGATCGGCGACGCGCCGGCGTTTGGCGCCTACGTCGTCGAGGTCAACCCACCGACCGGCGAGCACGAGTGGCTGTTCATCGACAAGCGAACGGGTCTGGTCACCCGCAGCGAGGCGATCGAGCGCCGGACCCGCGTGACGACGAACTACGACGACTTCCGGCTCTTCGACGGCGTCTGGGAGCCGTCGCGCGTCCACTCGAGCGACACGCTCGGGAACGAGCGCGAGCAACTGCTGGTCACGCGCGCGCTCGACACGACGCCCGATCCACGCGACGTCGAGATGCCGCCCAGCCGGCGGGTCGTCGAGTTCACCGTGAAGCAGACGACGGCCGTGCGGCTGCCGGTGCGCTTCGTCGACGGTCTGCCGGTGATCCGGGTGATCGTCGGGCGCAGCGCGTACGACTTCCTCCTCGACTCCGGCGCGTCGGGGATCTACGTCGATCCGACCGTGGTGGAGCAGCAGAAACTCGAGCGCTACGGCGAGCACGTCGGGTCGACGCTGGGCACGTTCCAGGAGTCGACCACGATCGTCCCGTTGGTGACGATCGGCGAGCTGCGGATGCGCAACCTGGTGGCGCGCGTCGTCGCGTTGCCGTTCCAGCTCGACGAGCACACGCACATCTCCGGGCTGCTCGGCTTCGATTTCTTCGCCGACACGGTCGTCCACCTCGACCTCGAGCACAACCTGGCCGAAGCGGTCGTCCCCGATCGCTTTCGCGCGCCGCCCGATGCGTCGGCCCTCGCCTTGGGCTTGGACGACAAGACGCCGGCGGTGCACATCGACGCGGGGACGGCGGTCGGACGCGTCGTGCTCGACACCGGCGCGAACCAGACGGTCCTCGAGAGCGCCTTCGCCGACCGCGGCGACTTCGCGCCCGAGCGGACCGGCGTGACGACCCGTGTTCACGGCCTCGGCGGCGATGCGACCGCCGAGGCGACCCGGATTCCGGGCCTCGAGCTAGGCGGCATCTGGCTGCGCGACGTGACGACCGACGTCTCGAACGTCGACTTGGGCCGCGACGACGTCGACGGAACGATCGGCACGGACCTGCTGCGCTCGTACGAGCTGTGGTTCGACTACCGCACCAACGCCGTCTACTTGCGCCGTGCGCGGCGCTGACCGCTCTTGCGGCCGAACACGCCGGCGATGAAAGCGGTCTTCCCCTCGGCGTAGGCGTCGCGGTCGTCGCGATAGCGCTCGGCCAGCGCGTACTTGAGGTCGGCGTACGACTGCACCAGACCCGGATCGGCGCGCAGCTCGTCGCGCAAGCGCAGATGAGCGCGCAGCTCCGGCGCGCCGGCCGGGCAGACGTAGAGATGATGCCGCGGCCAGCCGGACGGCGCGCGAAACGCCGTGCGTTCGGCGATCCCGAGATCGCCCAGGTGCTGGTAGCCGAGCGTCTCGAGCCGCTCGACGGCGGCGGGCAGATCGCGCGCGCGGCGCAACACGACGTCGACGTCGACGATCGGCTTCGCCGCCAGCCCCGGCACGGCGGTCGAGCCGACGTGCTCGATCCCGGCCGCCAACTCGCCCAAGGCCGGCGCGATCCGCCCGCGCAGCAACTCGAACGTCGCCGCCCAACCTGGGTCGTAGGGGACGACGACGACCGGCTCGGCGCGCTCCTCGGGCGAGAACGGATCGTCACGCCACGGTTTCATCGCAGATCCAAGATCGTGGCGAGGTTCGCGCGCGCGTCGAGCACCGGGGCCAGCGCTCCGCTGGGCGAGGTCAGCAGCGTGGTGACGCCCGGCCCGTGCCCGGCCAAGTACGAAGACCCGTGCGAGACGACCGCGACCGTCACCGCACCGCTGCGGTAGATGCGGCCGTAGCTGTTGTCGGCGTCGCGGATCGCGACCAGATCGCCCAAGCGCAGCGCGTCGAGCCCGTACTCGGCGACGATCTTCGGATCGAAGCACTGAATGTCGTAGTCGCCGCGCGCGACCGTCTGGCGACCGAGCCCCGAACCCATCACCGCGGCCGGCACGATCCGCGCGACCGGGACGCTGAAGACGCCGTGTTCGCGGCGCAGGCCGAGCGTATCGAGCAGGTCCGGGTCGCAGTTGAAGACGCGCACGTCGCCGGCGTTCTCGAGCGCCAAGCCGACGCCGATGGCCCGCACGTCGATCGGGTCGCCGATCCGCATCCGCTCCATGATCTCGGGCGCGAAGTCGATGATCACGTGCTCGACGCCGCCGTGCTTGCCGGTCACGACGCCGCGCTCACCTTTGGCGTCGCCGCCGGCGACCGTGGCGACGTTCCCGACGCAGGCCAGCGTGCAGAACGCGGCGTTGATCCGATTGTCGGGGTGCTTGGCGCTGACGGCGGGCTCGATGTGGTCGGCCTCGACCGCGAAGGCCGAGTCGCCAACGCGCACGTTGAGGGTGATCCCGCCGACCCCGGGCAGGATGCGCGGAACGCCGTCGGTACCGACCTCGTACAAGCTCTCGGCGAGCAGCGGCGGGGCGACCTGGGCGGAGAGGACCTGGCTGACCAGGCGGGCTCGATTGGTCTGCACACGCGGCGATTTCCCCGCCGTGAGGCGCGCTCCCGTTCGGCGGCGAAGCCGGGAGGGTCGTGCAGATCCGCAAGTCCTTTTCGTTCGAGGCGGCGCACGTGCTCCCGCACCATCCCGGGAAGTGCGCGCGGCTCCACGGGCACTCGTACCGGCTCGAGGTCGCCCTCGAGGGAACGCTGCAGCCCGCCGGGCCGGCGGCCGGGATGGTCCAAGACTTCGATGTGATAGCGGCCGCCGTGCGGGGAACGGTCCTGGCAGAGCTCGATCACCGGTCGCTCAACGACCTGATGGAGAACCCTACCGCCGAGCAGATCGCCCTGTGGATCTGGAACCGCCTCGCCCTCGAACTCCCGCAGCTCGTCGAGTTGGTGCTGTGGGAGACGCGGACCAGCCGGGTCGTTCTGCGAGCGGGCGATCCGCTGACGCGCGCATGAGCGCGGACGGCCACCCTTCCAGGAGGACACCGCAATGATTCGTCCACTCACCGCCATCCTGGCCGCAGCCGTCCTCGGGCTCGCCCCGTTGGCCGCCACGGCCCAGGTCGGGCCGGGCGCGATCCTGCACGGCACGATCGACCAGAACCTCAGCTCCAACCACGCCTGGGTCGGCGAGCGGGTCACGCTCTCGAGCGTCTATTCCGACAACGGTGCGATCCGCCACGCCCGCGTGATCGGCTACGTCCGCGAGGTCGTCCCCGCCGGCCAGGGGACGTCCGGCAAGATCCGGCTGAGCTTCGACGAGCTGTACGCGCCGGCCGGCACCTTCAAGATCTCTGCGCGCGTGCGCAGCATCGAGGCCGTCACCAAGACCAACGCCGGGAAGGAAGCCGGCGGCGCGGTCGCCGGCGGGATCATCGGTGGCCTGCTCGGGCATGGGATCGGCGCGGTGCTCGGCGCCGGCGGCGGCTACCTGCTGGCCAAGAACAACCGCCAGAACGTCGCGATCTCGGCCGGGACGCCGGTCACGATCCAGCTCCTGCACTCGTACCGGCAGCGCTAGCCTCGGCGTGTTGCAGCTGGCGGAGATCTTCTACAGCGTCCAAGGCGAGGGGACGTGGACCGGAACCCCGGCGGTCTTCGTCCGCCTCGCCGGCTGCAACTTGAGCTGCGCCTTCTGCGACACCGACTATGCACTGAAGTTCTTCGCCTCGGTCGAGGAGGTCGTCGCGCGCGTGCGCGCCGAGGGCGGCGACTGCCCAATGGTGATCCTGACCGGCGGCGAGCCGCTGGCGCAGCGCGCGACACGCGCGCTGATCGAGGCGCTGCGCGCCGACGGACGGCACGTCCACATCGAGTCGAACGGGACGCTAGTGACCGAGCTGCCCGCCGACGTCTGGCTGACGGTCTCGCCGAAGGAGCGGCTCGCGCCGGCGATGGCGCGGCGGGCCAACGAGGCCAAGCTGATCGTCGACCGCCGCGTCCCGCAGGAGTGGATCGCCGCGTTCCCGGAGACTACGCCAATCTTCTTGCAGCCCGAGGGTAACAAACCCGCCAACGTCGCGCTGGCGGTCGCCGCCGCGAAGGACGCACCGGCGCGGCTGCGCCTCTCGCTGCAGACGCACAAGTTCATCGGCGTGAGGTAGTCTCGATGGCC
>JBEKLD010000191.1:0-5067 GCA_050010375.1 Vulcanimicrobiaceae bacterium
GAGGGCGCGGCCGCGTTCCGCGACCTGATCGAGTCGGGCCGCTCGCGCGAGCTGCGCAACGCGCAGGACAAGCTCGGCGGGTACGTCGCGTACGCGACGCCGGCGGTCGACTACATCGACGCGCAACGTCAGCGCACGAAGCTCAACGCCGCGCTCGCAGCGGCGATGGAAGGCTACGATGCCGTCGTGTCGCCGACCCTCGACACGGTCACCTTCCCGATCGGCGTCCCGTTCGACAAAGCCTATCCGAAGTACGGCTCGTCCCCCTCGCTGATCTCACCCGGCAACGCCGCGGGTCTGCCGGCGCTCGCGCTGCCCAACGGTTTCGGATCGCACGGCCTCCCGACGTCGTTCGCGCTGCTTGGCAGCGCCTGGAGCGAAGCCGCGCTGGCCACGCTGGGCGCCCGCTATCAGCGCGCGACCGACTTCCACCGCAAAAGGCCACCGCTCCGCACCGCCGCGGCGAGCGCCAGCGCGACGATCCCGAGCAGTACGCCGCCGACCAGGTCGGTGACGTAGTGCGCGCCGAGGGCGAGGCGTGACCAGATCACGCCGCAGCCCCATAACGCGAGGAACGGCGTGACGGTCAGGCGCACGCCGCGCGGCAGGTCGCTGTTCCAGATGAAGTAGGCCCACAGCCAGTAGACGATCGTGGCGAACATCGCGTGACCGCTGGAATACGCGAACGTGTTCTCGTGGATGACGTACCAGTACGTCGGGCGCGGCCGGTGGAAGAGGTTCTTGAGTACGTCGCTGACCTTCCAGAAGATCAGCGTGGTGAGGACGGCGGTGTAGATCCGGGCGCGCCAGGCCGGAGCGAACGGAGCGACGACGAGGCCGACGACGCCGAACGACACGAGCACCGGGAGCCAGCACGAGGCGGTGAAGACGAGCGCTATGCGCGGCGCTTCGCCGGCCAGCGCGCGCCCGGCGAGATCGATCCCCTGCGGCGGCGCGTGCGAGACCGCCAGCCCGAGCGCGGCGTAGAGGATCGCCGCGACCAGCGCGATCCCGGCGAAGCGGATCACCCGGCGAAGAGATCCTGCTGGGGCGGGCGTCCGATCCGGTCGGCGATCCGTTCGAGCTCGGCCGGCGACTCGATCACGACGTTGCGTGGCTTGGTCCCCTCGTTGGGGCCGACGATGCCGAACTCTTCGAGTTGGCGCATCAGCCGCACCGCGCGTGGGTGGCCGATCGAGAAGCGCGCTTGCAGCGCGGCGGTCGAGCCGACGCCGGGATCGCCCTTGGCGACGCGCGCGTCGAGCAAGAACTTCGCCGAGTCGTACCACAGCTCGTCGATCTTGCGGTCGCCGTTGGCCCGCTCGTCGTCTTCGCGGATCGGCGTGATCTCCATCGCGCGGCTGTGGTCGGGCTTCGCCTGCCGCTTCCAGAAATCGACCAGTCGCTCGATCTCGGCGCCGGTGATGAAGGCGCCCTGCGCGCGGACCGGCTTGGGGGCGTCGATCGGTAAATAGAGCATGTCGCCGCGCCCCAGCAGCCGCTCCGCGCCGCCCATGTCCAGGATCGTGCGCGAGTCGACCTGCGAGGAGACGGCGAAGGCGATCCGCGAGGGGATGTTGGCTTTGATGAGACCGGTGATGACGTCGACCGAGGGCCGCTGCGTCGCGACGACCAGGTGGATCCCGGTCGCGCGGGCGAGCTGTGCCAGCCGCATGATCAGCATCTCGACCTTCGCCGGCGCGACCATCATCAGATCGGCCAGCTCGTCGATCACGACGACGATGTAGGGCAGCGTCTCGTCGGGGTACTTGGCGTTGTACTCCTCGATCTTGCGCACGCCGGCGTGGGCGAAGCGCTCGTAGCGCTGGTCCATCTCGCGGGTGATCATCGCCAGCGCTCCGGCGGCGAGCGACGGATCGGTGATGACCTCGTGTTTGAGGTGCGGGATCCCGTTGTAGACGGTCAGCTCGACTCGCTTGGGGTCGATCATCAGCAATTCGAGCTGATCCGGCGTCGCGATGGTGAGCAGCGAGGCGATGATGCAGTTCAGGCAGACCGACTTGCCGGCGCCGGTCGCGCCGGCGACCAGCAGGTGCGGCATCCGGCTCAAGTCGCCGAAGACGGGCCGGCCGGTGATGTCCTTGCCGAGCGCCATCGAGAGCGGCGGGATCGCCTTGGGGATATGCTCGAGGATCTCGCGGATCACGACCAGCGAACGGCTCGTGTTGGGGATCTCGATCCCGACCGCCGACTTGCCGGGGATCGGCGCCTCGATGCGCACCGAGGTCGCGGCGAGCGCGAGCGCGAGGTCGTCGGCGAGCGCCGAGATGCGCGAGATCTTCACACCGCGCTCGGGTTTGAGCTCGTAGCGCGTGATCGAGGGGCCGCGCTCGATGTGCGTCACCTTCGCGCCGACCCCGAACGAGGCCAGCGTGTCCTCGAGCAGGTGGCCGCGGTCGGCGTCGCCGCCCTTCTGGGCTTGCGGTGGGTCGAACAGGCTCAGGTCGGGGAGCCGGTAGACGCGCCGCGCGACCGGCTCGTAGTCGCCGCTGACCGCCGCGCCGGTGAGCGCCGGCAACGCGTCGTCGACGCCGGATTCGACGTCGTCGAGCTCGTCGTCGTCGGGTTCGTCGGTCGTCTCCTCGTCCTCGAACTCCTCATCGAGCTCGTCGTCGTCGAGCTCGTCGTCCTCGAGGTCGTCCTCGTCCTCGATCTCGTCGTCGTCATCGTCCTCGTCGAGCTCGTCCTCGACGACCGGCTCGTCGTAGAAGCGGATCGGCGGCGGGGCGACGAGCGTCGCGGCGGGAGCGGCGGCGCGCGGCAGCAGGGCAGGGAGATGGAACGCCTCGCGCAGCGAGGTCGGCGCCGGCGCCGCGGACGCTGGGTCTGGCCGCGCCGGGCGCAGCGCGGCGAGCCGGGCGACCGTCCAGCCGATCACCTTCTTGAGCGAGACGCCGGTGATCGCGACCGTCACCGCCAGCACGGCGGCGATCAGCAGCACCCAGACCCCGGCGTCGCCGAGCACGGCGCGCAGGCCGCGGTCGAGCGTACCGCCGACCCAACCGGCGGGGTGACCGGCTGCCGCGAGCGCGAGATCGGCCGCGAGGAAGTACGCGCACGCGGCGCCACCCAGCGTCGCGATCGTCCGCGGCACGTTGATCTCGAGGAAGACGATCGCCGCGAGCAGGGCGATCAGCAGGACGAACAAGCCCGCCGCCGTGCCGAACAGCGCGTGCAGCGCGTACGCGGTCGACGCGCCGACGATCCCGGTGCGCGCACGCGGCGCGACCAGCGCGATCCCGAGAAACAACGCGAAGCCGAGCGCGAGGATCCCGGCGATCTCGAGATTCCAACGCGTCGCCGCGCTGGTCTTGCGTCGGACGCGAGCCATCTTCGTTCGGTTTCCCTGGGCCGGGGCGCGGACCTGTCGACTGTGCGCGTGCTGAGCGGAGTCGCGGGCGACCGGCGCGAACGGCGCCGCTCGTGCCCACGCCCACCATCGTCGTCCTCGGCGGCGACCAGACCGGCCAAGAGCTGCTCGACGAAGCCCTGCGCGTCCTCGCCCCCAAGGTCGTCGGCTTCGAGCTGGGCTTCGAGTTCTTCGACCTCTCGCTCGAGCGGCGCCGTGCGACGCACAACGCGGTCGTCCACGAGGCGGCGGGCGCGATGCGGCGCACGAAGCTCGGCTTGAAAGCCGCCACCATCACGCCCGAGGGGAACGGTGACGTCGGCTCGCCCAACGCGATCCTGCGCCAGGAGATCGACGGAAAGGTGATCGTGCGCACGGGGCGCCGCATCCCCAACATCCGGCCGGTCGCCGGGATCCACGCGCCGATCTCCGTCGTCCGCATGGCCGTCGGCGATGCCTACGGTGCGAAGGAGTGGCGCGAGTCCGAGCACGGCGACGAGGTCGCCTACCGCACCGAGCGCATCGAGCGCTCCGTCTGCCGCGTCGTCGCCGACTACTCGTTCTTCCACGCGCGCCGCAGCAGCGCGAAGGTCTTCGGCGGCCCGAAGTACACCGTCAGCCCAGTCTACGAGGGGATGTTGAAAGAAGAGATGGACGCAGCGGCGAGGCGCTACCCCGACGTCGCCTACGAGCCGCAGTTGATCGACGCGACCTACGCGCTGCTGATCTCGTCGGCCGGTGACACGCCGCTGGTCATCCCAACCCTCAACCGCGACGGCGACTGCATGTCGGATCTGGTCATGCAGCTGTTCGGTTCGATCGCCGGCGCCGAGTCGACGGTGATGTCGTTCACCAGCGAGTTGAAGCCCGACGTCGTCATGACCGAGGCGCCCCACGGGACTGCCCCACGGCTGTTCGGCAAGAACGTCGCCAACCCGATGGCGATGATCCTGGCCGCCGCCGCGTTGCTCACCTTCATCGACGACCGGCGGGCCGCGACCGCCTCGCGCGCGGTCTACGAAGCGGTCTTCGAGACGGTTCGCGGTGGCCTGGCGACCAGCGACCTGGGCGGCCACGCCTCGACGACCGAGTTCACCGACGCCGTCGTCGGCACGGTGAAGTCCAAGCTCGACGTCTGGTCGACGCTGTGATGCCGATCTCACGCGCAGTTGCGCTCGCTGCAGCCTTCTCCATCGGCTTGTGCGCACTGGGCTTCGCGGACGTTCCGGCGCGCGCGCAGGGTGGCGCGCCGATCGCGCTCCACGTCGACGCGTCGCGCGCGGTGCAGGGTTTGCTCGCGATGCACGAGACGATCCCGGTCGCCGCCGGGCCGCTCACGCTGTCCTATCCACGCTGGATCCCGGGCGAGCACTCACCCAGCGGACCGATCTCGAACCTGGCCGGGATCGTGATCCGCGGCGGCGGCCAAACGATCCCGTGGACCCGCGACCCGGTCGACCTGTACGCCTTCCACCTGACGGTTCCCAGCGGCGTGAGCGCGCTCGAGGTCGACTTCCTGTACCTGGGCGCGAACGGCGGCAACTACTCGAGCGCGCGGCAAGCGACGCCGAACCTGCTCTCGCTGACCTGGAACAAGGTCATCCTCACCCCGCAGGTCGCGGACTACGCTACTCAGACGATCGCGCCGTCGCTGACGCTTCCCGGCCCCGACTGGAAGTACGCGACCGCGCTCGAGA
>JBEKLD010000192.1:0-4939 GCA_050010375.1 Vulcanimicrobiaceae bacterium
CGACCCCCTCCATCACCTGGCCGTTCGAGACGCTCTGGTCGGCGTCGAGCGCATCCTTCGACTCCGTCGTCACGCGGGCACTGACGACGACCGGTCGCACGCGACCACCGCGCAGGTGATCCCAGTTCTCGTGGGCCATCGGCTCGCCACCAGTCGGGCGCCGCCGCGCCTTGGGGCCCTTGTCGCTGCCGCTCTTGCCGCGCACGCGCTTCTTGCCCCTCGCGATCTCGTCCAAGCCCTCGTAGGTCTCGCCCGGCACCTGGTCGGGATCGCCGGCGACGCCGCCCTCGCCGCGCGCGCGCCGCGCGTCCTCGCGAGCCATGATCAGGTCGACCGAGAGCTGCGTGTCATCGGCCGGCCCGAGATCCTCGACGTCGCCGGCCAGCAGCGCTTCGCGCGTCCCGTCCTCGCGCCGCGCGCGCGTCGAGCGCACCGCGCGGCCGTCGCTGGCGCTGGCGTTGCGCGGGAGCGCCGTCACGGGCCCGCGCTTCGCCCGCTGCGCCGTGGCACCGTCGACGGTCTCGCCGCGCTCGTAGCGGCCTAGGAAGAGCTCCAGGCCGTCCTGACCCAGCCGCTGCTCGAGCGCGGCGCGCTGGTCGTCGTCGGGTAGGTCGCTCATCGAGAGCGTCGCCAACTGGCTGCCTCCTTGACGTGCGCAACGGCCCGGCGTGGTCCGAAGGGACACGACGCTCGGGTTGCGCTCCGAAGGGGGCAGGAGGTCCTGACCCGGGAGCCGGGGACGACGATGGGCGGCCTTGCGGGAGGTCCCGGTCGGCTAGGTGGGTGACGGCGCTCCGCGCAGCCAGCGCTGCACGGCGAGCGACGGCTTCTCTATTCCTTCTATGTGGACCCGCGCCCCGCAGCGGAAATCGCATGCGCGACCGCCGGAGATCGGGATCTCGATCAGGCCCGAGACGGTGCGCCGCGCCAACGCGCCGACGACACGGTCGAAGCCGTCCCAGTCTTGCTCGGTCAGCTCGGCGATGTCGGGGGCTTCCGGGGTTCGCGCGGCGTCCGCTCGGCGCTCGGCCACGGCTCTACGATACCACGAAGGTCCCAACCGTTCGTTCGGCGCGCCTCGCGAGGGCTGCGTCGCGCGGACGCGAACGACCGCCGACCGATGATCGAGATCCCGTCGCCCGGACCGACGCCTTCACCGCCGAGAACGCGGCGCGGTCGATCGCTGGGACGCTCGACGTCCGCTTCGCCGTCGAGCCGGCGCGATGACAAAAGCCCGGCATATCATTCCGGATTTCCAGATTTCCAGAATAGCGGCCGGCCCAGAACGCAGGTGTCGCATCATGGCGCATCATGGCCACCGCCGCGGCTGGGCACCGCAGCCCGCATGATCGACCTGGACCTGGACGAGCTGCGCGCCGCATTCGACGTCGACGAGGACTACCCGATCGGTCTGGTCGGCGAGCTGACGACCCTCGGGCGCCAGCTGCTGGTCGAGGCGCTCGTGCGGCCGAACTAGGACCGCGGCACCGGCTTCGGCGCGATGCCTTCGCTGCCGAGCAGCGCGTCGCGCTCGGCGAAAGTCAGCCGGTCGCCCGAGCGCAGCTCGGCGATCGACCGAACGCGCCGTTGTACTTGGTCCGGGTTTGTAAACTTGTTGCCATTTCGGCCTTTTTCTGCGCTTTTTGTAAACGTCGACGAGGAGGCTGCGGCGCCCTGACCGGGTGCGATCTGGCCGTTTTCCACCCGTTTCCCGGCCGCACGTCGCTGTGGCCGCGGTGCGCGCTCCCGAGCACCGGCCGGCGCCGCGACGCGCTGGACGACGATCACGACCCGCTCGGTCCCGCCGGCTCGCGGCTGCACGCTCAGGACGACGTCGCGCGCGACCGAGTCGTCGGTCCACACGCCGGCGCGCGTCAACGCGTTCGCCTCGACCTGGCCGACGTTCCACCCGTCCGCGACCCGGTCGTCGGGGACGTAGTAGGTGACGCTCGCACGGCAGCCGCCGACGATCGTGACGCACTCCCAGCCGGCCTCGACGGCGCGCCGGCCAGTATCCTCGACGTCGGCGCCGAGCGCGCGGGCGTCGACCGTCTTGCGGCCGCCCCGGCGCCCGTCGGCGCCGGCGTGGTTCGCGGACGGGTAACGTGCCGGACGCGCGACCACACGCTTCTCGCCTGTCTGCTGGTCCCGAACGCGCTCCTCGACGAGCTCCCGCAGCGGGATGGTCAGCACGAGGACATCTTCGGCCAAGGCGAACGCCGGAGGGCTCACGACGCGGACCCCGTGCGCATCACGGCGAAACGCAGCGCATGGCGACGGGGTGGCGGCTCACCATGGCGGACGTCCGCGAGGCGCTCTACGAAACCTATCCCGATGCCTTCACGTCCAGCATCGCGCCGTTGGATAGCCTCTCGACGCACCTCGTGCTGAGCGGCGACGCGAGGGTCGACCTGCGGATCGAAAACGACGGCTCGACACTCACCTCGAGATTCGTTTGGTCTAGCAGCGCTACCGATCTTGTTCTGAAGCTGCCGACCTCGGGCGGCGCGGACACGATTGCCACGCTTCGAAAAATCATCGCGGCGCTGCTCAAGGTGTTCGGCGACACGTAGCTCGGGCTCGGCCGGGATCGACGCGAAGCTCACGACGCCTTCTTCTCCTCGGCCTCGTGCTCGCCGATGATCTCCCCGTGCGCGCGCATCACCTCGCGAGCGAACTCGACCGGATTCGTAGACCATTTCTTGGCGAGCCGCTCGATCGCGCGCGCTGCGACCAACGCCGCGGTGTCGTCGTCAACTTTGGTGTGGTCGCACGCCGGCGAGACGGCCCAGGCTGCGCCGTAGAGCTTACCGCCCGCGTCGATCGCCCCGACGTCGACGCCGCCACCGTCCTTGTCGCAGATCCATACATGAAGCATAGACGGCACAGAGGCCCCGAGAACGTAAACCGCGATCTCGTCGCTGTCGGTTGGTTGAAGGTCGATCTCGACGCGCGTCTCGCCGCGCTCCAGGAGGACCCGACTCAACGAGACGACGCGCGGCTCCCGGCGCTCGTCCCCGATCGGGAGCATCGGCTCGCCCCCGCAGTCGCGCGGTGCGTTCACCTTGTGGCCATCATTGACGTGCGGTTTGCCGCCATCGCCGCGCTGGCGATCGCCGACGGATCGGCTATCTGGAGCGGCACGACCGGCAGGCCGCAGCAGCACTCCGGCCCGTCGCCGAAGTCGTCGTTGACCAGGCGCTCGCAGACCGAGCACACGCCGGCGGCGACGATGCGGCCGAGGTTGATGGTTTCGAGCGCCTTGAGCGGCGCGGTGGTCGTCGTCATATCGCCCTCCTGAGCGGCGGCGTGGTTCACGCCGAAAGCCTCGTCTGCTCGCGCCGTTTGCGGCTCATCGCGGCCTTCACGATCTGCTGCGCGACGGCGCCGGTATCGGCGCGAAGGTGCTTGGCCAGCTCCTCGATCAGGTCGTCGACGCGCACCACGACGAGCGACCGCTGCGCGGCCGTCCACCGAAAGCGCGAGCGGAACGAGATCCCGTGATCGGCCGCGAACTTCTGGACGGTCCCCGTCGAGCGGCCGAGCTCGCGCGCGACCGTCTTCGCCGCAGCGCCCTCGAGCGCGCGCTTGGCGATGTGCTCCCGTTCAGCGGTGACGAATCTGCGGTAAACTCGGCGGTTGACGTAGTCCTGGGTGTTGAGCCACCCCGCGAGCGTCGCGCCGGACATACCGAGTGCAGCTGCGGCGCGCTTGGGCCTACGGCCGTTGCGGCACCACGCCTCGGCACGCGCGATCCGCTCGCCGAGCGAAAGCGGCTTCACGGTGCTCCCCACGTCAGCGCCAGGTGTTCGTCGCGTTCCTCAGCCAGCGCCCGCTCCCAGTGCTCCCGCCGCTCGCGAGCCTCGCGCTCCGAACAGGCTCGGCTCGTCGCGCCGTCGTCGCGCTGCGCCGAGTAGTCGCGCGCGCAACTCACGCAGCAGCCCATGACGTCGAAGCCGGGATGCTCGCAGTCCGGCGTCGGGTCGATCGAGGCGCTCTCGGCGACCCTCACGCCGCTCGCCTCCGCTGGCGCTGCTTCGCCTTCGCGCGCGGGTGCCAGTAGAACGTGAGCCGCACCGCGTCGGCAGGCACGTCTTCGGGGAGTACACGATCGCACCACAGCCGGCAGGTGTAGCGCTTGGCCGAGCGCGGCTTCTCGACTCGCTCGACCTCGCAGATGCGATAGACGAACCGCGCGCGCTCGCCGCTCCAGATGTAGGCCCCAACCTCCTGGACCGGCGGCGGCCAGCACATCGGCAGCCCGACGTAGCCGGCCTCGCGACGCTCGCGGCCGGTGAAGCACGGTATCCAGTAGCCGCCGGTCCAGCGCACGCAGTATCCGCGCTCCGGTCGCGGCGACGGCTTGCGCCGGACGCGGTGCCGGACATTGACCGGCCGGTCGTTCATGCGGCTGCTGCTATACGATGCCCAGCGAGGCCACGGCGCTCCATCGCGGTGCAGTTGGTCAATACGGGCGCACATCTCGCGTTCGCGCTTGAGTGCGAGCGCGGGAGCGTTCTTGTCGCGGAGGATGCGCCCGCGGTAGTTGACTAGACCTTGCAGCAGCGCGGCAATCTCGAAACAACGGTCGTCCTCGAAGTCGCTTCCTTCGCGGATGGCCGAGAACAGCGCAGAGTTGACGTGGATACCGGCAACGCGCTGCTCCATTTCGCCGGGAGCGTACTTGAAGCTCGCCATCAGAGGCCGAGCCATGCGCCGCGCGAATGGGTTCTGCCGCACGCAGAGCACGCCCGATCGCCACGGCGGATCCCGGCCGGCGTTGTCACGGAGCGGCTATGATTGTTGCAGACCGCCTCGAGGGTTTCCGGGCAGACACGCTGCGCGGCGAGATCGCAGGGCTGGATCGTGCCGGCCGGCGGGAACTGCAACGCCGGCCGGCCCAAGGTCGAGCGGCGCGAGACGGTATTGAATCTTTCCA
>JBEKLD010000193.1:0-4927 GCA_050010375.1 Vulcanimicrobiaceae bacterium
GCGGCGACCGACGTCACGCCGGGGATCGCGGCCTCGGTGACCTCGCTCGGCTGGCGCGCTGACGGCCGGCTGATCTTCACCGCGCTGGTCGGCGACCGCATCGCGCTCGAGACGCTCGACCCCGCGACCGGGCAGACGACGACGCTGTGGTCGGCGCCCGAATCGATCGCCGCCGATGGGTCGATGCGAGTCTCGCTCACGCGCGACGGCGCGCGCGGCGCGTTCGTGCACCAGGATTTCGAGCACCCGCCCGAGATCGCGGCCGGGCCCGTGGGGCATTGGAGCGATCTGACCCACGACAACGACGGCTTCGCGCCGGTCGCTCACGCGCGCAGCGTCAGCTGGACGAACGACGGGTTCTCGATCCAAGGCTGGCTGCTGACGCCGCCGGCGGCTGTCCCTGGGAAGAAGGCGGCGATGATCGTGATGATCCACGGCGGTCCGTCGGCGGCCGCGCAGCCGAGCTTCCTGACGCGGGGTACGGTCGCCGACCTGCTGGCGCACGGCTACGACGTCTTCGAGCCGAATCCGCGCGGCAGCTTCGGTCAGGGCGAACGCTTCGCGTCGGCCAACGTCAAGGACTTCGGCGGCGGCGATCTGCGCGACATCTTGGCCGGGGTCGACGCCGTCGAGAAGATCGCGCCGATCGACGACGCGCGCCTGGGGATCGGCGGCTTCAGCTACGGCGGCTACATGACGATGTGGGCCGTCACGCAGACCCACCGCTTCAAAGCCGCCTTCGCCGGCGCCGGCATCGCGAACTGGCAGAGCTACTACGGCGAGAACGGGATCGACCAGTGGATGATCCCGTTCTTCGGCGCCTCAGTCTACGCCGATCCGGCCGTGTACGCGAAGAGTTCTCCGATCACGTACATCCGCAACGTGCAAACGCCGACCTTCGTGTTCGTCGGCGAGCGCGACGTCGAATGCCCGGCGCCGCAGTCCGAGGAGTTCTGGCACGCGCTGTACACCTTGGGCGTACCGTCGTCGCTCGTGATCTACGCCGGCGAAGGCCACGGGATCAGCGACCCCGCCGACCAACGCGACCTCGCACGCCGGATTTTGGCGTGGCTCGACCGCTACCTCACGTAATGGGCGAGGCGGCGAGCCCCAGCACGACCGACTGCGTGGCGAAGAGCCGGCCGGGCGGATCGATCAACTCGGGCGCGAGGCCGGCGCTCTCCAACAGCGAGCGGACCCGTGCCGGCGCGACGGCGCGCCCCGAGCGGCCGCGCCGGCGCAGCGCGGCGATGCCGTTGACGACGGCGCAGATCGCGTTCCAGCGAGGCCGGCGCAGATGGGTGAGGTCGAAGGTGAGCGTCCCGCGGTCGTGCCGCGCGACGATGGAATCGACGGTTTGGGGCAGGCGGGCGGCGGAGTCCACATCGAGATCGTCGTGGAGTTCGACCGCTACGAACGCATATCGGTCCATCTCCGAACCTTACCCAGCGACGCTGCGTTCCGGCTCGGTGCCGGATGAGAGTTGGCTGGGGAGCGTATGAGCGAGCGGCGCAAGGCGGCCGTCGCGCTCGCGATCGTGACCGAGCCGCCGCACGGCGTGCTCTTCGTCGAGCGAGGGGCTCACCTGCGGGACCATCCCGGACAGATCGGTCTGCCCGGCGGCTCGGTCGATCCCGATGACGACGGCGACCTCCAGCGCACCGTCTTGCGTGAGCTGCACGAGGAGGTCGGGGTCGAGCCGGCGCGCGTGCGCATCGTCGGCCGTCTGCGCGAGGTGAGCCAACGGCGCAACAACTTCGACGTGACGCCGTTCGTCGCGCTCGTCGCACCGGGACCGTTTACCATCGACGGAAGCGAGACGGCGGGTCTGTTCACGATCCCATTGGCGACCGTGCTCTCCGAAGCGCTGCGCGACGGCGAGGTCGCCTACGCCGGCCTGACGATCCCCTCGCTCGTGCTCGATTACGAGGGGCGGCAGGTGTGGGGGCTGACCGCTCAGATCCTGCGCATCTTCAACGAAGCCTGGCGCGCCGACGGTAGCACCGTGCGCACCGCCGTCGAGTCGGCGCTCGCGCGATGACCGCAGCGCTCGTGCTCGCGCTCTGGCAGCCGGCCGGCCTCGTGCCTAGCGCGACGCCGCTGGCCGACGTGCTCGCGCGCGTGCACGCCGCGCAAACGCTGCCCGCCGCCGACGCGCAGCGCCGCGAGCGCTGGACGTACCACAACGGCCCGAACGTCCTGCCGGTGGTCGTGACGGTGCGTGGAGCAGAATACCGCGCCGACGTCGCGATCGGCGCGATGCACTACGAGGCGGGCATGCGCAACGGCCTGCCATGGCGGGCCGACGGCAACGGGATCGCGCACGCGACCACCGGCGACGAGCAAGGCGACGCCGTCGACCGGCTCCCGCGCGCGCTCTTGCCCTTCGACGACGCCGACTGCGCGCTGGCCGGCGAGGTGCGTCTGCCGGCGCCGGCGTGGGTGGTGGTCGACCGTCCTCCGGCCGACCGAGCGCACTGGTTCTTCGTCGACCAGGCGTCGGGACGGATCGTGCGCGAACAGACGCGCGAGGGGAAACGCGTCGTGACGATCGACTACGACGACTTCGTGCCGTTCGCCGGCGTCGTCCGGCCCCAACACTGGCACGTCGCCGGCGGCGATCGGGCCGACGACCTCGACGTGCGGGTCGACTCGGTCGAACCGGGTCCGCTCGACGAGAGCGCGGTCGCGCTCCCGCAACAAGAGCGCTTGTTCGAGGCCGCACCGGGGACGCCGGCACGCGTTGGGCTACCCGTCGAGTTCCGGTCTGGAATGACGTACGTCGAGGTCGACGTCGACGGTCATCACGCGCGCTTTGTGCTCGACAGCGGCACTCAGAGCATCATGCTCGACAGCGAGCGGGCGCGGGCCTGGGGATTGCGCTCGGTGCTCGGTCACGCCGTCGTCCCCCGGATCGCGGTCGGACCGTTCGCGCTGAGCGATGCGTCGGTCCTGGCCCTCTCGCTGTTCGGCGGCTCCTTCGACGGGATCATCGGCTACGATTTCTTCGTCGGGCACGTCTTGCACGTCGACCAGATGCACGAGGTGGTCGAGCTCCTCACGCCGACCGCGGCGGCGCCGCTCTTCGATGATCCGCGCGCCACCATAGTCGCCGCGTCGTTTGAAGAAGGTTTGCCGATCGTCGCCGCGCGCGTCGACGGCATCGTCGGTTGGCGCTTCGCGCTCGATACCGGTTCGCCGGGCCTAGAGATCGATACGCGCTTCACGCGGGCGCATCCGGCCGCGGCCATGGCCTGGACGCCGACGGCCTTTCGGCGTGGCTTCAGCGGCGCGAGGACGCTCGAATTTCTCGAGGGTTCGGTCGAGGTGCTGGCCCACCGGATCCACACTTTCGGACTCGGCCCGGTCACGTTCACCGACGTCGTCGCCGGCGTCGAGATCGACAACACCCGCGACGACGCGATCGAGCTGCCCTTCGACGGTATCGTGGGGACGGACGAGTTGCGGTTTCTCGACCTGTGGTTCGACTACGACGGGGGGCGGATCGCGATGCTGCCGCAACGCGCGTGAGCGCGCTCGTCGCCGAGGTCGTGCGCGACGCACTGGCCACCGCGGCGCAGGAGCTGCTGCGCTGCGACGCCGTGCTGCGGCTCGACCGCGGGAGCGACGCCGTGCATGCCGCGCGCGTCGCGGTGCGCCGGATGCGCTCGGACCTGCGCAGCTTCGAGCCCTTCCTCGAAGAGGGTTGGGCGGCGGCGTTGCGCGAGGAGATGCGCTGGCTCGCGGACGCGCTTGGCGCAGCCCGCGACGCCGACGTCCTGGTCAGCCGGCTTGGCTTCGACGTCGAAGAGCTCCCGCTCGCCGACCGGACCCCGGCGTACCTAGCGCTGGCGCCGTTCCGCGCTGCGCGCGACGAGGCGTACGAACGGATCGGCGTCGTGCTGCACGAGGCGCGCTACGCCGAGCTGTTGGCGCGGATCGTCGCCGCCGGCCGGCATCCCGTGCTGGGCGCGCGAGCCGGCGAGCCCGCGCGCGCGGCGCTCGACGAGGTGATGCGCGAGTCTTGGAAGCGGCTGCGCCGCGCGGTCCGGCGGCGCAGCCGGCCGGCTGCGGATGCCGAGCTGCACGCGATCCGCATCCGGGCCAAGCGCGTGCGCTACGCGGCTGAGTCGGCCGCGGCGTTCTGTGGCGAAGCGGCGTGGCGCTTCGCGCGCCGGGTCGAGCGACTGCAGACGGTGCTCGGCGAACAGCACGACGCGGTCGTCGCCGAGGCCGCGCTGCGCGAGCAGGTCGACCGCGCGCACGCGCTCTTCGCCGGCGAGCTGATCGTGGTCGAGGCGGCCCGCGCAGCCGCGGCCGCGCGGCGCTGGCGCCGGGTCTGGAAGCGGGCCTGCGTGCCGCGGCTGCGGTTCTGGCGCAAGGGTGCCGCGAGTAGCTCGGAATGAGGATGCCGGCGGCGAAGAGACCGCGCACGGAGGGACGGCCGTGATCGTGAGCATCTCCCGCGAACTCGGTGCGGGTGGGCTATCGGTCGGCGAGGCGATCGCCGATGCGCTGGGCGCGATGCTGCTCGACGAGCGCGCGATGCTCGAGCAGTTGGCGTCGCGGGTCGACCTGCCGCGCGACTACATCGCGGAGCACGTGGAGCGACCGCCCTCGGCCGGCGCACGGCTGATCGCCGACTTGGCCGCGGCGACCGCGATGGTGCCGGTGATGCAGACCTGGCTGCAGCCGGAGGAGCAGATCGTCGCGACGGTCCGCGAGATCGTCGTCGAGTCCGCGCAGGGCGGCCACGTCGTCGTGCTGGGCCACGGCGGCGTCAGCCTACTCGGGTGGCGGCCGCAGGGGATTCCGGTGCTCGCGATCCTGCTGCGCGCGAGCCGCGCCTGGCGCGTCGCCCAGCTGATTCGCCGCCTAGGCATCGACCCCGCCGAGGCGGAGCGTCGCATCGCGCGCAGCGACGAGG
>JBEKLD010000194.1:0-4915 GCA_050010375.1 Vulcanimicrobiaceae bacterium
CTCCGCCGCGAGTACGAAGCCGAACTGGACGCCGCCCGGCGGCATGGTGCTGTGCTGCGCGGCCGCCTCGAGCAGGGCGAGAACGACCTGCGGTTGCGCGCCGTCGCCGACGAGCTGCAACGCGTCTGCGACGAGCGGCTCGCGCTGATCGAGCAGATCTCGGGGGAGACGGACGCTCTCCGCGCCCTCGCGCAGGAGCGTGCCGAGTTGCTGGCTGCCGGCGACGCACGCGTCGCTACGCTGCGCCGGACGCGCGACGAGGAGCTGAGCTTGGCACGACGCGAAGCCGAGCTTTTGCGAGACCAGTTGGCGCAGAATACGCACGAACGAAGTGCCGAGGCCGTCGCGCAGGAGCTGCTACGGGTCTGCGAAGAGCGGCTGGCACTGATCGAGCAGCTCACTGTGGAGATCGGCGCGCTGCGCAGTGTGGCGCAAGAACGTGCCGCCCTGCTCGCAGCTAACGAAGCGGCCTTCCGGGCCCGCGAAGCCGAGCTGATCGCCGAGGGCGAACGGCGCACGGCGCTGTTGGCCAATCTCACCGCGGCCTTCGAAGACAAGGTGCGCGAGATCGAAGCGCTGCGGGGAGGCATCCCTCGGAGCGCCTAGTCACGGTCGTGACGCCGGCGCTCGACGCCGGCAGCTTCATCGGCCGTACGCTGGCAAGCGTTCGAGCGCAGAGCTATCCCAACGTGGAGCACGTCGTCGTCGACGGCGGCTCGTCCGACGATACGGTCGCGCTCGCCCGCGCCGGTGGCGCCGTGCGGATCCTGGTCGAACCGGGCTTGGGCCAAGCCGCCGCCGTCAACCGCGGCGTCGCCGCGGGGCGCGGTGAGCTGGTGCTCGTCCTCAACGCCGACGACGTCCTCTACCCCGATGGGATCGCGCTGCTGGTCGAGGCGCTCGCCGCCGACCCGGCCGTCGCGGCCGCCTACGGCGACGCGGTGCACATCGACGCCGCCGACGCGCTGATCGCGCCGTATCCCGCTCGCGCCTTCGATGCGGCCGCGCTGCTCGAGGAGTGCTACATCTGCCAACCGGCGGCGATGGTGCGCCGCGCGGCGTTCGAGGCGATCGGCGGGATGGACCCGCGCCTCGACGTCGCGCTCGACTACGACTTTTGGATCCGCTTGTCGCGCGAGCAGACGCTGCGCAAGGTCGACGGGCTGATCGCCGGTTCGCGGATGCACCGCGGCAACAAGACGCTCAGCCGCCGCGGCGACGTCTACCGCGAGGTCTTGCACATCCTGCGCGCGCACTACGGATACGTGCCGTACTCGTGGGCGTTCGCCTACGCGAGCTGGCTGCTGCAGCGCGCGGACGGCTTCTTCGAGCGGCCGCGCCCGACGCCGGCCGCCGTGCTCGGCTCGCTCGCGCTGGGACTCTGGCTGAACCCGGCACACCCCGTCCGCTATCTGCGCGACTGGTACGAGCATCGATCGATCGCCGGACGACGCTGAGCGTCCACTCGTCACGATCGTCACGCCCTCGTACAACCAGGGCCGCTTCATCGCGGCGACGATCGAGAGCGTGCTCGGCCAAGACTATCCGAACCTCGAGTATCTCGTCGTCGACGGCGCATCGACCGACGAGACCGCCGCCGTCGTCGCCCGCTACGCCGACCGGCTGACCTTCGTCTCCGAGCCCGACCGCGGCCAGTCCGATGCGATCAACAAAGGGTTTCGGCGCGCCCGCGGTACGATCGTCGCCTGGCTGAACTCCGACGATCTGCTGCTGCCCGGGGCGGTCAGCGTGGCGGTGCGCGCGCTGCGCGAGCATCCCGAAGCGGGTGCCGTCTACGGTGAAGGTTACCAGATCGACGAGCAGGGCGCGGTGATCTCGCGCTTCGCCGCGACGCGCGCCTTCAATCTCTGGCGGTTGCTCAACCTCTCCGACTACGTCTTGCAGCAGACGGTCTTCTTTCGGCGCGACGTCTTCGACGAGGTCGGCTGGCTCGACGAGAACCTACACTACGGGCTGGACTGGGAGATCCTGATGCGGATCGGCTTGCACCGGCCGCTGGTCTACGTCCCGCACGAGATGGGCGCGATCCGCGAGTACCCCTCGGCGAAGAGTTTTACCGGCGGCGCCAAGCGCGCGCGCGAGCTGACCGCGATGCTGCGCCGCGTGACCGGGAAGCGCTTCCCGCCCGGCATGTTCGTCTACGGTCTGCCGACCTACGAGCGGATCGTCAACGAGCGCCTCGCGCGCCTGCTGCGCGGACCGCTCGCACCGCTCGCCCCACGCATCCAGCGGCGCGTCACCTACGCGGCGCACCGCATCGTCGGCTACGTCTTGCGCGAGGCGCAAGGCTGGTACGACGATCAGTGGGCCGGGCGGCGGGCGGAGTTCACCTTCCCCGCGCCGCGCGGCCGCCACCTCGCCTTACGCGTCGAGTTGCCGGCGTGGGCGCCGATCGAGCGCCAGGAGATCAGCTTCTGGGTCGGGGGCCGCCCGTTCGCGCGCGAGGCGTTCCGCAGTGGTTCGTTCACGATCCCGGTGCTGCCGCCACGTGAGACGTGGGACCGTCCGGTGACCATCGTCGTGCGCGCGCGCGCCGCGTTCACGCCGAGGCGCGCGCCGGGCGGCGCGACGGACTCGCGCCGCCTCTGCTATCTCTTGCGCTCGTTCGACTTCGAACCGCCGCCCTAAGCGGCCCCGCGCTCAGCGCAACACGGCGGCGGAGAGCAGGCGCACGTTCAAGATGCGCGGGTCGTGCGGGACGGGACGGTTGGCGCTGGCGACCTCGAGGGTGAACGAATTCTCACCGGCGCGCAAGTCGACCGGGACCAGCACGACCTGACGGCCGGTCAGCGTCGCGTGCAAGACGACGGCACCGCGCGCGTCGCGCACGACGAGCGCCGCGCGCCGCGAACCGACGCTCGGCCCGACCTCGAGGACCAGCCGCATCGTGGTCAGCAGCGGACGATCGGCACTGACGACGAGTTGACCGCCTTGTCCGTCCATCCAGCGGAAGGTGAGCCCCTTGTAGTGCTCGATCGGATACCAGTGCACGCCGATGCGCACGCCGTTGCGCGCGTCGACGACGTCGCCGCCGCCCAGCGCGCCGCCGGTCGTGTCGAGTGCGAAGACTTGGAAGTTGAGGATCCGCTGCTCGCCCGGAACCGGGCGACCTCCGCCATCGGCGTGGAGCAGGTAGCGCGTCCCGCCGCGGGCGAGCGGCAGCAACAGCGTCTGCGGTTGGCCGGGACCCGCGCAGATGGCGTGGTCGACCTGGCGGTGCGACGCGTCGAGGACGCGCAGCGGGAAGGTCACTTCGCCGAGGCTCGGACCGCCCTGACACACGATGCTCAATTGCGCTTCGCCGCTCCCCGACTGCAGGACGATCTCGGCGTCGTTGTCCACCCAGCGGAACGATGCGCCCTTGTACGTCTCGTACGGGCCCCAATTGTTCCCCAGGCTCAGTCCGCCGGCGCTGCCGCTCGGGATCGCGTCCGCGGCACCCGCGGGGGCGACGCACGCGGCAGCGAGGCACGCCCCAAGGGCGATCGTCGGTACGAGACGCATCATCGCCCGTTCCCGTTGGAGCGTCCCCACCCCTCGGGACAGCAGGCGCCCCTCGCATCTGGTCGCGAACGAGCGGTGGTGGTCGTGACCTTACCCGATCGACGACTGCTCGACGTTACCCGCGTGCTGTACGAACGAACACTGACCGCGCGGTATCGCGGGAGCGTGCTCGGCATCCTGTGGTCGGCGGCCAATCCGCTCGGGATGGCCGCCGTCTACGCGGCGATCTTCGGCCACACGTTCGCTCCGTACTACGACAATTCGCTCGTGCGGTACGCCGCCTCGGTCTACATCGGCCTGGCGCTGGGGGGATTCTTCATCGGCGGCACCTCGCAAGCGCTGATGAGCCTGGTCCAGAACGCGGCGCTGCTCAACAAGGTCAAGATCCCGTTCGCCGCGTTCCCGCTCGCGACGGTGGCGGCGTACGGCTTCCAGCAGATCGTCGGGACCCTGCCGCTGATCGTCGTGATCTCGCTCTTCGTGAACCACAACGTCCTGCACGTCCTGGCGCTCGTGATCCCGCTGGCTGGACTCGCGATGCTCGCGGTCGGCGTCGGCCTGCTGGTCAGCGCCGCCGACGTCTATTTCCGCGACGTCGCCTACCTCTACGAATTGGCGACCTTCTTGCTGTGGGTCGCGACTCCGATCTTCTACCCCGCCGGCATCGTTCCGACGCCGATCCTCCACCTGCTGGCTTTCAATCCGCTCTTCGCGATCCTCGAATCGGTGCGCGTGCTGGTGCTGAGCGACGCCTGGCCGTCGCTGCAGCTGCTGGGGCTCTCCTTCGTCGACGGGGCACTCGCGCTGATCATCGGGGTCGCCGTCTTCCGCGCGATGCGCTCGCAGTTCATGGACCTGCTGTGATCGCGCTCGAGGGCGTGGCGCTCGAACGCCGGACGCGCGAAGAATACACGCACGATCTCAAGGGGCGACTGATCGCGCTCGCCGCCGGACGCTACCAGCGGCCGCAGCGCCGGGTCGTCCTCGAAGGGATCGACCTGATGATTCACAGCGGCGAGAAGGTCGGGATCATCGGGCCCAACGGCGCCGGCAAGTCGACGTTGCTCAAGCTGATGTGCGGCGTGCTGACGCCGACCGCCGGAACGGTCGACGTGGAGGGCCGTATCGCGCCGCTGCTCGAGCTCTCGGCCGGGTTCGACCCCGATCTGTCGGTCGCCGACAACGTCGTCCTCTACGGCGTGCTGCTCGGAATGGAACGGCGCGCGATCGAAGCGCGCGTCGGCGAGATCCTGCGTTTCGCCGAGCTGGAGAGCTACCGGCGCTTCCCCGTCAGCACCCTCTCCTCGGGGATGGCCGCGCGGCTCGGCTTCGCGGTCGTCACCGACGTCGACGCCGACATCCTGCTGATCGACGAGGCGCTCTCGGTCGG
>JBEKLD010000195.1:0-4827 GCA_050010375.1 Vulcanimicrobiaceae bacterium
CGGCGTGAGCCCGGAGGGCGGAAGCCGCGGAGCGCGGAGCGACCGGAGCGCAGGATGCGCGCAGGGAGCGTCCCCGCCGCAGCCACGTCGCTCCCCCGTCACCCCCGACAGAACCCCTAGTGCGCGAGCGCCCCCCGATAAAACCCAACGAGCACGCGTTTGAACTCCACGAGCGCATTCGGGTTGAGATAGACCATATGCCCCGACCGAAAGTACGCGAACTGAACCTGCTTCTGCTGCGCCGCATTGAGATTCATGTGCTGCAACAGATACTCGGTCCCATAGAAACCAGTCGCAAGATCGAAGTATCCGTTCGCCGAGAGCACGTGCAGAGACGGGTTCTTGGCCAGCGCCGCCTGGAGATCGCCGACGACGCTAGGCGCACTCGCGTCATCGCCGCGTTTGGAGTTCCAAGCGCTGTTGACCGCGAACGAGAGCACCTCGTAGGGCCGGGTCTCGCGGTATTGCAGCTCGTCGTGCACGTAGTGGTTGAAGGCCGCCACGTACGCCGCAGAGACCATCGTGTCGGACGGATCGTAGCTGGGATAGGCGCTGTTCGGGTCCATCTCGTCGCCCTCGTAGCGCCCGTCGTAGCGACCCAGGTTGCGCCCTTCGTCGCGCAGCAGCTGCAATTGAAAGCGGTTGGGGTCCAGCCGCAGGTTGGCCGCTTCGATGTAGCTCGCGCTCAAGCCGGTGAAGGCGTGCAGCCGGGCGACGATCTGCGCGCGCGTCGCCGGGTCGAGCGTGTCGCCGCGGCGGAGCGCGGCGGCGTACGGCCCGCCGGCGAACGCGCGCGCCTGCGCCACGAAGCGCACCAGGTCGGGCGGATTGCCGGGGACCCGATGATGGTACCAGGCGACGGCGGCTTCGGTCGGCAGGTAGCCGATGTAGGGGTAGTCTTCGCCCGGACCTTGACCGACCGGTAGGAAGTTGTAGTCGAGCGCCGAGGAGAGGAGCACGACGCCGTTCATCGCGACGCCGTCGTCCTGCAACTTGTTGACGACGTTCGCCGCGCGCGTCGTCCCGTACGACTCCCCGAAGAGGAACTTCGGCGACTGCCAGCGCGCGTTGGCGGTCAGCCAGCGCTCGATGTACTGGGTGAACGCCTTCGCGTCTTCGTCGATCCCATAGAAGTCCTTCGGCGTCGCTTTGCCGACGATCGTGCTCCAGCCGGTCCCGATCGCATCGATGAAGACCAGATCGCTCGTGTCGAGCAGCGAGAACGGGTTGGCGACGAGCGGCGCGCCGGGGGCCGGCTGGGCCGCGTTGGCGGGGACCGCGACCCGCACCGGGCCGAACGAGCCCATGTGCAGCCAGATCGTCGACGAGCCCGGGCCGCCGTTCCAGAAGAAGGTGACCGGGCGCGTGCGCGGGTCGGCGGCGTCGGCGGTGTACGCGACGGCGAAGACGCTGGCGGTCGGCAGACCGTCGGCGTCGCGCAGCACGATCGTCCCCGCGTGCGCGGTGTAGGCGATGCTTCGCCCGCCGAGCACGATCGTGTGATGGGTGATCGCGTCGGGGACGTGCGGGACCGGACGCGGCGTCGGCGTCGGTGCCGGAGCGGGATCGCTCTGCGCGCGCAGCGCGCCCGGCGCGCCGGCCAGGATGCCGGTCAGCGCGCACAGGGTGAGGGCGAGGGCGGTGCGGTGCATCAGCGGGCCATCGATTCGCGGTAGAAGCGCACCAGGTCGGCTTTGAAGGCGTGCCGCGCTTCGTCGTTGAGGTAGACCATGTGTCCCGAGGGATAGAAACCGTAGCTGATGCGCGCGTGCGCACCCGCGTCGAGGCCGAGATGGTCGAGCGTGTACTGCGTCCCGAAGAACGGCGTCGCCAGATCGAACCAGCCGTTGGCCGAGAAGACATGCAGGTAGGGGTTCTTCACCAGCGCCTGGCGCAGATCGTCGGCGACGTTGGTCGCGACGATCGAGTTCTCGGTGCGATAGTTCCAGTGCGCGGCGACGAGCGCGTAGTTCGTGCCGAAGTATGGCCGGTCGACGCGGTAGCCGAGATCGTCGTGCAGGTAGGCGTTGAAGGCCGCGATGACGGCGTCGGCCAGCCCGTCGTCGCTGGTCGGATCGTAGGACGGCGAGTCGGCGGTCCGGTCGAGCTCGAGTCCTTGGTAGCGGCCGTCGAGCCGGCCCGTCGTCAAGCCTTGGTCGTGCAGCAACTCGTGCTCGAAGCGGCTCGGGTCCAGGCGCAGGTGCGCCCGCTCGATGTAGGCCGGATCGAGCCCCGTGTCGGCGTGCAGCGTCGCGACGATCTGCGCGCGGGTGGCGGGGTCGAGCGCGTCGCCGCGCATCAGCGCGTCGGCGTAGGGGCCGATCGCGAAGGCGCGCACGCCGTCGAGGAACTGCGGCAGGTCGGCCGGCGCGGCGGGCAGCGCGTGATGGTACCAGGCGACGGCGGCTTCGGTCGGGAGGAACGAGATGTAGCTCTCGTCCTCGCCCGGTCCCTGATTGTTGTCGAGCGCGTTGAAGTCGAGCGCCGAGGAGAGCAGCACCACGCCGTCGATCGCCATCCCGTCGTCCTGCAACCGGTTGACGACGTCGGCGGCGCGCGTCGTGCCGTACGATTCGCCGAACAGGAACTTCGGCGAGGACCAGCGGCCGTTGGCGGTCACCCAGCGCCGGATGAACTGCTCGAACGCCTTGGCGTCTTCGTCGACGCCAAAGAAGTCGCTCGCCTTTCCCTTCCCGCTGATGCGGCTGTAGCCGGTGCCGACGGCGTCGACGAAGACCAGATCGGTCGTGTCGAGCAGCGAGTCGGGATTCGGCTCGAGCGGCGTGCCGGGCGCCGGCGGCGTGGCGTTGGATGGGATCGCGACGCGCACCGGCGCGTACGAGGCCATGTGCAGCCACATCGACGACGAGCCCGGGCCGCCGTTCCAGAAGAAGGTCACCGGCCGGGTCCGCGGCTCGGCGCCATCGGCGGTGTACGCGACCGAGAACACCTGCGCGATCTCGTCGCCGTCGGCGTCGCGCAGCGCGATCGTCCCAGCCCGCGCGGTGTACGCGATCGTGCGTCCGCCGATGGCCAGCGTGTGGTGGGTCTCGGCCGGGGCGCCCTCGGCCGGCGCGGCGCTCGGCGCGGGCGACGGGACGACGGCCGGCGCGGCGGCTCGACCCGCGGCGGGGGCGCAGACGAGCAGCGCCGCGACGAAAGCGCCGTATCTCCTAATTCTCACGGAGGTAGCTTTCGCCCGCGCTATCCCGAGGCCTGCGCGTCGACCGCGTAGACGAAGGCCAGCACTTCGGCGACGATCGCGTACAGCTCGCGGGGGAGACGCTGGCCGACCTCGAGCTTCGCCAGCGCCTCGACCAGACCGGCGTCCTGATGGATGGGGACCTCGTGCTCGCGGGCCAGCCGCACGATCTCCTCGGCGGTCAGCCCGCGGCCGATCGCGACGATCTCCGGCGGCCCCGGTTTGGTTGGATCGTAGGACAGCGCCGCGGCCGCCGGCCGATCGGGCGCGTTGCGACGAGCGTTGAAATAGTGCGAGTTCATGCCGAGCGATCCACCGTCGCGTCGGGATCGATCGGGCGCGACGGCGGCGCGGCGACGCCGACCGTCGCAGTCGAGGCCAGCGTCGCGCCGGCCGAGCTGACCCGGTAGTGCAGCGCTTCGAGCCGTGCGGTCAGGTGGCCCAGCGCATCGCGGAAGGCGCGCACCGCCGGCGCCGCCTCGGCGCGCACGTCGACGCTGACCTCGCGCTCGACGGTGATCAGGTCGATCGCGACCGTCCCGAAGTGGGCCGTCTCCAAGATGAAGGCGATGTGGAAGTTCGCGTTGTCGACCGTGCCGGGCCGGCCGTCGGCGCCGTCGCGCCGCACCGCGATCTTGGCGCTGGCGACCCCGTTCGGCGTCACCAGCGGCAAGGTGAAGGCAAAACCGTCGGGGCGCGCGGCGAGAGCTTGCGCCGCCTCCGTTTGCACCGCGGTCAGTGCCGTCAGCGCGCCGGTGATCGCGCTGCCGAGGGCCGGAGACGATCCGGCGCCTTCGGCGGCGAAGGCCAACAGCGTCTGCTTGAAGTCGACGCCGAGTGCGGCGCCGCGTTCGGCGGCGAGCGCGGCCGCCAGCGGCCGCACCGCGGCTGCCAACTCGGCTGCATCGGCGCTGACCGGCGCCGGCGCTGCAGTGGCGGGACTCGTGCTGGCCGCACCCGCCGCGGGCGCAGCCTCCGCAGTCGGCTCGGCCGCCTCGGCGGCGGCGAGGAAGACGGCCAACTTCGATTCGCTGCCGGTGACGACTTGATCGACGTAGGCGGCGATCTGCGCGGAGAGCGTCGGCGAGCGCGGATCGATCCGGCCGACGAACGCGAGCAACGTGCGCAGCGTCGCGACGTGGGGATCGTCGCTGGCGCGCGGCAGCGCGGCTTCGAGGGATGCCAGCGCGTTGGGCAATTGCGCCGGGCGCTGCAACGCGAGCGTCGCCGCGGCGACGCCGCTGGGCGTGACCGGGAGACGCAGCGCGCGCAACAGCGCGACCGGATCGGTATACGCCGATAGGCCCGTCGCGCGCGGCGCCGCCGCACCACCGGAAGACGGCGCCGGTGCGTCCGCCCGAACCCCGACCGGGAGCGGTGCGACGAACCGGCCCGCAGCGGTAGGAATCGGCGCGCGCCCGAGCAGCGGCGGCGGCGCGCCTAGGGGTGCCGGTGGTGGCGGCGGCGGTTCCGCGCTCGCCGGCTCAGCGTTCGGCGCCGCCGCGCGCGTGGCCATCAGTCGCGCCTCGATCGAGTTCGGTTCCGGGGGCGCCGTCTGGGCGCCGCGCACTGGGATCCCCGCCGTACCCGTCGGCGGCCTGACGCCGAACGAGGTGGCATCGGTC
>JBEKLD010000196.1:0-4794 GCA_050010375.1 Vulcanimicrobiaceae bacterium
TCCTCGCGGTCCTGTTTCTCGATCTCGACGGACTCAAGCAGATCAACGACGCCCACGGTCACAAAGTCGGCGACGAATCCCTGCAAGCCGCTGCGCGGCGCATCACCGCCTCCGTGCGCGGCGGCGACGTCGTGGCGCGGATCGGGGGCGACGAATTTGTCGTCCTGTGCACCGGCGCAGCGCAGGTCGAGATCGACGCCAACCGGATCGCCGAGACGATTCACTCCGCCTTCGCGAAGCCCGTGGTCTACGGCGATCTGTCGATCACGCTCTCCGCGAGTATCGGAATCGCCCGCGCCCCCGAGGACGGCACCACCGCCGCCGCCCTCTTGCGCCTGGCCGACCAACGCATGTACGACAGCAAAGCCGCCGCCGCAACCCGCCGCGCCCTCAAAGACTTCCCCACCCATTCAGCCTCCGCCGCGGCCCGCCGCCCGCCCCCATCCCGCCTCCAAACTATTTCCGGTACCGCGCCAGCATCCGAGCGCGGCCCGACTATTTCCGGTACTGAGCCGGGACTGAACCGCAGCCGCCAGAAGGACATCTTCCCCACGGCTCAGTAACGGAAATAGGGATTATCGTCTGTCGGAGGGCACGGGTGAAGAAGCGCGGGGCGGTCTATGAGGCGCCGGAGTATCTGTCGGGGGATCCGGAGATCGCGCGCTTCGCCGAGCAGCACTTGCTGGTCCGCGGGACGACGCCCCGCACGCGCGAGGCGTACCAGCGGGACCTCGAGCACTTCGGGTCGTTCCTCAAGGCCCGCGCGCTGGGCGCAACGCCGGAGCCCAAACAGCCGCCGCCGTACGAGGAACTGGTCGGTGCCGCGTACGCCGACGTCCTGGCCTATCAGACCCACCTGGCACGCTCGCGCCGGTACGCCCCACGCTCGGTGCGCCGCAAGGTCGCCGCCATCCGGACTTTCTACAAATCGCTGCGCATGGCGGGCCGGCGGGACGACAACCCGGCCGCCGACGCGATCCTCCCGAAGATCGGCAAGCCGCTCCCGAAGGCGCTGCGCCGCGAGGACGTCGAGAAAGTCTTGACCCTCGTCGCCGGGGGGCTCGCCGGCGAGAGCGACCTGCAGCGGCGGCGCGACTGCGCCCTGTTCGCCTGTCTGTGGTCGTGCGGGATGCGGCGGGCCGAGCTAGTCGGCCTCGACCTGACCGACCTGGATCTCGAGAACCGGCTGCTGCGGGTCGTCAAAGGCAAGGGCAACAAGGACCGGCTGATCCCGCTCACCCCACCGGCGGCGGCGGCCTTGAGCGCGTACCTGGCGGTCCGGCCCGCGGCGACCGTCCCGGCCGTCTTCCTCGGCCGCGGCGACCGGCGCCTGAGCTCGTCGGGCGTCTACAAGATCGTGCGGACCTACATGGAGCTGGCCGGGATCGCCGATCACGCCTCGCCCCATACCTGGCGCCACACGATCGCGACCGTGATGCGCGAGCAAGGCGCCGATCTGCTCTTCCTCAAGGAGTTCCTCGGCCACGAATCGACCGCCACGACCGAGATCTACACCAAGCTCGCCCACAACCGGCTGCGGGCCGAGTTCGACCAGTTCCACCCCGACGGCGAGGGCCACGACTAGGCCCCCCGGGGGTGTGACCGGCGCTTCTTCTGCAGCCGAGTGTGATGCCGGTCGCGCGGCCTCCGGCCGAGCGGGCTGTAGGATGCTGGCATGACTGATGGCCTGGCTCAGCTCTCCCAGCTGCTCGGCAGCGAGATCGCCCGCCGGGCCGGCGCCGATCTCTGGCGACTCGTCTACACGCGCGGTCATCTCGATCTGGACGTGCCGCGTCCGCTCGTCGACCGCTCCTACGCCGGCATTCTGGTGTACTCGCGGTCGATCGACGACGTGCGCTCGTTGCTCGTCGTCGACGCCGGTGACCGGCTGGTCGCCGCCGTGGGGCGCTTCGGGGCGATCCCGCGGGTGGCGAGTGCGGTCCGGATCGTCGGCGCCTACGATGGCGAGGCGATCTGGAAGCTGATCGTCGACGAGCCCTTCCGGCTCGACGTGCACGTGCGCTTCGACCAGCAACCGGTGCAGCGGGCCGACCGTCACTGGGTGGAGTCGCTGCGCAACGGCGTCGCGCTGATCCGCGCCGCCGAGGCCGAGCGGCGCGACCGGCTCGCCGCCGAACGCCGCGGCCTGCCGATGCTCGAGATCCACACCACCGGCGAGACGCTCATGCGCGAGCGGGCCGACGCCTTGCGGCGCGAAGCGGAACGACGCAGCGCCTTCACCGGCGTCGAACGCCTGCAGCTCGAAGCGGCCCGGACGAGCCGCTCGTCGGCGAACCCGGCTGAGCGCCGGCGCGGCGTGGCGCGCGAGAACGACCTCGTGCGCGCCCGGCAGGCGCGCTTCGACGTGGCGCTCGCCGAACGGTTGGCCGTGCTGCGCAACGTCGTGCCGACGGTGCGCGGCGAGGTGAACCGGGTCGCCGCGCGCAACCGCGCGACGCACGACGTGCTGGCCCGGATCGAGAGTTCCTACGCGGACAGCCTCGCGCGCAGCGCGAGCGCCTTCGCCGCCATCCCGTGGCTAGCCGCGCTGGACGACGCGCTCTTCGTCGTCGAAGGGCTCGACGCCCCGCCACCGCGGCTCGACGAGCCGTCGAACGCGAACGACCTGCTGCGCGCGATCGCGCTCTTGGTGCGGGCACTCCCGCGCACCCGCACCTCGATCGCCGTCTGACCCGACAGCGCCCTACGGTGTGAACAGCAAGGCGGTCGGTCGAACGACACCCGTGCCGATCGTGATGGGCGTGCCGACATAGGGCGGCGCGTACGCCGTCACCGTGTTGGCCATGAAGTTTGCGACGTAGAGATTATCCGCGCCGTCGACTGCGACCGCGTACGGCTGGTTCACCCCGTTACTGACCGTCACGTGCGCACCGCTGTACGGTCGCGCGTACTGCGTGACCGTGCTGTTTCCGTAGTTGCCGACGAAGAGGTTCCCGGCGCCGTCGACGACCAGCGCGATCGGCCCACTCACGCCGCTCGTGATCGTCGTGGGCGAGCCGGTGTAGGGCGGCGCGTAGATCGTTATTCCGGCTGCGAAGTTCGCGACGAAGAGATTCCCGACGCCGTCGATGGCGAGCGCGTATGGCTGGTTCACGCCGAGGGAGATCGTGGTCGTCGGCGCGCCGGTATAGGGTGGCGCGTACTCGGTCACCGTATTGCCGCTGAAGTTTGCGACGAACAGATTTCCGGCACTGTCGACCGCTAGCGCGAAGGGTTGGTCGAGCCCACTGGTGATCGTCGTCGGCGCGCCGCTATAGGGCGGCGCGTACTCCGTTACCGTGTTGGTTCCGACGTGTGCGTTTGCGACGAAGAGGTCCTCGGCGGCGCCGTTGAGCGCGATGGTCAGTGCGTCGTCCATGCCGCTGCTGATGATGGTGGGCGTCCCGGTGTACGGCGGCGCGTACTCGCCCACCGTGTTGCTGTCCGAGTTCGCGACGAAGAGATTCCCAAGGCGGTCGAAGACGAGCGCCGAGGGGAAAGTCACGCCGTTGCTGATCGTCGTAGGCGTGCCGGTGTAAGGCGCCGTGTACTCGGTCACCGACGGGGCGTCGGAGTTTGCCACGAAGAGCGTCTGGACGTCGCTCTTCATGGTGAAGGTCGCGCGGCAGACGGCGCCGCTGAACGAACAAGTCGAATCGGGGTAACTCGCCGTGACCACGAAGGTCGCGCCCGAACCGTTGGTCCCGGGCGGGTCGATCACGATCGTGTTGGGTGCCGTACTCGTCGGCGCGACGGCACCCCAGCCGCTTCCGCTGACCGGGCTGGCGCTGTAGGTCGGCGAACCCGGGCCGACGATCGTGTTGCCGTCGGCATCGAGCGCCGTGACGATGACCGGTTGCGGGGCCGCCCCATACAAGGTGAAGCCCGCCGACGCCGAGCCGACCACCCCGTACGAGCCCGACGCGATCTGCAGGCTGTGCGGGATCCCCGAGAGGACGATCGCGATCACGTTGGTGGCGTTGTTGGCCACCGCGAAGGCGATGCTCTGGGCGCCGGAGAGCGCGTTGCCGTTCGCGTCCTGGGCGGTCAACGTCGCCGTGTAGTTCCCCACGACGAGGGTGACCGTCAGCTGGCAGTACGTGCTTGCGAGCGAGCTGGTGCAGCCGCCCGAGGTCGGGGTGAGCCCGACGGTGATGGGATAGCCGTTGACCTCCGTCGCATCCTGTTCGATGTTGATCGCCAACTGCGTGGTCGCAGGCGAGATGTACCGCGGCGAGCGCGTCTTCGACGTCGTGGCCTGCGAGGGGACGTCGATGCGGAAGGTGACCGGCACCCGGCCGGCTTGCTGCGGTGCCTTCGACCCTGTCGCGGGCACGCTCGAGCCGCCGCCGCAGCCGGCCAGCAACGCGCCGCAGAGGGCGACCGCGATGAAGGCGCTCAAGGTCGTGCGCGTGTGCATCATGGTGTCAACAGCAACGCGGTCGGATCACCCACGCCGGTGATCGTCGCGGTGGGAGCTGCGGTATATGGCGGGGCGTACTCCGTCACGGTGTGGCCGGAGGCGTTTCCGACGAAGAGGTTTCCTGCGCCGTCGAGCGTCAGCGCGTAGGGCCCATTGACGCCGCTGCTGATCGTCGTTATGGGTGTGCCGGTGTACGGGGCTGCGTACTCCGTCACCGTGCCGCCGGTGCCGCCGCTCACGTTTGCGACGAAGAGATTCCCGGCGCCGTCGAGCGCCAGCGCGTACGGGTTGTTCATCCCCCTGGCGCTCGTGATCGTCGTCGTAGGTGCGCCGGTGTAGGGTGGCGCGAACTCCTCCGTCGTGTTGTTGCC
>JBEKLD010000197.1:0-4722 GCA_050010375.1 Vulcanimicrobiaceae bacterium
CATCCCGACCGGCGACAAGATCCCGCCCGGTGCGCGGCTGTTCACCTATCCGAGCGCGGAGGCGTGGGGTTTGATCTGGGCCTTCAACGGACCGGCACCGCTGTTCGAGGTGCCCGGCATCCCGGACGCCGACGAATCCTCCCTCGCGTACGAAAGTCATCTGCGCGGCCTGCGGCCGCGCCCGCCGTGGATCGCCGTCTCCAACGGAGTCGACTTCCAACACTTGCGCGCGCTCCACGGCATCCCGGGCGCGGCGACCCCCGAGGTGCTCGAGGTCAGCGAGTACGCGCTCGAGTTCGCCGTCGACACGCCGTTCTACCAACAGCACGGGCGCATCACCGGGACGAACACGTTCGCACAACGGCTGCGCATCGCCGGCGAGGATCAGTTCATGCTCTTCACCGGAACGCCGATCTCACCCGAGGCCACGGTCGGGCACTACGTCATCGGCGTCCCCGCGGCGGCCGACGGGCGCGAGGCGCGGCTCGCCGGCCTCCATGCGTTCGTGCAGAAACTGTTCGGCGAGGATGCGCTGGTCCTCGACACGATCCGTTTTCGCAAGGGGACGCTGGTCGCGTCCGACCGTCACCTGGCGCGCTTCCTGCACTTCGTCGAGACGTTCCCGGCCGCGGCCCCACCCGCTGCTTGACGCGTTACTGCGGGCGCTCGAAGCGATCGGTGGCGGCGCGCGCGCAGGCGGCGATCGCCGCGTTCGCGTCGCCCTGACCGTCGAAGTCGACGGTGAAGCAGGCGATGGCGATCGGTGCGCCGAGCGGCGTGACCAGGCCGGCGTCGTTGGCGACGTTCGCCGCGCCGCCGCTCACGTCGGCGAGGCCCCAGTCGGCTGGGATGCCGGCGCGCAGTTGTCCGCTTCCGTTCGCGTTGGTCCGCATCCAGTCGAGCAGCAGCGCGGTCGAGTCGTCCGACAGCGGCGACTCGCTGCCCAATTGTTCGAGCAGGTGCGCCATCGAGTCGGGCGTCGCCGTATCGCGCGCGTCGTGCGGATCGGCGCGACGTGGGAGTTGGCGCCTGAGCCGGTCGACCCGAACGCCGCGAATCCCGATCGAGCGCAGGTAGGCGGTCACCGCGGCCGGTCCGCCGACCAGCGGCGCGAGCAGATCGGCGGCACTGTCGTCGCCGTACGAGATCGCGTACGCGCACAGCCGGCCCAAGGTCAGCACGCCGCCGGTCGGATAGCGCCGGGCGAGCGGGCTAGAGCCTTCGAGATCCGAGGGGCCGAAGGCGACCTGGCGGTCGAGGCGGTCGTCGCCGGCGTCGACCCGCGCCAACACCGCCATCACCAGGGGGAGACGGACGAGGCCGCCGAGCGGGAACGGCTCGGCGCCGCGGTGCGCGAGCCGCTTCGCGCTGCCGAGGTCGAGCGCGGCGACGCCTAGCCGGCCGCCGCCGTGGCGCTCGAAGGCGACGAACGGATCGGCGTCCGACGCCGGGACGAAGGGCGGCCGGCTGGCGGCCGGGGCCGCGGTCGCCGCGCCGGCGAGAGCCAAGAAGTCGGAGCGGCGCATCGGGGAGAGGTTCGCAGCCGGCGCCTCGCCTCCGCCGCTCGTGGCGCACACCTGGGCGGACGGAGCGCGCGGGTCCGCGAACTTCGCCGCAATGCGCGAATACGACGTCCTCGTCGTCGGCGGCGGGAACGCCGGCTGCGCGGCGGCCCTGGCCGCGGCGCGCACCGGCGCGCGGGTGCTGCTCGTCGAGCGCTACGGCTTCCTGGGCGGGACGGCGACCGCCGCGATGGTCGGCCCGTGGATGACCTTCCACTCCGGCGCCGAGCGGATCGTCGGTGGGATCGCGCAAGAGATGGTCGAGCGCTTGATGGCGCTCGGCGGCTCGCCCGGCCACGTCCACGACGCCTCGGACTACGTCCCAACGATCACGCCGTTCGATCCCGAGCTGCACAAGGCGCTGCTCTTCGAGATGATGACCGAGAGCAACGTCGCGCTGCTCGTGCACGCGTGGTTCCTCGAGACGATCGTCTCGGCCGGCCGGGTCGCCGGCGTGCGGGTCGCGACCGTCGGCGGAATCCGCACGCTGCGCGCGCGGCGCACGATCGATTCGACCGCCGACGCCTCGGTCGCGGCCAGCGCCGGCGTCCCGACGCAGCAGGGTGACGCGCGCGGCCGCGTGCAGCCGGCCAGCTTGATGTTCCGGCTCTCGCACGTCGACGTCGAAGCGCTGGCGGCGTACGTGCGCCGGCATCCCGACCAGCTGCGCAGCTCGCTCAAGACGCACGAACGCACCGCGAGCGCCCTGACGGCGGTCGCCGGACTCTACGAGTTGTGGGACGCGGCGCGGGCGCGCGGCGACGTGACCGTGCCACGCGAGCTGGTCTCGTTCTTCGCCACGCCGTATCCCGACGAAGTGACCGTCAACATGACGCGCGTCGTCGACATCGATCCGCTCGATCCCGACGCGCTGACCCACGCCGAGGTCGAGGCGCGCGCGCAGGTGATGCAGTTGCTGGCGTTCTTCCGCCGCGACGTGCCGGGCTTCGCCAACGCGCGGCTGGCGGCGACGGCGGCGCAGATCGGCGTGCGCGAGTCACGCCGCATCGTCGGCGACTACACGCTGACCGCCGATGACGTGCTGCACGCGCGCGAGTTCCCCGACGCCGTCGCGCGCAGCGCCTATCCGATCGACATCCACAATCCCAGCGGCAGCGGGACGACGACCCACCGGCTCCCGCCGGGCGCGTCGTACGAGATCCCGTACCGCTGCTTGCTCCCGGTCGGCATCGAGGATCTGTTGGTCGCCGGCCGCTGCATCTCGACCACCCACGAAGCGCTGGCCTCGACTCGCCTGACGCCGACGGTGATGACGCTCGGCCAGGCGGCGGGGACGGCGGCGGCGCTCGCGCACCGTGCCGACGTCAGCCCGCGCGCGCTCGACCCACAGGTGCTGCGCGCGCGGTTGGTCGCCGACGGCGTCGATCTGCGCCGCCCCGAGCCGGTCCGTGCCTGACGTCCGCCGCCTGGCCGCAGGCTACGGGGTGCGGATCGAGGTGGTCGATCTGGGCGGCTGGGGCGAGACCGTGTTGATCGCCGAGTACGACCCCGCCGGGCCGACGATTCGGGTCAACCAACGCGCGTTGCCGACCGGCTCGTCGTGCGCCGTGCGGGAGGCGATCGACCGCGCGATCGCCCACGAGCTGTACCATCACCGCGAAGCGATCGGCGAGATCCCGCGCCTGCGCGATCGGCGTGCCCGCGAACGCGCCGCCGACGCCTACGCGGCACTGACCGCGGCGTCCTGACGCCGATGCGCTACTTCGCCGGCGTCGACGGCGGCCAGTCGTCGACCCTCGCCGCCGTCCTGACCGAGACCGGGGTCTTGCTCGGTCGCGGCGAGGCCGGTCCGGCCGCGCACGTCGGTGCGCCGCCCGGCGCACGCATCGCGGCCGACGCGGTCGGTGCTTCCGTCGAGGCGGCGCTGACGGCGGCCGGGCTGTCGCGCGACGCCGAGCTGGAGGCGGTCCACGTCGGGCTCTCCGGCTGGGACGCGGACTTCGACGGCGCGCCGCCCACCGTGCGGGCGCGCCTCGTGCGGGTCGGGCACGACGCGCCGACCGCGCTGGCCGGCGCCGTCCCCACCCGGCCCGCGGTCGTGGTGATCGCCGGGACCGGCTCGGTCGCCTATGGTGAGGACGGCGACGGGCGGAGCGTCCGCGTCGGCGGCTGGGGCTTCCCCTTCGGCGACGCGGGCAGCGCGTTCGCCGTCGCGCGTGACGCGCTGGCGGTCGCGATGCACGCCGACGACGCCGGCCGCCGTCATCCGCTCGGCGACGCGGCGCTGGCGTACTTCGACCGCTCCAGCCTGCGCGGGCTGGCGACGGCCGTGGTCCAGGGCCGGCTCCGGCACGATGCGCTGGCCGGCTACGCGCGGGTCGTCTTCGATGCGGCGCGGTTGGGCGACGCGGATGCCGCGGCGATCGTCGAGACGGCAGCGGCGGCGCTGGTCGACCTGGCCGCCACCGCGATCGCGCGGCTGGACGCGCAGGAGCGCGAGGTGCGGGTCGCCTTCGCCGGCGGGCTGCTCACCGGCGAGCCTTTCCGCCTGCGCCTGCGCCAGCGCTTGGCCGCGGCGGCGCCCGTCGCCGTCGTCGTCGAACCGCGCCACGACGCGGCGGTCGGCGCCGCCCTGCTGGCCTTCGCCGACGCCGGGCTCACGCCGCCGAGCCGGATCACGACGCCGTGAACCCCGTCCTCGCCGCGTTGCGCGGCGGGCTCATCGTCTCGGTTCAAGCCGAGGCCGACTCACCGCTGAACGCGCCGGAGTCGATCGCGCTGCTCGCGCAGGTCGCCGTCGCCAACGGCGCCGCCGGGCTGCGGGTCGAGGGGCTGGACCGGATCGGCGCGGTGCGGCGGGTGCTGGCGGTCCCGCTGATCGGCATCGTCAAGCGCACCTATCCGGGCTACGCCCCGTACATCACGCCCAGCGAGCGCGAGATCGCCGAGGTGGTCGCGGCAGGCGCCGAGATCGTCGCCTTCGACGCGACCGCGCGACCGCGCCCCGACGGCCGCGACGTCGCCGCCACGATCGCGGCGATCCACGCGCGCGGCGCGCTCGCGATGGCCGACTGCGCCGGCGCGCAGGACGTGCGCACCGCCGCGGCCGCCGGCGCCGACGTGGTGGCGACGACCTTGTGCGGCTACACGCCGGCGACGCAGGGCGCGCGCCTGCCGGCGCTCGAGCTCGTCGCCTGCT
>JBEKLD010000198.1:0-4675 GCA_050010375.1 Vulcanimicrobiaceae bacterium
CGCCGCGACGAACCTGCTCGAGCGCACGCTCGACGACAGCGCGAACCGACGCACGATGCTCCCCGAAGCGCTGCTCTGCACCGACGAGCTGGTTACGCTGGCGACGAAGATCGTCGTCGGGTTGCGCGTCGACGAGCGCCGCATCGCTGAGAACCTGCGCACCTACGGGCCGTTCGCCGGGACCGAGGCGATCCTGATGGAGGCCGCCAAGCGCGGCGGCGACCGTCAGGAGTTGCACGAGGTGATCCGCCAGAGCGCGATGCGCGCCTACGACGAGCTCGCCGCCGGCGGCACGAACCCGCTCGCGACGCTGCTCGCCGACGACGAGCGGATCGCCCACTGGGTCGATCCGGCCGAAGTCCGCGAGCGCCTCGACCCGCTCGCCCACGTCGGCGACGCGCCGCAGCGCGCCCGCCGCCTCGCCGCCCGCATCCGCGAGACGTTGCAGGCGAACGATGCGTAAAGGGCACGAGATCGCGCGGGGCAAGACGAAGATCTTGTTCGAGCACGAGGGGCAGCCGGACGTCGTGGTCGTCAAGCAGATGGACGGGATCACGGCCGGTGACGGGGCGCGCCGCGACGTCATCGAGGGGAAGGGACGGATCGCGGCGCAGACGACGGCGCGCATCTTTCGCCTCTTGAACCTGTGCGGGCTGCCGACGCACTACATCAACGGCGGCGAAGACGACGACGACAACGAGATGCTCGTCCGGCGCGCGCAGATGATCCCGCTCGAGGTCGTGGTGCGCGGCGTCGCGGCCGGTTCGCTGGTACGGCGCCGCCCGGGAATCGTCCGGGGCGCGCTGCTGATCCCGCGCCTGATCGAGTTCTTCTTCAAGAACGACGCCGAGCACGATCCGCTGATCGAAGCCGACGCGATCGTCGCGCAGGGGATCGCAACCCCGCAGGAACTGGCGACGATGACCGAGCTGGCGCGGATCACCTACGAGATCTTGGCCCACGCCTGGCGCCGGCGCGAAGCGCTGCTGGTCGATCTGAAGATCGAGTTCGGCCGCATCGTCAGCGGCGAGGGGAAGGGTCAGCTCGTCATCGCCGACGTGATCGACAACGACAGTTGGCGGGTGTGGCCGCAAGGGCGCGAGGAGCTGATGCTCGACAAGCAGCTCTACCGCAACCTGACGGCGGTCACGCCGGCCGACCTCGAGCGGATCAAGGCCAACTACGAGCAAGTCGCCGAGATCGTCGGAACCTTCCCGCAGATGCTGCCCGGGATGGTCGCGCTGCTCGCCGACGGCCCCGAGCACGCCGCGCTGCTCGACCAGCTCGGGCGCGCGCTGGGGACGCTGGGCCTGCGCAGCGTGCGACACGTCGTCTCGCTCGCGCGCACGCCGGCCTTCGCGCTGCAGCTCGTCGCGCAGCTCGAGGCGTCGTTCGCGCGGCTGGTCACGGTAACGGTCGGAGGGCCCAGCAGCGCGCTGGCCGCGGTCGTCGACAACGTGACGGCGAATCCGGTCGTCGTCGTCGATGCGAGCGATCCGCGACCCGACGAGGTCGCGTTGCGCTGCGCCAAGGCGTTCGCGCTCGAGGACACCGTCGTCTTCGGCCGCGTCCTGCTGTTGCAGGCGAACGCGCGCAGCGAGGTCCTGGCCGCCGACGCGCGCCTGAACGCGCCCGCCCCCGCGCCGGTGCCCGGCGTCGCGCGCGCGTAGATGACGGCCGCGCTCGTCGCCGACGTCGTCGCGCTGGGCCGGCGGCTCGGCGTGGCGCTGAGCGACGACGAGCTGCGGCGCATCGCCGCGCACCTCGGGCGGCTACCGACGGCGACCGAGCTGTTCGCGTTCGACGCGCAGTGGAGCGAGCATTGCTCCTACAAGTCTTCGCGCGCCCACCTGGCGCAGCTCCCGACCCGGGGGCCGACCGTGCTGCTCGGCGTCGGCGAAGACGCCGGGATCGTGCGCCTCGGCGAGTGGCAGGGCGAGACCTACGGGATCGTCGTCGCGCACGAGTCGCACAACCACCCCTCGCAGGTCGTCCCGTTCGAAGGTGCCGCGACCGGCGTCGGCGGGATCGTGCGCGACGTCCTGTGCATGGGCGCGGAAGTGATCGGCCTGGCTGACCCGCTGCGCTTCGGCCGGCTCGAGAACGCGCACTGTCGCTACGTCGCCCAGTCGGTCGTCGACGGGATCGCCGCCTACGGCAACGCGATCGGCGTCCCGAACCTCGGCGGCGACGTCTTCATCGACGGCTCCTTCGACGACAACGTGCTGGTCAACGTCGTCGCGCTGGGACTGGTGAAGGAGAGCGAGATCATCCACTCGCGCGCCCCGGCGCGCAGCGTCGGCTGGGACATCGTCCTGGTCGGGAAGGCGACGGACCGCAGCGGCTTCGGCGGCGCCTCGTTCTCGTCGCTCACCCTCGACGAAGAGGACGCCGAGCAGAACAAGGGCGCGGTCCAAGTCCCCGACCCGTTCTTGAAGAACGTGTTGATGCGCGCGTCGTACGCGGTGTTCGCGCAACTGCGCGAACGCAAGATCCTGGCCGGCTTCAAGGACCTGGGTGCCGGCGGGCTGGCCGGCTGCACCGCCGAGCTGTGTGCGGCCGGCGGCCTCGGTGCCGAGATCGAGCTGGAGCGGGTCGCGACCGCGCAGCGCGATCTGCCACCCGAGGTGATCGCGATCGGCGAGACCCAAGAGCGGCTGTGCTGGATCGTCCCACCGTCGTTCACGCCGACGCTGCTGGAGATCTACAACGACATCTATGCCTTGCCGCGAGTCGCGCGCGGCGCCTGCGCGACGGCGATCGGGAAGGTGACCGAGGGCAACCGGTACGTCGCGCGCCACCAGGGCGAGACGGTGATGGACGTCGACCTGCCCTTCCTGACCGGCGGGATCCGCTACGAGCGCCCGTACGTGCTGCCGCATCTCGTGCCCGAGCCGGAGACGGAGCGCGACCGCGCGACGGCCGCTGCGATGCGCGCGCACCCGGCGACGCTCGGCGAACGGTTGCGGGCCGTGCTCGCGCATCGCGACGTCTGCTCGCGGGCGTCGATCGTGCGGCGCTACGACGGCGTCGTGCGCGGTTGCACCGCGATCCCGCCAGGGTACGCCGATGCCGGCGTGCTGGTGCCGATCCCCGGCGCGCCGCTCGGCGTCACACTGGCGGTCGGTGGGAACCCGCGCTACGGCGCGCTCGACCCCTGCCGCGCAGCCCAACTCGCCGTCGCCGAGGCGATCGGCCACTGCGCCGCGGTCGGCGCGCGCGCCGCCGGGCTGAGCGACTGTCTGAACTTCGGCGATCCGACGATCCCCGAGCAGATGGGCGCGTTCGTCGCCGCGGTCGACGGGCTGGCCGAGGCGGCCCGCGCGCTCGACGTGCCGTTCGTCACCGGCAACGTCTCGCTCTACAACCGCTCCGCCTCGGGGAACGCGGTCGCGCCGTCGCCGATCGTGGGCTGCGTCGGAACGCTGGCCGACGTCTCGGTCAGCGCGACGATGGGGTTGAAGCACGCCGGCGCGGCGCTGGTCGTCACCGCTCCGCTCGAACTCACGCTGGGGGGCTCGGTGCTGGCGGAGCTGCTCGGGCTGCGGACGACGACGCTGCCGTCCTTCGACGCACGCGCGTTTTCGCGCCAGTGCGAGCTGGTCGTCGAGGCGCTGACGACGAACGCGATCTGCGCCGCGCACTTGGTGACCGACGGCGGCGTCCTCGCGGCGCTGGCGAAGATGGCGTTCGCCTCGCAGGCCGGCCTCGGCTTCCGGATCGACCCGGCGCCGCTCGCCGAGCGCTTCGGTCACGACGCGGCCTGGTTCGCCGAGACGCTGGCGTTCGTCGTCGAGGTCGCCGACGCCGAGGCGTTCGCGCGGCTCGCCGCGCTGCTGGGCGTCGCGACGTACGACGCCGGGATGGTGCTCGCCGCGCCGGAGGTGCTGCTCGGCGCCGAGCGCGTCCCGCTGCCCGCGCTGCGCGAGGCGTGGGAAGAACCGCTGCGCGACTTCTACGGCAGCGTCGCGTGAGCGCGCGCGTCGCGGTGCCGGTCTTCCCCGGCACGAACAGCGAGGACGAAACCGTGCGCGCGTTGCGCGCCGTCGGCCTGGACGCGCAGGTGGTGCACTGGAGTCAACCGGGGGAGCTGGCGCGCTTCGACGCCTACGTGTTGCCGGGCGGGTTCGCCTACGAAGATCGCATCCGCGCCGGTGCCGTCGCCGCGCACGACGCGCTGATGGGTCCGGTGATCGAGGCGGCCCGCGCCGGCCGCTTCGTGCTGGGGATCTGCAACGGCGCCCAGATCCTGGCCGAGGCGGGACTCGTGCCGGGGACCGGTCCGCTCGGCCGGCCGACCGCGGCCTTCGCCCCCAACGCCGGCGGGCGGTTCCAGTCGGTCCCCGTCTGCATGCGGCTGGCGGTCGCGCCGGCCCGCCTGCCGATCCTGGCCGGCATCGCGCCGGGCGCCCTCATCCCGGGCTGGGCTTCACACGGTGACGGGCGCCTGGCGGCGCCGCCCGAGGAGCTGCTGCGCATCGAGCGCGACCATCTGGCCTTCGTCTATGCCGACCGCGACGGCCGGCCCGTCGCCGCGCCGAACGGCTCGGCGCTGGGCGCTGCCGGCCTCGTCAACGCGAGCGGCACCGTCTTGGCGATCATGCCGCATCCCGAACGCGACGCGTGGACCTTCCAGCACCTCGACGCGAGCCGGGACGCGGCGCGCGGCGACAGC
>JBEKLD010000199.1:0-4420 GCA_050010375.1 Vulcanimicrobiaceae bacterium
CCAGGTCCCGATCACCGTCATCGTGATCGTGGGCTGGAACGATCCTGATCCCGGGGACGGGTTGATCGAGAGCTGGCGCGAGCATTGCCAGGTGACCGGACGCAGCATCGCTCAGTCCTCCGCGTCGATCGGGTGCGGGTGGCCGAAGGTCGCCTCGTACTCCTCAGCGCTGTAGCCGCCGCGCGAGGCGCGATCGCGATTGTCCTGCGAATCCTGGTCGCGACCAGTGAAGTCGTCGGCCGAGACGATTGCACAGACGCAGTTCGGATGACTTGGCGGAGCGTCGACGTCGACGAATGGAAAGGCGTCGCCCAGGTCGACGACCTCGTCGTCGGCGTCCATGCATTCCTCGCACGACGTTTCCGAGTTAGCGCAGGACCAGCGCACCTTCTCGACGCCGGCGTCCCGGTAGAGCGCCACAGCGCCGGCGTTCTCGGCCCGGGAGAGCTCGGTTCGGGCGACCATCGTCGACCACGTCTGGGTCGGGATCCGCCGGAACGTCAGCGGCTGCTGCGCGCCGCCGGTGTCCCGTATGAGCGGGGTGTGGTACCCCTCGGCGAAGGTCGTCTCGATCGCCGCGGCCAGCTCGCGCACGCCGTCGCCGTTGGCGATCGCCAGCTGCAGCTGCTCGAGCAGAGCGTGCCGCTCCCGCTGGACGGCCAGGAACGCGAGGCGCTTCGCGTCACCTTCGAGGGCCGCGAGCGCGTACGCAGGCACTTGGTCGAAGCCGACGGTGAGGTCGAGCAGCTGACGGGCGTTCTTCCAGCCGGCCTCGACGAGCAGCTCGGCCGCGTCGTAGATCGCCTCGCTGTAGGGCTCCGTCTCGAGCTCCACGATCGCCTGCTGGACGGCCGCGATCTGCATCGCGCTCAGCCCGTCGCTCTCGGGATCAGCCGTCTCGCGGAAGCGGTCTAGGCCCGACGCTCGCCAGAACTCCCGCTCCAGCTCCTCACGAACGCCGACCAGAGCTCGCGCAAGGCCCGGGGCAGCACGTCGAATCGCCCGCTCGTGGCTTCGTACGAATCGTACATGGCCAGCGGGCCTCTTGCTTTTGGGGAGGGCTTGGTCTCCCGTAGGAACCGCGCCGCGGCCGCGCGCGCCTCGGCGACGTCCTCGAACCCCTCGAGGTCGACTCGCGTCGCCATCAGCGCACCGGCTGATAGGGGTGCTGGCGGCGCCCGTACATCATCAGCACGGGCTGGGCTCGGCCGGGACGAGGAGCGCCCTCGATCTCGTCCATCAGGAAGTCCTTGAGCTTCACCAGCGCTGCGATGACGGCGGCCGGGTCCTTCTCGTACTCGGCCTCGCGGGTCGCGGCCAGCTTGTCGGTGTTGGCCAGCAGGACGTTGATGATGTCCAGGGTGCAGCCCTTGAGCGCCCACTCGTCGCTCGGGTACAGGGCCACGTTCCGGTTCATGACGTTCGTCAGGTCGGCGTCGGCGAACGCAGTCGCCTGGAACGACGCGGCGATGGTCTGCCCTGTCGTGATTCCCGACCCGCCGGCGCCCGGCGCGATCGAGAACGTCACCATCCCCTGCTGGGTGATCGTGTAGGCGCTCGGGGAGATCCCGACGGGCGCGGAGCCGATCGTGACCGCGAAGAGGGCTGCCGAGCCGGCCACGTATTGGAGCGGCCCCAGCGGCAGGTAGAAGATCGTGTTGTTGCCGTCGGCGGTGCCGCAGACGCGCGGTGATTCAGGCTGCGCGCCGAACGTGCGCGGTTGGTCCTGAATCTGGAACCGCACATCGGTCAGCGCGATGCTCACCGGAAGGCCACCCCTCGGCCGGCCGGCACGAAGCTCTCCTCGCGCGGTGGCGGCGGCAGATCGAGGACCTTGCCCGCCCGCAGGCCGGCGAGGTCGATGTCCTTGGGGATCCCGATCATTGGGATGTAGGCGAACTGCGCCTCGCCACGCTGGCGCATGTACTCGAGGCCGGCCTCGAAGGCAGCCTGGTCGTTCGCAGCTTCCATCAACGCCTCGACGGCGATCGCGGCGCTGGCGTTGTGAGCCTCGAGGGCGGCGCGCTTGCGCTCGACCTCGGTGCGCACCGCCTCGTTGTCGATGCTGAAGAAGTCGATCAGGAGCGCTGCGTGGTCGCGGCCCCACGGCGCCTGGTAGCGCCGCGAGAACGAGTAGCGCGCGCCGTACTCGTCGCGGCTCCAATCGAACCGGTCGCCGTAGGAGGCGACGTCGTCGACCTCCAGACGCTGCTCGACGAGATCCTTGATCCGCGGCTTGCGACCGACCAGGTCGCGATCACCAGGCTGGTCCTCGCGCGCGTCGACGCGGAAGGACGCCGAGGCCTCCGATGCGGTCTGGCCGTCAAGCGTGGACGCATTCTCGGCATCGCGCAGGGCGGCCGCCGGAGCGTTGGTGGTCGCCGGCGCCGATGCGGCTGCGCCATCGTCACCGCGCACGATGTCGTTGTATCGTGGCGGCTTGATCGGCTCAGCGGGTGCTGTCTTGGACATGCAATCTCCCTGGAGAGAAGTCGCACGGAAACAGCGGGAGTCGAACCCGCGTCCGTGTCAGGCGCCGGCCGAGCGCGATGCTCCGCCGGCGCTGGTGTACGCCCCGCGACCCGCGGGGCGACGCCTAGTTGATCTGGAACGCGTACCGCGTGTCCACGACGCCGGCACCGAAGCGCATCCGGCCCTTGAAGGACAGGGTGTCGGTGCGGAAGCTGTCGCCGGAGTTCGGCGCTTCCTGGATCACTTGCAGAGGCTTACGCGTCTGCAGGATGATGCGGCGCTTGGCCCGGAGCAGGAACTTCGGGGGCGTCGCGTTGTCCAGTCCGTAGCCGTTGGTGTTCGAGGCCGAGCGCTGCGACTCCGAGAGCCACGGCGTCGCGACGAGCTTGTAGCGGCCGCGCAGCGGGTTCACGGTGCCGAAGTAGATCAGCGAGCCGGCGGCCGGGGTCGTACCCGGGTTGTTCGCCGTGCCGATCGACTCGAGGATCTGGGCACCCGCCAACTCTTCGTCCGAGTCCACGAGCAACGTGTCGGGGTTGATCACGATCAGGTTGCCGTTGGTGTCGCGGATCTTGCGCAGCTTGGCGTGCGCCGTGTTGACGATCGGGGTGAGCAGCGCGCCGCCGCCCGTGTTCTGGTTGCCGGTCGCGGACCAGTTCGCGGCGATCATCTGCGCGAAGCCGAACATGTCGACCTCGTAGCTGAGGGACTCGCCGATCTGCGTGCCCTGCTGGATGATCTGCCCGGTCTGGTCGTCCTCGATCAGCTCTTCTTCGATCTCGAGGATCGAGCCGAACTTGTAGTTGCGGATCGCAACGTTCAGCCCGCTCATCTTGACGGCGTTGTACGCCTCACCGCGCTCGACCGGACCACCGCGACCCGGGCGGAAGTACGGCGCGTAGTAGTTTTCGAAGCCCTTCGAGGGAACGACCTCGGCGATCTCGTTCTCGAAGACCGAGGGCTCGAGCTCGTAGCCTTCGCCGGCGAGCTTGGTGATGCCGTAACGCAGCACTTGCGAGTTCGCCGAGGCGGACTGCGCTTCGCTCAGGCGTCGGCTCCCGCCGGCGGCCTTGGCGTAGTTCTTCGCGAACTCTTTGAACGAGAAGCGTTCGTCGAAGCTTTCCTCGACGACCCGCTCGGGGTCGATGCGGTAGCGCTCCTTGATCTCCTTGCGCATCTCGGCGAGGCCGCGAGCGTTGAGCTTCTTGAAGGAGTTGCCGCGCGCGCGACCGACTTCGCGCACGCGCTCGCCACGGTTGGCGTCGGCGCCGATCGCCGACGCGCGGTCCCTGGTGGTGACGGCCATGATCAGCTCTCTTCCTGGCCTAGATCAGGCCGTTATGCGGGTAGATTTGCTTGAGGCGGATGTCGATCGTCACGCCCGAGCCGCCCGCAACCGAGGTCGTGTTGGCCGTCGGGTTGTAGGGCATGTAGGCGTAGCCGATCGCCAGTGCGCTCTCGACGGGAGCGACGCGCGGGTTGGTGCTCGGGCTGTTGAGGGTCTGCGCCGTGCCCACCGAGGCGTACGCGGCGAAAACGCCGTTGACGTAGAAGCAGACGCCCACCGCCCACGACGGCAGCGACAGCGCGGGCGTGAGGATGCCCTGAGCCGACGTCAGCGTTACGTTTGCCGAGACGCCGGGCAGCGTCTCACCGAGCGAGCTGAGGTAGGTCGCGGTGAGGGCGTACGTGCCGGCGCCCCAGGTGCCGCTCGAGCCGGTCGCCGTAGCGCCGGTCATCGAGGGGCGGTAGTTGGACTCGAGCGTCACGGTCTGCGCGTCGGTGCCGATCGTGACCGGGGCGAGGTGCGTGAGCGTGTCGCCCGAGGTCGTGTTGACGACGAACTCGCCGGCATCGTAGATGCCGATGTCGAGGATCGTCGACGGGTTCTGGCCGCCGACCAGCGGGTTGAGGTCCTTGGAGACGCCGAGCGTCTTGCCCAACAGGG
>JBEKLD010000200.1:0-4341 GCA_050010375.1 Vulcanimicrobiaceae bacterium
GCGCTGCGCGTCGACCGCGAGGCCGAGATGGACGCCGGCCTCGACCCGCTGCGGCTTGCCCTCGACGCGCCGGAACGAGTTGGTGATCGCGGGCTGTTCGCTCGCCGCGCGCGCGAGCGCGAACGCGATCAGGTGGGTGAACGAGATCTTCTCGCCGCGTCCGGCTTGTTTGAGCGCGGTGTTCAGCTCGCTGCGGCGCTGCTCGAGCGTCCCGACGTGCAGCGTGCGGAACGACGTCGCGACCGGGATCGTCAGCGACTGATCCATGTAGGTCGTCAGCGTCGCCGCGGAGCCTTTCAGCTCGGTGACCTTCGTCTCGGGCGCCAGCGCCGGATACTGGATCGCCGGCGGCGCCGACGCGCTGCCGAGCCCGCCGGAGAACGCGACCTTGCCAGAGGCGACCGCCGCTTCGACGTCTTCGCGCAGGATGAGGCCGTCGGGTCCGCTGCCGCGCAGCTTCGACGGATCGATGTGCAGCCGCTCGACCAGCCGGCGCGCGTGATGCGAGAGCGCCCCGCCGACTTTTCCGTTCCCGTCGGCGCGCTCGGCCGGCGCGCTCGCGCTGCCCGCCGAGCCGTAGCCGCTCGGCGTCACCAGTTCGGGTTCACTCGGCTTCGCAGCCGGAACGCTCGGAGCGGCCGGAGCCGGCTTCGCCGCTGCTTCGGGCTTGGCGGCCTTCGTGTCGATCTCGGCGAGCACCGCACCGACGCCGACCGTCGCGCCCTCGTCTCCGTGCAACGCAGTGATCACGCCGCTCGCGGTCGAGGGCACCTCGACGTCGACCTTATCGGTCGTGATGTCGACGATCGTGTCGCCTTCGTCGACCCAGTCGCCGACCTTCTTGCGCCACTCGACGATCGAGCCTTCGCTGACCGACTCGCCCATCTCGGGCAGGGTGACGTTGACGAGCGTTTGCACTACGGTATGGATCTCCGGACGGGGTGGTCTCGCTACGGGTGGAGTGGTGCTCTTCGGTCTCGCCCGAAGCGGCGGCCTGCCCCGCCTCTCATGATACGAGTCACGCCGGACAAAGGGAAATACGGCCGCCCGATGGCAGGCAGAGCCCAGACCTATGGAGCTCCGCGACCTGCGCTCGTTCGTGGCGGTGGCGCACCAGCGCAACTTCAGCCGGGCGGCAGAGCAACTGCACGTCTCGCAGCCCGCGCTAAGCGAGCAGATCCGCAAGCTCGAGGACGAGCTGGGGGCGCCGCTCTTCGAGCGGACCAGCCGCGGCGCGACCCTGACCGATGCGGGCGAGGCCCTGCTGCCGCACGCCCGGGCGGTGCTCAGCCAGGCCGACCAGGCGGCCGAGGCCGTCCGGCTGATCGCCCGGGGCCTGGCCGGGACGCTGACCCTGGGGTTCATCGACTCGGCCGCCCTGGGTCTGCTCCCGCCCCTGATCCGCCGCTTCTCCGCCCGCCACCCCGAGGTGAAGCTGCGCCTGCGCGAGCTGGGGACCCGGGCCCAGATCGAGGCGCTCGAGGCGGGGGAGATCGACGTCGGGATCGTTCGCGGACCGATCTGGAACGCCGGGCTGACGGGGGTCACCCTGGCGACCGAGCCGCTGCTGGTGGCGCTCCCGGCCCAGCACCCGCTCGCGGCGCAGGCGGCGATCCGCCCGGCGGAGCTGGCCGCAGAGGGCTTCATCACGTTCCCGGCCGACCGCGGCGCCGCGCTCTACGAGGAGACGGTGCGGCTCTGCCACGAGGCCGGCTTCGATCCGCGGATCGTCCAGGAGGCCAACGAGATCGCGACGATCTGCGCGCTGGCGGCCGCCGGCCTGGGGATCGCGATCGTCCCCGCCTCGGCGGCGGCGATCGTCCTCGACGGCCTCGTCCACCGGCCGATCGACGCGCCGCATGCTGACCTGGAACGCTGGGCGATCTGGCACGAAAGCCCCTCGGCGCTCGTCCGCGCCTTCGCCGAAACGCTCGATGCTACGACATGATGTGTAATTCCGCGAGCTGGGTACCATGCGGGCTATGAGCAACCACTTCCACGCACTCAAGACCGTTCGCCCGGTCGCTCTCGGGTTCGCCTTCTTCGCCTCCGCCGGCGCGATGGCTATCGCGCAAGACCAGAGCTACACGACCTTCGATCCGCAGTACAACACGATCACCGTTTGGAACGCGGCGTGGGATCAAGGCAACTACGACCGCCACCACATCCTCCTCGGCACCGTCGCCGATTTCAAACCCTACCGCCTGCTGCTCGCGCCCGCCGATCCCGACGGTCACGCGACGATGGTCGACCTGAAGGACGGCACCGTCATCCGTCCGGACGGCACCACCCTGGTCCCCGGCATGCAAGTCGCCGTGCTGGGCTACTGGAGCAAGGGCACGTTCATCGCGAACCGCGTCATCCTGCGCAGCGGCAGCTAACGCACCCTCGCACTCTCTCTCCGAGCGAATCGCCCGCGCACCACGCGGGCGATTTTCTTTTTTGCCCCGTTTCGGCGAACGCCCGCTGTATGCGTCAACGCGAGTGGGTATGCCATATCATGACAACGCACTTTCATAAAGTACTCGATACCGCTCGCCCGCTCGCCCTTAGCGCCGCATTCGTCCTCTCCGCCGGCGCAGTCGCGCTCGCGCAGACCACGCCGATGCAGTCGGACACGTCCAACGGCTACGGCACGTTCGATCCGCAGTACAACACCGTCAACGTCTGGAATACGGCGTGGGACACGGGTACCTACGATCGCCACCACGTGCTGCTCGGCGTCATCGCCGACTCCAAGCCGTACCGGCTGCTGCTCTCCCCGGCCGATCCCGACGGTCACGCGACGATGGTCGACCTCAAGAACGGCACCATCATCCGTCCGGACGGCACGACGCTGGTCCCCGGCATGAACGTCGCCATCCTGGGCTACTGGAGCAAAGGCACCTTCATCGCGAACCGCGTCCTCCTGCGCGGCAACAACTAACTCCGCAGCGTAGAACGCACCAGACTTGCGTCTCCACCGTCGGGTGGGGGCGTTTTTCTTTTCATGTCATAGTCTGCGGCATGAGGACGGACGATCTCACGCTGCACGGGGAGCACGTTCGGCTGGAACCCCTCGCGCAGCGCCACATCGATGGGCTGGTGGCCGCCGCGGCGGAGGACCCCGCGCTGTATCGGTGGAGTCCGACCCCGCAGGGACGCGCGGAGGGGACCCGCTACGTCGAGACCGCTCTGGCCTGGCGAGACGACGGCAGCGCGGTGCCCTTCGCCACCGTGCGACTCGCAGACGGCGCCGTCGTCGGCTCGACCCGCTTCTTCAACCTGGAGCGCTGGGCGTGGCCGCCCGGTCATCCCTCGCACGGGCGCGCCGCCCCCGACGCCGGCGAGATCGGGTACACCTGGCTGGCCGGCTCGGCGATTCGCACGCCGGCCAACACCGAGGCGAAGCTGCTCATGCTGCGACACGCTTTCGAGGTCTGGCAGGTGCTGCGGATCTGCCTGCACACCGACGCGCGCAACGAGCGCTCGCGGGCCGCTATCGAGCGGATCGGCGGCCGCTTCGAGGGGATCCTGCGCGCCCACCGGATCGCCGCCGACCATATCCCGCGCGACTCGGCGCGCTATTCGATCGTCGCCGCGGAGTGGCCGGCCGTCAAAGCGCGCCTGGAGCAACGCCTCGCAGCTACGTGAGCGTCGATCGGTTTTTTCTGATCACGCGATCGACGCGCTCACCGTAGGTGCGCTCTTCCTGTTCGAGCGGTGCAACGATGACGGTCGTATCGATCGCGCCGGAGTCGTCGATGCGAGCGGCCGCATGGGCGGGCAAGAACGCGTTCCCGTTGCGCTCGTCGACGTGGAAGACCGGGATCCCCGTCGCGACCGCCATCCGGCCGCCGTTGACCCGCACGGCTTGCGAGAAGAAGGCGTCGTCGGTCATCGGAAAGTCGGCCGCCCCGAACGGCAGCTGATCGGCGAGCCGGCGCAAGAGCGAGACGCGGTGACATAGGAAGTGCGTCGGGACCAGCTCGACGTCGACGACGGCGCCCGGCTCCCCGTGCACGCCTGGGATCAGTCCTGAGTCCCGATCGCCCGTCTTTATCAGCGCGGTGGCCTTCTGGTGCGGCGAGCGCGTCCCGCACAGCGCCGAGAGGAGATCGATGCCCGGATCCTGTTCCAGCGCGCGGATCATCATCGTGAAGGTCCCCTTCAAGAAGAACGCGTCGGCGTCGATCCAAAAGACGTACGGATCCGAACCGGCCTCGAACAGCGCGCGATCCGCTGCCGCGTCGAGCGCCTTCTGCGCCAGCCGGTTGCGCGCCGCATCGACCGGCAAGCGGGTCGCCATCCGGAAGACGATCTCGTAGCCTTCGTTGTGCTCGAGCAGCGCAAGCATCGTCT
>JBEKLD010000201.1:0-4326 GCA_050010375.1 Vulcanimicrobiaceae bacterium
GTGTTGACTTTGTTGTAGGTCACGCACGGCGACATGACCTCGACGATCGAGAAGCCGCGGTGTTCGATCGCCGCCTTGAGCAGCGCGACGAGTTGCTTGGGCTGCGCCGAGAAGCCCCGCGCCAGGAACGAAGCGCCGGCGGCGAGCGCGAGTGCCAGGCCGTTGATCGGCGCGTCGGGATTGCCGTTCGGGCTGACCGAGGCGACGTAGCCGGTCGCGCTGGTCGGTGATGCCTGGCCCTTGGTCAAGCCGTAGGTCTGGTTGTCCATCACGATGTAGGTGAGGTCGGGATTGCGGCGCACCGCGTGGACGAAGTGGCCGGCGCCGATCGCGTAGCCGTCACCATCGCCGCCCGCCGCGATGACGGTCAGGTCGCGATTGGCGAGCTTGACGGCGGTCGCGACCGGGAGCGCGCGCCCGTGCACGCCGTGGAAGGCGTAACTGTGTACGTAGCCCGAGATCTTCCCCGAGCAGCCGATCCCCGAGATGAAGGCGACGTCCTTCGGGACGCGGCCCAATTCGGCCAAGGCCTGTTTGAGCGCCGCGAGCACACCGAAGTCGCCGCAGCCGGGGCACCACCACGAAGGTGTCGCGGTGGCGAAGTCTTTGGGGCTGAGTACCGTCGCCACGTCAGCGTACCTCTACCGGCAGATCCGCGTCGGTCAGACGCTGGATCGGTTCGATGATCTCGATCGGCCGGAACGGCCGCCCGTCGTACTTGCGCAGCGCGCGCAGCGCCGGCAGCGGGCCGACGACCGTGCGAATCAGCCGGTCGAGTTGTCCGGTGAAGTTGTTCTCGACGACGAAGACGTGCTGCGCGCCGCGGAAGAACGCCCGGATCTCGTCCTCGGGGAACGGCCACAGCGTGCGCAGCTGCAGGAAGCGGGTCGGGACCCCCATCGCGGCGAGCCGGTCGACGGCCTCGGCGATCGGGCCGCGGTTCGCGCCGTAGCCGATGATGCCGACGTCGGCGTCGGCGACGCCGTGCAGGAGCGCCTTGGGCAGATCGTCGCGCATCGTCTCGAGCTTGCGGAAGCGCTTCTCCATCATGCGCGCGCGGTTGCGGGAATTCTCGGTGATCACGCCGCCGTCGTTGTGCTCCGATCCCGGCGCCAGGTGCATCCCACCCTCGACGCCGGGGATGACCCGCGGCGAGACGCCGTCCTCGGTGAACGCGAAGCGCTTGTACTCGCCGAAGACGACCGCGCCGCGATCGATCAGCTTGCCGCGCTCGATCGCGACCGCCTCGAGGTCGAACGGCGCCAGCGTCGCCTTGCTCTGGCAGAGCGCCTGTTCCGTCAGCAGGAACACCGGCAACTGATACGTGTCGGCGAGGTTGAAGGCGAGGGCCGCGAACTCGAACGACTCGGCCACGGTCCCCGGCGCGATCACGACCCGCGGGATCTCGCCATGACCGCCGTAGATCAGCTGGTTGAGATTGCTCTGCTCGGTCTTGGTCGGCATCCCGGTCGACGGCCCGGCGCGCGCGCACTCGACGATGACGACCGGGATCTCGAGCGTCCCCGCCAGGCCGATCGCCTCGGTCATCAGCGACTGTCCCGGGCCCGAGGTGGCCGTCATCGCGCGCACGCCGGCGAACGCGGCGCCGAGCGTCATGTTGATCGCGGCCAGCTCGTCCTCGGCTTGCACCGTGACGCCGCCGAACTTCGGCAACTGCTTCGACATCCACTCGAGGATGTCGGTCGCCGGCGTGATCGGATAGCCGGCCATGAAGCGGCAGCCGGCGACCAGCGCGCCGTAGGCGATCGCGTCGTTGCCCATCATGATGAGCCGGTCGCCTTCCTCGCCGCCGCTCAAACCGTAGCCGCTGGGTTGGCCGGCGAAGTGCTCCAGCACGTAGCGTTCGCCCGCCTCGATCGCGCGCAGGTTGAGGTCGACGACCTTCTCGCCCTTGCGCGCGTAGACGCCCCGCACGTCGGCGCGCACGATGGCCGGGTCCATCCCGATCAGCGCGCCGAGCACGCCGAGCGAGATCGTGTTGCGCACCAACTCGAGGCCGATCTCTTCTTTCGCGATCCGCGCCAACGGAATCTCGTACCAGGTGATGTCGGCGCGCCGCAGGTGGTCGGGGATCGCTTCGTCGGTGTTGTCGAATACGACGAAGCCGCCGGGCCGCATCTCCTCGATGTGGGCTTCGACGGCTTCGAGATCGAACGCGACCAGCGCGTCGACCGCGTCGGCCATGCCGTAATCGCGGCGAACCCCCGCACGAATCACGTAGTTCGTGTGCCCGCCGCGGATGCGCGAGGGGAAGTCCTTGTAGGTGTAGACCTCGAGCCCCATCCGCTTGAAGACGCCGGCGATGAGATCGCCCGTGGTCAGGCTGCCGTCGCCGGCCTGGCCGCCGAACATCACTTCGACGCTGTTGAGGATCACGAAAGCCCTCGCGTTCCGGCGCTGTACCCGTCGAGCGCCTCCCTTTGGCCAGGTGTTCAAAAGGGTCGGCAGCGATCCCTCGTCCAACGGGGGAGCTGTCGGCCCATGAGGAAATCGGGCGTGTTGCTTTCCAGGGCTGTGCGAGCGGAGGCGATCGTGCAATGAATACCCGGCACTACCCCTACTGGCCGCGGAAGCGGCCGTACGAGCTCCCGATCCCGGTCACCAACCTCGCGCACAACCTGGCCGTGACCGCGCAGCGCTACCCCGACCACCCGGCGATCGTCTACTACGACACGCCGCTGCCCTTCGCGCGGATCGCGCGCGAGGTCGAAGCACTGGCCGGCTGGCTCGAGCACCGCGCCGGCGTCACCCGCGGCGACCGCGTGATCCTGTTCATGCAGAACTCGCCGCAGTTCGCGATCGCCTACTACGCGATTCTCCGCGCCAACGCCGTCGTCGTCCCGCTCAACCCGATGCTGGTCGCTGACGAGCTGAAGACCTACGTCGAAGACAGCGGGGCGCGCGTGGCGATCGTCGGCCAGGAACTCGCACCGAAGCTGCAGCCATACGCGCCGCAGCCGCTGGGCACGCTGCTGGTCGCCGCCTACAGCGACTACGTCGAGCGCGAGACGCAGCTGCCGCTGCCCCCCGCGGTCGCCGCGCCGGCGGCCCCGGTCGACGGCACCGTCGTGGTCGCCTGGCGCGATGCGCTCGCCGCGAACCTGAGCCCGGGCCCGATCACGACCGGCGCCGACGACATGTGCCTCTTGCCGTACACGTCGGGGACGACGGGCCGGCCGAAGGGTTGCATCCACACCCACCGTTCGTTGCAGACGACGACGCTGACGATCGCCAACTGGGGCGTCTCGACGCCCGGCGCGCGCGTCCTCTCCGTCTTGCCGTTCTTCCACGTCACCGGGATGACGTGCGATCTCAACCACGCGTTCTACCAAGGCGCGACGCTGGTCATGCTGACCCGCTGGGATTCGGCGACGGTCCTTACCTTGATCGAGCGCTACCGCGTGACGAGCCTGACGGCGATCTCGACGATGATCGTCGACCTGCTGGCGAACCCCGACTTCCGGCCCGAGAAGATCGCCTCGCTCAGCCACCTGGGCGGCGGCGGTGCACCGCTGCCGGCGGCGGTCGGCGAACAGCTCAAGGGCCGCCTGGGACTGAGTTACATGGAAGGCTACGGTTTGACCGAGACGATCTCGGTCACCCACGCCAACCCGCAAGACCGGCCGAAGCTGCAGTGCCTGGGGATGCCGACCTTCGGCGTCGACTCGCGGGTGATCGACCCCGACAGCGGCGCGGAACTCGAAGCGAACGCGACCGGCGAGATCGTCATCAACGGCTCGCAGGTGATGCGAGGCTATTGGAACCAGCCCACGGCGACGGACCAGGCGTTCATCGAGCTCGACGGCAAGCGCTTCTTCCGCACCGGCGACCTCGGCTATATCGACGACGAGGGCTACTTCTTCTTAGTCGACCGGCTCAAGCGGATGATCAACGCGTCGGGCTTCAAAGTCTGGCCGGCCGAGGTCGAGACGACCCTCTTCGCGCACCCCGCCATCCAGGAAGCCTGCGTGATCGCCTCGCTCGATCCACGCAAGGGCGAGCAGGTCAAGGCGCTGATCGTGCTGCGCGAGGGCGCGAGCGCGACGGGCGAGGAGATCGCGGCGTGGGCGCGCGGCAAGATGGCGGCTTACAAGGTGCCGACGCTGTACGAGTTCGTCACCTCGCTGCCGCGCTCGGGGACCGGCAAGGTGCAGTGGCGCGAACTCCAGGAGGCCGAGCAGCGCAAGGCGATGGCGACGGCCTGAGCGCGGCTCAGCTCGTCGCGCTCGCCTTCGCCGTTTCGACCGCGAGCGCGATCGAGCGCGGGAGACCCAGCGTCTCGGTGCTCAGCACGAGGTCGTACTG
>JBEKLD010000202.1:0-4317 GCA_050010375.1 Vulcanimicrobiaceae bacterium
GTGGCGAAGGCGGCGCCGGCGGCGCGACCGGCCAAACCCGCCAAGCCGGCAAAACCGGCGGCGAAAGCGGCGCCCAAGCGCGCCGCGGCCAAACCCAAGCCGCCCGCGAAGCCGGCCCGCGGCAAGACCGCCAAGCCGGCCCCCAAGGCGGCGGCGAAGCGCACGGCGGCCAAGCCCGCCGCAAAGCGGCCGGCCGCCAAGCCCGCGGCGAAGCGGTCGCCGGCCAAGCCGGCGCGCCCGGCGCCCAAGCGCGCCGCCGCGCCGAAGAAGCGGGCCACCAAGAAGTCGGCGCCGGCGCGCGGCGTGGCCGCCCGCAAGGGCGCAGCCGCGAAGAAGACAACCGGCAAGAAAACGGCGCCGAAGCGCCGCTAGGAGGGATCGGTTTGCGAGGACTGGTGCTCGGCGCGCTCGCGTGCGTGCTGGCTTTGGGTGCGTGCACCAAGGTCGGCGATCAGACGGTCGCCGGCGCGGTCGCGCCGAACGACGGGACGATTCCGGGTGAGCTGCGCGTCGCGGTGCAGCGCGAGCCGAACAGCCTCAATCCGGTCCTCTCGGCCTTCACGATCGAGGGCTTCGTCAACCGGCTCAGCTTCGACAACCTGCTGACCATCGCGGCCGACGGGCGCACGATCGTCCCGGATCTGGCGACCGACGTCCCGACCACGCGCAACGGTGGGATCAGCCCCGACGGCCTCACGATCACCTACCATCTGCGCCACGGCGTGCGCTGGCAAGACGGCGTCCCCTTCACCAGCAAAGACGTCAAGTTCACCTGGCAAGCGATGGTGAATCCCAACAACAACGTCAACACGACGGTCGGCTACTCCGACGTGAAGTCGGTCGACACGCCGAGCGACGACACGGTCGTCTTTCACCTCAAAGAGAAGTTCGCGCCGTTCGTCAACACGATCTTCGCCGAGAGCGACAATCCGGTCTGCATCGTTCCGGAACACTTGCTGGGCAAGTTCCACGACCTCAACCGCGTCCCGTTCAACGAGGAGCCGGTCGGCACGGGGCCGTTCAAAGTCGCGCGCTGGGTGCGCGGCGACCACATCGAGCTGGTCGCGAACCCCGACTACTGGCGCGGTGCGCCCAAGCTCAAGAGCATCGTCGTGCGGATGATCCCCGATGAGAACACGGAGATCAACGCGCTCCGCTCGCACGACATCGACTTCATGCTCGAACCCTCGCCGAACCTCTACTTGACCCTTAAGACGATCCCGGGCATCCAGATCGTCCCCGACCCCGGCCCCGATGCGCTGTGGATGCTGATGAACACGACCCGGCCGCCGCTCAACGACGTCCGCGTCCGGCGCGCGCTGGCCTACGCCGTCGACAAGCAGGCCCTGGTCGACAAGTTCACCGGCGGGTCGGCGAAGATCGCCTGGTCCGACCAGCCGTCGTACTCCTGGGCCTACGACCCCAACGTGACGACTTATCCGCACGACGTCGCCAAGGCTCGCGCGCTGCTGGCGCAGGCCGGCTGGGTCGCCGGTCCGGATGGGATGCTGCGCAAGGGCGGCCAACCGCTCACGCTGCAGATCTCCTACAACAGCGAGAACGCGACGCGGCGGCTGGCGGCGGTCGAGATCCAGGCCAATCTCAAGGACGCCGGGATCGACGCGCAGGTCAAGAGTTATCCGGGGAACCTCTTCTTCGGCACGTTCGGCCAGGGCGGGATCGTGAGTACCGCCAAATACGACCTGGCCGTCTCCGGCTGGGTCGCCGGCATCGACCCGGACGACCACTCGCTCTACGCCTGCGACCAGATCCCACCGGTCGGCACGAACTACACCCACTACTGCTCCAAGGCGATGGATGCGGACCAGCGCGCGGCGCTCGGCTCGTACGACGAGGGACCGCGCAAGGCGGCCTACGACCGGATCCAGGAGTTGATCGCCCGCGACCAGCCCACCGACTACATATGGTTCGCCGTCTTCCCCCAAGCCATCAATCCCGCGTTCAAAGGCTTCGCACCCAACCCCATCAACGAGTCGTGGAACGCCTGGCAATGGGAGATCTAGCCGAGTCGAGCCCAACGAAGGAAGCCGTATGTTCGACGAGCCGCTGAGCCCGATCGCCCGCATCCCGGAGCTGCGCTGGCTCAAGAACATGATCGTCGAGCGCGCGCTGACCCGCGGCGATTATCTCATGGCCGGCGGTGCGCGCAGCGACTACTACATCGACAAGTTTCGCCTGTTCAGCGATCCGCACGTGCTGCGCCGCATCGCCCGGCTGTTCGCGCCGATCGTCTCCGATCTCCACCCCCAGCTGATCGGCGGGACCGAGCTGGGCGGCGTCATCATCGCGACCGCCGTCTCGCAGATGACCGGGCTGCCGATGATCGTCGTGCGCAAGCAGCCCAAACAGTACGGCGCGTTCGCCGAGGAGTACGTCGAAGGCCCCTTCTCCGCCGGACAGCACGTGCTGCTGCTCGAGGACGTCGTCACCACCGGCCGCGAGCTGCTGGCGGCGAGCGCGAAGCTCGAGGAGCTCAACCTCAAAGTCACGCCCTACGCGGTCGTCGCCCGCGGCTTGGCCCCGGTCAACTCGCTGATCCAGTTCTCGCTCCCGCGCGGCGAAGCGAAAACGGAGAATTAAGCCAAGTCGAAGATGCGGTGGTCGTCGGCGACGACGATCTCGCCGTCGAAGATCGGGCGGGCCGACTCGTCGAGGTCGAGGGCGGTCGACTCCTCGCCGTAGTGGGTGAGGACCAGCCGGCGCACGCCGGCGTCGCGTGCCATCGTGGCGGCGTCCGCCGCGGTCGAGTGTCCGCGCACCCCGGGCTCGTCCTCCCCGACCCGCAGCGTCGCCTCGCACAGGAAGACGTCGCTCTCGCGGGCCAACTCCACGACCCGCTCATCGGGCGCCGTATCGGCCGAGTACGTCACGCTCGCGCCGTGACGGTCCCAGCGCACGGCGAAGGCCGGGATGTAGTGCGAGGTGGGCGCGAAGCGCAACTTCGCGCCGTCGATGAGCAAGGGCTTCGACGGGTCGTACTCGCCGATCTCGAAGACGTCGCTCAAGAACTCGCCGCCCTCGTTCGCGAAGGCCGAGACCAGCGTGCGCAGCATCGCGAGCCCGCCCGGCGGCAGATGGACCGGCAGCTTCTCGGCGCGCCGGCGTGACCCATACCGCAACGCGTAGCGCAGCGGGATGAGATCGATGAAGTGGTCGGCGTGCATGTGGCTGATCACGACCGCGCTCAGGCGGTCGTAGTCGGCATACCGGCGCAGGTTGGCCAGCGCCCCGGTCCCCAAATCCAGGACGATCGGGGTCTCCCCGTCGTCGACGAGATAGGAGCTGCATGCACGATCGGGCCGAGGGATCGAGGCACTCGAACCCGCGATGGTCAATCGAGCCGTGGCCGTCAGAGCGATAGGACCGCCTCGAGCACGGCCTTCGCGTGCCCCTCGACGGAGACGCGTGGCCAGACCTTCGCGATCTTCCCGTCCGGGCCGATCAGGAACGTCGAGCGCTGGATACCGATGCTCTTCTTTCCGTACATGTTCTTCTCGACGATCACCCCGAAGGCGTCGCAGATCGCCGACGTCGTGTCCGCCAACAGAGGAAAGTTCACCTTAAACTTGTCGGCAAATTTCTTCTGCGCCTCGACAGTGTCCCGACTCACACCGACGATCGCCGCGCCGGCTTTGGCCAGCGCGCCCGCCTCGTCGCGGAAGGCCTGAGTCTCGACCGTGCAGCCCGGCGTGTCCGCCTTGGGGTAGAAGTACACCACCAGCTTCTTGCCGGCGAAATCGCGCAGCCGGACCTGGTGAGCATCCTGATCGCTGGCACCGAGGTCCGGTACCTTCACACCCACGTCGAGCAACCTGCCTCCTGCGCCTAGGGCCCGGTGGCCGCGAGGGATTCGCGCGACCCGGGGACCGGCTTAAACTGTGATATCGGTACTAGGAACAGGAGCCGGTCGTACGGCTCCATCTCCGCGAAGGCGTCGATGAAGAGGAAGGTTCCTCGCCGCCAAACGCCCAGCGGTATGCACAGGTCCGCCGGGGGAGGCTGCGGCACCTCTCCCTGCTGGCGTTCCCCTACGTTGTAGGTATCGTCACCAAACGCGATTCTTCCACGGGTCCCGGGGAAGCGCGAGAGCATCGCGAAGACCGGCGCCGCCAGCGCCGTGGTCGAGTAGGTCTGGATCGCGTCGAACTGGCTGGCGATCGAGACGGCGAAGGCCTCGTCCTGGACGCGCATGACGACCGGGATCTGTGGGTTACGGCCGTGGACGCCGAGCGCGACCTCCAGGTTGGAGGTGTCGGAATCCGTCAGCGCGATGACGGCGCGCGCGCTGCCCAGGTT
>JBEKLD010000203.1:0-4197 GCA_050010375.1 Vulcanimicrobiaceae bacterium
GGGCGGCCGGTCTGCCCGGGCGTACTTGGCCCCAACTCGCTCCGGCTTGCTCTAGGAGTCGCACATGCGTTGGTCACCGATTCTCCGCGCCGCCGTCGTGGCCGGCTTGACCGCCGCCCTGGCCGCCTGCTCCGGCTCGTCGTCGGGCAGCGGCTCGTCCGCCAGCGGATCGTCCGGCGGCATCCCGACGATCGAGATCGGCATCGATCTGCCGCTGAACGGCGCCGACGCCGCGGTCGGAGTGCCGACGAAGAACGGCGCGATCTTGGCCGTCGAACAGGCCAACGCAGCCGGCTTCGCCGGCGGCAAGTTCAAGCTGACGACCATCATCCTCGACGACTCGGTCCAGGGCAAGCACGATCCAGCCGCCGGGGCGCAGAACGTCAAGACGCTCATCGCCGACCCGGCGGTGCTGGCGATGGTCGGCCCCTACAACTCCAACGTCGCCAAGGCCGAGATCCCGCTCACCAACGACGCCGCGCTGGCCCAGATCTCGCCCTCCAACACCAACGACAAACTGACGATCGGCGACGCCGCCAAGGCGCTGCGGTCTTCGCACCCTGACACGATCGCGTACTTCCGGGTCTGCACGCGCGACAGCCGGCAGGGAACGGCGCTCGCGCAGTTCGCCCAACGGTTGGGCTGGAAGAAGATCTACGTCATCGACGACAACGAGACGTACGGCAAGGGGCTGGCCGACGTCTTCGATCCGGCCTTCCGCGCGCTCGGCGGGACGATCCTCGGCCACGACCACATCACTGCCAACCAGCAAGACTTCAAGGCGCTGCTCACCAAAGCCAAGACGCTGCAGCCCGACGCCGTCTTCTACGGTGGCGACGTGTCGACCGGCGGTGCGTTGGTGCGCTTGCAGATGGCCGACGTCGGCATGGCCGCCGTTCCGTACATGGGTGGCGACGGAATCGGCACCACCGAGTTCCTCAAAGTCGCCGGACCGATGGCCGACCACACCTACTACAGTTTGGCGGCTCCCGACGCGGCGAAGCTGCCCTCGGCGACCGCGTTCGTCGCGGCGTACCGCAAGCGGTTCAACGCTGACATCGGCGCCTACTCCGCTAATGCATACACCGCCGCGATGATCGAGATCGCCGCGATCGGCAAGGCGATCAAGGACGATGGCGGGACCACGCCAACGCGTGCTGCCGTGCTGTCGAACGTCGCGGCGACGACGGGCTTCGCCTCACCGATCGGAACGGTCGGCTTCGATGCGAACGGCGACACGACAGCGCCGATCCTGACCCTCAAGCAAGTCGTGCACGGCAAACCCATCACCGTCGCCCAGCTCACGCTCAAAACGTGAGCTGAGGTGGACGTCTTCCTCCAGCAGCTCATCAACGGGATCTCGCTCGGCGGCATCTACGCGCTCATCGCGCTCGGGTATACGATGGTCTACGGGATCATCGAGCTGATCAACTTCGCGCACGGCGACGTCTACACGCTGGGGACGTTCTTCTCGCTGGCGATCTTGGGGCTGCTCGGCGTGACCGGCGTGGTGACGGGCCCGACGCTGATCGTCGTCGTCCTGGTGACGATCGCCGGCGCGATGCTGCTGTGCGGGATCGTCGGCGTGCTGATCGAGCGGCTGGCCTACCGGCGGCTGCGCAACGCGCCGCGCCTCGCGCCGCTGATCACCGCGATCGGAATGTCGTTCATCCTCGAGAACCTGATGCAGTACTGGCGCGGGCCCTCGCCGATCCCCTTTCCCGACGTCGTCCCGAACCCGGCCTTCGTCGCCGGGTCGGTCACGATCCAGGCTAAGCAGATCCTGGTCGTCCTGCTCGCGGTCGTGATGATGATCGCGCTGCAGGCCTTCGTCTACAATACGCGTCTGGGGAAGGCGATGCGCGCGACCGCGCAGGACCGCGACGCCGCGCAGTTGATGGGGATCGACATCAACACGACCATCGCGCTGACCTTCCTGATCGGCTCGGCGCTGGCGGGGGCGGCAGGTTTCGTCTCGGGCGTCTACTACGGCTCGACTTGGTTTTTCAATGGCTTCGCCGCCGGGCTCAAGGCCTTCACCGCCGCGGTCCTGGGCGGGATCGGGAATCTGGCCGGTGCGATGCTGGGCGGCTTCTTGATCGGGCTGATCGAGGCGCTGACCACTCAGTTCATCAGCGACGAGTGGTCGAACGTCGTCGTCTTCTCGGTCCTGGTTCTGGTCCTGATTTTCCGGCCCGCCGGACTGCTCGGCGAGTCGCTGCCGAACAAAGTGTGACCGTGTCGCCGGCGCTGCGCAACGTCGGGCTCATCTTTGCGGCGGCGATCGTGCTGCCGCTGATCGTGCGCAACGGCGCCTTCACGAACTTCCTGGCCGACGCCGGCGCGTTCGTCCTGCTCGCGCTGGGGCTCAACATCGTTGTCGGCTTCGCCGGCCTGCTCGACCTCGGGTACGCGGCCTTCTTCGCGATCGGCTCGTACGCGTTCGCGCTGCTCGCCTCGCCGCAGCTGGGCATCCATCTGCCGTTCTGGCTGCTGCTCTTCCTGGCATCGGGGATCGCCGCGCTGTTCGGGATCCTGCTCGGCGCGCCGACCTTGCGGCTGCGCGGCGACTATCTGGCGATCGTCACGCTGGGGTTCGGTGAGATCGTTCCGCAGACGTTCCTCAACCTCACGCAGTGGACCGGCGGGCCGAACGGGATCGGCCCGCTCGACCAGCCGGTGCTCTTCGGCTACCGCTTCGGCCTCAACGCGCTGCCGTACTATCTGCTGATCCTGGTCTTGATCGCCCTGGCTGTGTGGTTGGCGAACAATTTGCGCACCAGCCGCCTGGGACGTGCCTGGATGGCGATCCGCGAAGACGAGCTGGCCGCCGCGCACATGGGAATCAATACGACCGCGACCAAGCTCGCCGCCTTTTCGATCGGCGCCTCGTTCAGCGGTCTGGCCGGCTGCGCGTACGCGGCGAAGCTGCAGCTGGTCTCGCCCGACCAGTTCCAGTTCAACGTCAGCGTGGCCATCCTCTCGATGCTCGTGTTGGGCGGGATGGGCAACATCCCCGGCGTGATCGTCGGCTCGCTGGTGATCTCGTTCCTCGACCGCTTCATCTTGCCGCAGAGCTCGAGTTGGCTGCACCTCGACCTGACCGGCTCGCGCTTTTTGATCTACGGCGTGATCTTGGTGATGATGATGCTCTTTCGGCCCGAGGGGCTGTTGCCGAGCCGGCAACGCAAGGCGGAGCTGCACGCGGCCGACGACGACGCGACGGCGGGGGCGCGCGAGCAAGAGCTCTACGCGGAGGCGTCGCCCTGATGCCGCTGCTCTCGCTCGAGCACGTCACGCAGCGCTTCGGCGGTTTAGTCGCGGTCGGCGATCTGAACTTCGCGCTCGACGCCGGCTCGATCGTCGCGATGATCGGCCCCAACGGCGCGGGCAAGTCGACGGTCTTCAACCTGATCACCGGGATCTACCGGCCCAGCGCCGGGCGGATCGTCTTCGACGGCGTCTCGCTGTTGGGCCGCTCGACCGGGGCGATCGCCGCGCTCGGGATCGCGCGCACCTTCCAGAACGTCCGGCTGTTCTCGTTCATGTCGGTGCTCGACAACGTGCTGGCCGGCGAGCACGCCCGACTGCGCGCACATCTGGTCGACGACCTGCTCCACACGCCGCGCCAACGCCGCGAGGAGCGCGTCGCCGCCGAGCGTGCCTTCGAGCTGCTCCGCTTCGTCGGCTTGGAGCGCGAGGCGCAGACGACGGCGCGCAACCTCCCCTACGGCTTGCAGCGGCGGCTCGAGATCGCGCGCGCACTGGCCTCGCAGCCCAAGCTGGTGTTGCTCGACGAGCCGGCGGCCGGACTCAACCACAGCGAGAAGCACGACCTGATCGGACTGATCCGGCGCATCCGCGAGCGCGGTGCGACCGTCTTCCTGATCGAGCACGACATGGGGCTGGTGATGGAGCTCAGCGAGCGGATCACCGTGCTCGACCACGGCGAGCGCATCGCCGAGGGGACGCCGGCCGAGGTGCGGGCCAACCCGCGCGTGATCGAGGCGTACCTGGGAGCCCCGGCCTAGTGGCGCTGCTCGAGGTCGAGGGGCTGGTCGCGCGCTACGGGCGCGTCACGGCGCTGCACGACGTCTCGCTGGCGGTCGACGAGGGCGAGGTCGTGACGCTGATCGGCGCCAACGGCGCCGGGAAGACGACGACGTTGCGCGCGATCAGCGGCCTGCTCCGCCCGGC
>JBEKLD010000204.1:0-4084 GCA_050010375.1 Vulcanimicrobiaceae bacterium
GCGTTCAGCACCCCACCCGTCGTCTGACGAAGGAGTCTATCGTGTCCGCCGCCCTCGAAGTCAAGACCCCCGCCGAGCTCGCGACCCAGCCGCAAGAGTACCAAGACGCGGTCGCCAAGATCCTGATCTCCCACGCGATCAACGAGCTCTACGGAGCGCAGGTGTTCGACGAGCCGGCCGTCGCCTATGCGCCGACGCCGTACTGGAAGTGGTTGACCTGCCGCGTCGCGATGGAAGAGTACGGCCACCACGTCCGCTTCTTCAACCTCGGCCGCGAGATCGGCATCCCCGAGGAGAAGATGATCCCCGACCGCACCACGAAGCGCCCGCTCTCGATCTTCGAGACGCCGCTGACGTCGTGGGAGGAGTTCTGCGTCATCAAGCTCTTGGGCGACATGGCGGAGATCCTCCAGGTCGAGGACCTGCTGCACTGCACCTACGTTCCGCTGCGCAACGCCGGTCGCGCGACGATGCCCGAGGAGCGCTTCCACGCCAAGTTCGGCGAGGACTCCGTCGGCGAACTGGTCAAGACGCCGGCCGGCAAAGCGAAGGTGCAGGCCGCGATCGACGCGATCTGGCCGACCCTGCCGTCCTTCTTCGGACGCTCGAAGTCGAAGAACAACGCGCTGTTCATCAAGTGGGGGATCAAGCAGCGGACGAACGAGGAGATGCGCGCCGATTACGTCGAGCGCGCCAAGGCACTCGTCGCGAAGTTCGACCTCACCCTCCCCGAGTTGCCGGCCGAGGCGCTGGCGTAGCCGCGCGATGATCGTCGATCTCGACGCCGTTCGGGCGATCGCGCAGGCGATGCGCGGGCGGCCGTGGTTCAGCCGCCTCGGCGCACCGCTGGCCGACGACGAGTACGCGCTCGCGTTGTCCGCGGCCGCCGGCTATCACGTCGCCGGGATCGAAGCCGTGCCCGACTTGGCGGCGGCGCGCGCGCTCGCGCTCGAACCGGCCGGCGCCCCGGCCGCCGACGCCGACGCGGTCGAGGCGCGCCTGCTGCGCGACCGGGCCGCCGCCGCCGCCGGCGAAAAGCGCGTCTTGGCCGACTTGAGCTCGATCGTCGACGCGGCGCTCGAACCGACGATCGCCGCCGCGCGGTCGGCGCTGAGCGCGGTCGGGATCGTGAACGACGAGTTGGCGCGCGTGCTGGCCGGCGCGGCCGCGCTGGGCGCCTACCACGCGGCGCTGGCGCGCGCGTGCGGGAAACCGGAGCACCCCTTCGTCGCGATCGATCGTCTCTTCGCGCTCGGCCGCTGGCCGCTCGGCCCGCACCGCGGGCGCTACGCGGTGCTCTGATGCGACTGGCCATCTTCGACGACTGGCGCTTGGGGGTCGTCGACGCCGCCGGCGCGAGCCTGGTCGACGTCACCGCCGGCGTCCCCGACTGGTCGGACGATCCGCTCGGCGCCGGCTGGTGGGTGCGGCTCGTGCGCGACTTCGCGCTGCGCCGTGGCGCGCTCGAACGCCTCGCCGCCAACGGCGCCCCGATCCCGCTGACGCGGGTGCGGTTGCGCGCGCCGGCGCTGAACCCGACCAAGATCGTCGCCGCCGCGGCCAACTACGCGGCCCACGTCGAGGAGATGCGCGGCGGCGTCCTCGAGCGCGTCGCGGGCGGCATCGACCCGGCGCTGCTCGACTTCGACGTCTTCCTCAAGGCACCGTCGGCGCTGTGCGGCCCGTCGGATCGCATCGTCCTGCCGCACGGCCCGCTGGTCGACGGCAAGGAGATCCACCACGAGTGCGAACTGACCGTCGTGATCGGGAAGCGGACGAGCGCGGTCGATGCGGCGAGTGCGCTCGACCACGTCTTCGGCTACACGATCGGGCTCGACGTCACCGTGCGCGGCAAGGGCGAGCGGGTGCGGCGCAAGAGCTACGACACCTTCGCGCCGCTCGGCCCGTGGGTTTCGACCGCCGACGAGGTCGGTGACCCGATGGACCTCGACATCGCGCTGGCGATCGATGGCACGACGCGGCAAGCCGTGAACACGCGGGACATGACGGTGAGCGTCACCGACCTGATCGTCTACGCGTCGGCCGCGATGACGCTCGAGCCGGGCGATCTCTTGATGACCGGTGCCCCCGCCGGGGTCGGCGCGATCCATCCCGGCGAGAGGCTCGTCTGCACGATCGCCCGCATCGGCTCGTTCTCGATCGGCGTCGCCGCGCCGGCCCACGCCGGAGGTGCGGCGTGAGCGCGGGCCGCGTCACGCGGCTCGAACTGCGCGTGCGCTTCGGCGAGACCGACGCGTTCGGGATCGTCTTCTATCCGAACTTCTTCCAGTATTTCGACCTCGGGACCGAGGAGCTGTGGCGGCAGAGCCCCTACGACTTCGAGGCCGGCCTCAACGCCGGTGGGATCGGCTTCCCGATCCTCGAGAGCGGCGGGAAGTTCTTGGCGCCGCTCTATCCCGGCGATACGTTCACGGTCGTGACCCGCGTCGCCGAGGTGCGGACGCGCGCGCTGCGCGTCGAGCACGAGATCCTGCGCGGCGAGACGCTGATCGCGACCGGTTTCGAGGTGCGCGCGCACGCCCGCAAGCTCGCCGACAGCGAGAAGCTGGTGATGGAGCCGATCCCAGCCGACCTGCGCGCGTGGCTGCTCCCCGCGACGGCGGACGCCACGGCGTGAGCCGCACGCGCGGCCTCGAGCGGCTGTTCGCGCCGCGCTCGATCGCGGTCGTCGGCGCCTCGGCCTCACCCGACAAAGCCGGCCACCAGCTGCTCAAGAATCTGACCGGCTTCGCCGGAAAGCTCTATCCGATCAACCCGAAGGCGAGCGAGATCCTCGGGCTGCGCGCGTACCCGTCGCTGGCCGCGATCGGGACGCCGGTCGATTTGGTCGCGCTGGCGATCCCGGCCGAGGCGTGTCCCGCCGCGTTGGCCGAAGCCGATGCCGCCGGCGCGGGCGGCGCGCTGATCGCCGGCGGTGGGTTCGGCGAAAGCGGCGCGCCGGGCCGCTCGTTGCAGGACGCGCTGGCGCAGATCTGCCGCGCCGGCTCGATTCGTCTGCTCGGCCCGAACACCGCCGGCTTCGCGAACCCGCCCGCCGGCTTCGCCGCCTCGTTCGCGCCGGGGCTCGAACGCCTGCCGGCCGGACGCATCGCGGTCGTTGCGCAGAGCGCGGGCGTCAACATCACGACGGCGTTTTTGCTGCAGAACCGCGGCTACGGCGTGCGACTCGCGGTCGGCCTTGGGAACAGCGTCGACGTCGCCGCGGCCGACGTCGTCGCCTGGCTCGCCGACGACCCGCTCACCGACGTCATCGCCCTGCACCTCGAGGGGATCCCCGACGGTCGCGCGCTGGTCGAGACGATCCGCCGCGCTGTCCCAAAGAAAGCCGTCGTCGCGCTGACGGTCGGCCGGGCCGACGTCGCGACGTTCGCGCAATCGCACACCGGGAATCTGATCGGCGACTACGCGCGCAAGCGGGCCGCGCTGCGCGCCGCCGGCGCGGTCCTCGTAGAGACGACCGACGAGCTGGTCGACGCCGCGATCGCGCTCGTCCACGGCCGCATCCCGCCGAAAGCCGACGCCGGCGTCGGGTTGATGACGGCGCAGGCCGGCCCGGGTCTGTTGATGTTCGACGCGCTGCGGACCAGCGGCGTCGCGCTGCCGAGCTTCGGCGACGCGACGGCGGCGCGGATCGCCGAGCTGCTCCCGCCGATGACCTACGTGCGCAACCCGGTCGACACCGCGCGCCCCGCGCCGACCTACGGCGAGGTGCTGCGCGCGATCGCCGACGATCCGGCGATCGACGCGGTCGCGGTCTACACGCTGCATGAGCCGGCGGCGGTCGATCCGGTCGCCGTCTTCGGCGCGGCGCGTGCGCAGCTGGGCGTCCCGGTCGTGTTCGGCACGATGGGGATCGACGGGGACGTCGCGCCGACGTTCGCCGCGCTGCGCGAGCTCGGCATCCCCGCCTTCCCCGGTCCCGAGCGCACCGCGCGAGCGGTCCGCGCGCTGGTCGAGGATGCCGCCGCCCGCGCGCGCGTCGCTCGGGCGCGGGCGAGCGTCGAGGCCGCGGCGGAACGCATCGCAGCGCCGCTCGACGAGCTGGGCGCGAAGGCGCTGCTGC
>JBEKLD010000205.1:0-3928 GCA_050010375.1 Vulcanimicrobiaceae bacterium
CGCCTGGGTCGCCCACGCTATGATCCAGCACGGCCGAAGCTGGGAACGCTTGTACCGCGACAAGTACAGCGACGATGACATCGAGTTCATGGAGGACGCCTGGAATCATGGCGCTGTCGCCGCGCTACGTCGAGTAGGCGCAGACTACTACGACCGCGCCGCCCCGCAAGCCCTGCCGGACCGCGAGCGGGGCAACTACGACGAAGCCGCAGAAGCCGCAGAAGCCGAACTCCATGAGGTATGCGTAGAGCGCGACCGCGCCGAGAAGGCCGCGGACGACATGTCGCATGCAATCGCGGAGCACTTCGGTGTCGACATCGGCGAGCACTCAAACACGAACGACCCATGGGAGAACGCACTCGACACCATCCTCTCAGCCCTCGGCGGGGCGCAGGCGGGGGACGAGCCGTCTCACGCTGGCAGCTTCCGAGGTGCGCCTTGACGCCTGAAGGGCAGCCTGACCCGCGCTACCCGTCAATCGAGTCCTTCGTCGCGCGTGGCGATCATGCGCGCCCGGACGACCTCGGCGCTGACGACGTCGCCAACGTACGCATCGGCTCGCTCTTCGCCGAGACCGCTGAGCGCGGCGAGATCGCGGTGGAGACGCTGCTCTACGCCGCGCTGCGCTACGGCTACGAGCATCTCCCCGAAGCGATCCAAGAACACACGCGCCGCGTGATCGACGGCGTACAGGAGAAGATGGGTGCCTAACACGATTCGCTTGGCGGCCGGCCTCGAACTGGGAGCTGACGCCGTGACGCAGACGTTCGCGTTCCTCGCGCGTCGCGGCGCCGGCAAGAGCTACGGCGCGATGAAGCTCGCCGAGGGCATGCTCGACATAGGCGCGCAGATCGTCGCCTTGGACCCGGTCGGAGTATGGTACTCGCTGCGCATCGGCGCCGACGGGAAGAGCAAGGGATTCGACCTGCCGATCTTCGGCGGCCTTCACGGTGACGTGCCGCTCGAGCCCGAGGCCGGTGCGTTCATCGCCGACCTGATCATCGATCGAGGGATCTCCGTCGTGCTGGACGTGAGCCAGATGCGCAAGCACGATCGCAAGAAGTTCGCGACCGACTTCGCCGAGCAGCTCTTCCATCGCAAGAAGCAGCGTCGATCGCCGATGCACTTCTTCGTCGAGGAGGCCCAGGTGTTCGTACCGCAAAACGCGGCGACGAGCGGCGGGGAGCGCCACCCGAAGGGGGGCTTCTACTCCGATGCGCGGATGCTGGGTGCGTTCGAAGACATCGTCAAGCTCGGCCGCAACTTCGGGATCGGCGCGACGCTGATCTCGCAGCGGCCGCAGTCGGTCAACAAGGACGCGCTCAACCAGACCGAGGCGCTCTTCGTCCTGCAGACCAACGGCGCGCAGGAGCGCAAGGCGCTTGAGAACTGGATCGTCGAGCAGGGCGTCGGGACGAAGGCGCTCGTCGACGAGTTGCCGGGGCTCCCGATCGGGACCGCCTACCTGTGGTCGCCTTCGTGGCTGCACAAGCTGGAGAAGGTGAAGATCGGCAAGCGCCGGACCTACGACGCCTCCGCGACGCCTGTCGCCGGCGTCGAGCACGTCGAGCCACGGCCGCTCTCGGCCGCCGAGCTAGCCGAGGTCGAGAAGGCGATGGCCGTGACGATCGAGCGCGCCAAGGCCGACGACCCGAAGGCGCTGCGCGCGACGATCGCCGACCTCCAGCGGCAGCTGCGGGACCGCGCGCCCGGCCCCGATCCCGGCGAGGTCGCGCAGCTGCGCGCGACGATCGCGCACTTGGAGGCGCGCGAGCCGGAGCGCGTCGAGGTTTCGGTGCTGACCGACGTCGACCGCACGTTGCTGCGCGCCGTCGTCGAGGAGTTCGTGGTGCAGGGCGCCGCACATCGCTCGGCGCTCGACCACGGGCTCTCGGCGCTCACCGCGGTCGTCCACCAACTCAGCAGCGCCGTCGAGCAACCCGCGCGCGGTCCGGCGAAGGTAGTGCTGCCGGAGCGTGGCGAGACATTCAACGGCCATCGCCGGACGGCCGCGGCGCCGCGGCGACAGCCGGCGCCGCGGCCTGAATCGGCGGTGTGCGCACCTTCCGACGCCGGCGACCTCGCAGTCGCGCCGTCAGCCGTGCTGATGGCGGTTGCTGAGCGCCCGGACGGCGTGGCCACGCGCGCTCAGGTCGCCGCGCTGACCGGCTACAGCGTCCGCAAGAGCACCCTGCGCAACGCTCTGTCAGCCCTGCGCACGCGTGGCTTGATCGAGACGATCGACGACGAGATCCAGCTGACGCCGGCGGGACGCAGGCTTTCCGGTCCGCCGCCGCGACCAAAGACGACCGAGGAGACGATTGCGCTCTGGCGCGGGAAGCTCGCTTCGGCGCCGCTCGCGGTGCTCGACGTGCTGATCGCGTCCTACCCGAAGTTCCTCACGCGCGATGAGGCTGGCACGCGCGCCAGCGTCGATCCGACGAAGTCGACGTTGAGGAACGCCCTCTCCGCGTTGCGCGTTCAAGGCCTGATCGAAGAGTCGGGCGACGAGTTACGCGCGAGCGAGACGCTCTTCCCGACGGGCAAGCCACGCTGATGGAAGCCGCTCGCAACGTGCAATCCGTGCGTCCCTCGAAGGCCTGCGTCTACTGCGGCGTCGACGCTGCCGGCGCCAGGCTCATCCCCGATGGACCGGGCCTCTGGTGTTGCGCCGACGACGAGCGCTGCGAAGCGCGTATCCAGCAGCAGGCCGGCGCCTCCGAGTTCGGCGAGATCCCGGCTCCGAAGGGGCCGATCGCGGTCGCCGCCGGCGTGAGCTTCCCGCTGGAGGCCGCGATCGCACGCTACGTCATTTTCGGAAAGTCCGGAGCTGGCAAAACAAATTCAGACTGCGTCCTCGTCGAGGAGTTCGTGCGCAACGGCATCCCGACGATCGTCGTCGACGCGATCGGCAATATGTGGGGCTTGCGCTCGAGCCCGAGTGGCCTCGAGCCGGGCCTGTCGATCCCGATCCTTGGTGGCCTTCATGGCGACTTGCCGCTGAGCGCCGGCGATGGCGCCGCGCTGGCCGAGATCCTCGGGCCGGGCGTCTCCGCGGTTCTCGACCTCTCACAGCTCGCGCGCGACGAGCAGCACTACTTCGCGGCCGACTTCTTTGGCGCGCTTCTGCGCTACGTGGGTGTTCCGATTCACGTCGTCCTCGAGGAAGGGGAGCGTTGGGTGCCGGCGCGATCAACCTCGAAGGCGCACTTCGCCTCGTCGGTCGCGGTGAGCGAGTGGGCCCGCCAATGCCGGAACGAGACTGTCGGGTGGACGATGTCCACCCAGCGGGTCAACCATTTCTCGCACGACGTCCTCAACGCCAACAGTGCGCTGGTCGCGATGCTGAACAGCGACGAGGATGAGCAGCGGGCCATCATGGCGCAGGTCGGCAGCCGCGCTGGCCGCACGAAGGCGCGCAAGATCGTCACGACCTTCGCGACGCTCAAGCGCGGCGAGAGCTGGTTTCTCCCGGATGGGGCATGGCTTGGCGACGATGACGCGGAGGCGACGGCTACGCGATTCCGCTTCCGGCTACGCTCGACGTGGGACGCCGCGCAGCCGAAGCGAATCGGCGAGCCGCGCGTGGTGCCCAGCGTCCGCGCGGAGGTCGACCTCTCGGCGTTCGACGGGCTGAGCGGCGCCGGCGACGTCGCGGAGCCTCACGACGAAGGCGACGAGCCGGAAGCGGAGGGGGCGCCCACGATCGCGGCCGCGGCCGACGGCCGCCACACAATCCTGATCGAACTGCTGCGCCGGCACGGCCTGTGCGAGCGCACGCCGCGGCCGGTCGTCGCCGCGCTATCGGGCCTCTCTGACTACAGATTCACCGCCGCGCTCGAAGGCCTCGTCGACGAGGGGCTCGTGCAGACGCGGCGTGGCCGCGGTGGCGGCGTCGCGCTGACGGAGCGCGGCTTGAGCGAGCTCG
>JBEKLD010000206.1:0-3918 GCA_050010375.1 Vulcanimicrobiaceae bacterium
CTGCTCGCGGTGGCGTCGGGCGCGCGATACGCTGCGCGCAGCCCGGCCAGGCCCTGCGCGAAGCGCGTCGCCGGCGCGACCGCGCCGCGCGCGATCAGCTCGAGCAGCTCGGCGCGTTCGCCGGCGGTCGCGAGCAAGGTGCGCGCCTCATCCGCCGCGACGCCGCTCTGAGGCGCGACCAGCGCCCGGCGCGCATCCGCGTCGCTCCCCGATTGCGCGAAGCGCAGCAGCGCGACGACGCCGGCCAGCGCGGCGCGGTCGAGCGGCGGCGGCGCCGGCGGTCCGAGCTCGACGATCTCGAAGGGGACCCCGGCTTCGACGGCTAGCCGGCGCCAAGCGAAGGCGTCGTCGGCTTCGCCGAGCAGCGCCGCGTCGATTCGCAGCACGTCGGTCTCGAGCGCGTGCGCGCCGCCCAGCGCGGCGCGCAGCGCGCCGCGCACGTCGAGCGCGTCGGCGAACGCCGTCAGGGTGCGGACGTGTCCGGCCAGGGCTTCGAGGGGTGCCGGGACCGGACCGCGGTCGAGCGCCTCGACGACCCGGGCGGCGAGCGACGAGCTGCGGCGGACATGCGCTGGGAGCGCGGCGTCTTCGCGCGTCGCCGCCAGCCGGCGCACGATCGCGCGCCGCTCGCTCGCCGCCAGCACGCGCCGGCCGACCAGGCGGGTCAGCAGCGCGGCCGGGGCGATGGCGTCGTCTGCCGGCAAGCGCCGTTCGTCGACCAGAAGCACCTGCCGAGCTTCGGTCGGCGGCGCGGCCCGCCCCCCGGTATCCACGGCGCCCCTGGAATCTGTGGACGCGCGTGGAAAGGGTGGACGGTGGCGACGAGACGGCTCATCGTCGGGGTCTCCGGGGCGAGCGGCAGCGTCTACGCCTTCGCCACGCTGCGCGCGCTGCGGGCCGTCCCCGACGTCGAGACGCACCTGGTCGTCTCGCAGCAAGCGCGTCGGACGATCGTGCTCGAGACCGACTCGACCGTGAGCGATCTCGAGGCGCTGGCCGACGTCGTCCATACCGACGAGGATCTGGCCGCGACGATCTCGTCGGGCTCCTTCGTCACCGACGGGATGCTGGTCGTCCCGTGCTCGATGCGGACCGCCTCGGCGATCGCCTACAGCTTCAACGCGAACCTGTTGGTCCGCGCGGCCGACGTCTGCCTCAAAGAACGGCGGCCGCTGGTCTTGGTCGTGCGCGAGACGCCGTTCCACCTCGGCCACCTGCGCACGCTCGTGCAACTCTCCGAGCTCGGGGCGGTGATCTTGCCGCCGATCCCGGGTTGGTACGCGCGCCCGCGCACCGTCGAGGACATCGTCAACCACACCGTCGGCAAAGCCCTCGATCAGTTCGGAATCGACGCCGCGCTCTTCCCCCGTTGGGGCGGGGCTTGAGGCGATGGTGATGGAGCGAGCGCAGAGCTCTCGCGCCCGGCAAGTAGTCTCGTTGCGAGCTCGGACTGGGGGCCCCACGCCCTAGGCGTGGGGGGCGCGCAGCCCGGGGCGGAGCGCCTTGTTACGAGGCGGCGGCGCGCAGCGGGGCCGGTGGGTCTTGGCGGTTCCACTCGACGCGCGGGGGGATCAGCCGCAGGTCGATCCGCTCGCGGTGTTCGGCCGCCTGTCGGATCAGCCCGGCGATCGTGTCGTCGTGCAGCAGCGTCGGCTCGAGCCCCAGCGAGCGGAGGTTCGTGTTGACGCAGTTGTAGTAGTGCTCCTCGCGCTCGGTCCGCGGGTTGGCGATATGCGCGATCGTACACTCGAGTCCCAGCGTCCCGGCGACGCGCGTGACGCGCTCGGCCAGCTCCTGGACGCTGAACATCTCGGTGAACTGGTTGAAGACGCGGTATTCGCCGGCCTTGGCCGGATTGGTGACGGCGATCTCGATGCAGCGCACCGTGTCGCGGATGTCCAAGAACGAGCGGGTCTGACCGCCGCGGCCGTAGACGGTCAGCGGGTGACCGAGCGCGGCTTCGACGCAGAAGCGGTTGAGCACCGTGCCGAAGACGTGGTCGTAGTCGTAGCGGTTGGCCAGCACGTTCGAGGCCGCGGTCTGCTCGGTGAAGGTGCCGTAGACGATGCCTTGGTTGAGGTCGGTCGCGCGCAGCTTCCAGACCCGGCAGGCGAAGTAGATCTGATCGCTGTCGCTGACCTTGGTGAGATGGTAAAACGAACCGGGCTGTTTGGGGAACGGGAGCGTGTCGCTGCGCCCGTTGTGCTCGATCGTGATGAAGCCTTCCTCGACGTCGATGTTCGGCGTGCCGTACTCGCCCATCGTCCCGAGCTTCACCAAGTGCGTCTGCGGTGCGCGCTCGTGGAGCGCCCACAGGACGTTCATGTTACCGATCGTGTTGTTGAGGTGCGTGCGGACCGCGTGCTCGCGGTCGATCATCGAGAACGGGGCACTGCGCTGCTGGCCGAAGTGGACGACGGCCTCCGGAGCGGCGCTCTCGATCACGTCGCAGAGGGCCTGATAGTCGGTGACGTCGGCGCGTTCGAAGCGAATCGTCTTCCCGGTCAGGCGCTTCCACTTGTCGACCCGGCGGCGCGCCGAGGCGATCGGAACGAGCGAGTCCAACCCGTGCTCGCGATCCCACTCGCGGCGCACCAGGCTGTCCATGATGGTGACGTCGTGACCGCGGCTCGACAGGTGGAGCGAGGTGGCCCACCCGCAGTAGCCGTCGCCCCCGATCACCAGGATTCTCATCGTCCCACGGTCCTTTCGTTTTTGTGCTGTTGCATGGCTACGCAGCCTCGCAGAGCTGCAGCAGCCGGTCGAGATGCGCGTCGAGCCGATAAGCCTCGGCGTGGGTGCGCGCTTTGCTGGCGAAGGCGCTCCAGGTCTGCTCGTCGAGCACGGAGCGGATCGCCTCGGCCAGCGCGGCCTCGTCGCCGCGGCGCACCGCGATCCCCGCGTCGGCGATCCAGTCCTCGATCCCGCCGACCCGGTAGGCGACCGCGGGACGGCCACGCGCCTGGCCCTCGATCCCGACCAGTCCGAACGGTTCGGGCCACAGCGAGGGGACCGCGACGGCCAGCGCGCCGTCGATCGCGCGGCGCAGCTCGGGCGCGCCGACGCGACCGAGCCATTCGACCGTGACGCCCAGCCGCGCGGCTTCGGCGCGCGCGGCCTGTTCCTCGGCCGCGCCTTCGCCCGCGACGACCAGCCGCGGACGCTGCGCGGCCGGCAGGCGGCCCAGCGCGCGCACCAGCGAGCAGAGACCCTTGCGCGGCGTCAACCGCCCCGCGAAGACGATGCTGCGCCCGGTCGGCTCGGCCGGTCGGTCCGCGAACGCAGCGTCGGGGAGGGGCGAGGGTGCGATCGCGATCCGCTCCGCGGCGACGCCGTTGGTGCGGCAGATGGCGTCCATGTGCCGGCTCGCGACGACCATGCCGTCGGCCTGCGTCAGGCGGTCGCGGACGGCCTCGCGCGCGCTGATCCGCTCGAACGAGGAGGCGCGCGGACCATGCACGCAGCCGCGCAGCAGGGTGGCGGCGCGGCAGGCGTTGCCCATCGCGGCGCTGCACGGCGAGGCGAACTGCGGGTAGACGCGATCGCCCGTAGGGCAGAACGCGCGATGGTCGTGCAGGCGGACCAGCCAGCGCGGGCCGGCCGCGCGGACCGCGTCCAGAACGGCGGTGTCGAACACGTTCGCGGTCAGGATCGCGTCCGGAGGCTCGGCGCGCAGCGCCTCGGCGACGGCCTGCGCCGCGCCGGCGGACGGCGCGTCGTCCTCGCCGCCCCAGCAGATTTCGTGCGCTACCGTACCGTAGCGCGACGCGCCCGCCGAGACGAATCGGGCCAGCAGCTGGACGCGCACACCGCGACGCAGGAGGCCCGGAACGACCGTCTCCCAATATCGCTCGGCGCCGCCGTCGTCACCGACGCGATCGCAGAGCACCGTCAAGGTGCGCATGTGGTTACGGTTTG
>JBEKLD010000207.1:0-3810 GCA_050010375.1 Vulcanimicrobiaceae bacterium
GTCGCCGCCGAGATATTGCACGCGGTCGACCCGCGCCGGCAACCCCGCGACGCTGCGCCCCAAGGCGAGCCGCACGTACACCGCCGGCGGATACGCGCGCACGCCCGGGAAGAGCCGCTCGACGTACGCCGCCTCGTGCCCGCTGGCGAAGTCGTCAGGGACGGCGAGCACGTGGATCGCCGTCGCCGGATCGCGCGCCCGCAGCGCCGCGACCAGCGGCCGCACCCAGCCGGCGAACTCGCCCGGCCCATTCGCCGTGATGGTGATGATCACGGTGCGAGCTAGGCGCGCGAGCGCACGCGCGCCAACAGGTCGGTCGTGCTGCGGCCGGGCTCGTGCGGGGCGAGCAGGATGCGGCCGCCGTGGCGCTCGACGACGTACCGCTCGGGCAGCTCTTCGAGCCGGTACTGCGCGCTCTTGACGTGAATGTCGGGCGCGAGCTGATCGAGCGCGACGTCGGGCATCCGTTCGGCGAAGCCGACGATCGCATCGACGCTGCGCAGCCCGCTCAGCACGCGGGCGCGGTCGGCGAACGGGACGAGCGGACGGTCCGGGCCCTTGCCGAGCAGCTGCACCGATTCGTCGCGGTTGAGCAGCAGCAGCAGCGCATCGCCCTGCGCGCGAGCCCAGGCCAGATAGCCGACGTGACCGGCATGGAGCAGATCGAAGACGCCGTTGGTCGTCACGACGATGCGGCCGGCGGCGCGCTGCTCCGCGCGCCAGCGAACGGCTTCATCCAGCTCCAGCACCGGCGCGAACGCCGCCTCACTCGCCACGCGCGTGCTCCGTCAACGCGATGATCTCGGCCGGACTCGCGGTCGCGGTCCCGAGCTTCTCGACGACCGCGCCGGCGGCGAAGTTCGCCAACTGCGTCGCCGACTCGGCGGGGATCCCGGCCGCCAGCGCCAGGGTCAGCACGGCGACGACGGTGTCGCCCGCCCCCGAGACGTCGTAGACCGTGCGCGCGACCGCCGGCACGTCGGTCCGCTCGCCGGCCGCGCCGAACAGCGACATCCCGTGCTCGCCGCGGGTGATCAGCACGTAGCGGCAGCCCAGCTCCGCCAACAAGGCACGGCCGGCGCGCCCGAGCGACTCCTCGTCGACGATCGCGATGCCGCTCGCGCGCGCGGCCTCGGGGACGTTCGGCGCGATGCAGGTCACTCCGGCGAAGAGCGCGATGTTCTGCGGCTTGGGGTCGGCGACGACGACCGGCGCGCCGAGCGCCGCCTCGACGATCTCGCGGTGGAAGAGCCCCTTGGCGTAGTCGCTCAGCACGACGGCATCGGCACCGCGCACCGCCGCCCGCACCGCCGCGACGACGCGCGCGCGATCGGCAGCGCGCAGCGGGGCCGTCGACTCCCAGTCGGCGCGCACGACCTGCTGGTTGTGCGCGACCACGCGCGTCTTGCGCGTCGTCGGCCGGTCGTCCAGCGTGATCACGCCGTCCGTCTCGACCTCGATCGCGCCCAACAATTCGCGCGCCCGCGCGGCTTCCGCGTCGTTCCCCACGCCACCGACGAAGGCGACCCGCGCGCCGAGCGCGCGCAGGTTGTTCGCGACGTTACCGGCGCCGCCCAGCGTGAAGGTGTGCTCGCGCACCGCGACGACCGGGACCGGCGCTTCGGGCGAGATGCGCGAGACGTCGCCCCAGATCCACTCGTCGACCATCATGTCGCCGACGACGACGACCCGCCGGTTCGCCATCCGCGCCAGCAGCTCGGTCGCGCGCGGTGCGGCGATCAGCTCAGCCACGGCGCACGATCCATTCGGCCGCTTCGAGCAGCGTCGCCGCGCGGAAGTCGGGCTCCGGCCCGTCGTACGGATACGGCCCGGGGACGAGGATCCCGGGGATGCCGACGGCGTGGCCGAGCGCGACGTCGCTGCCGCGGTCGCCGACGACGGCGCCACGCCCGCCGGCCAGATCGAGGTCGAGCTCGGCGACGGCCCGTTCGACAAGGCCCGGGGCGGGTTTGCGGCAGTCGCAGCCTTCGTCGAAATGCGCGCACCAGTACCAGCCGTCGACCGCGACGCCATCCGCGCCGAGCCGGCGGTCGATCTCACCGTTCACGGCGCGGACCGTCTCGTCGCCGAAGAAGCCGCGCGCGATCCCCGACTGGTTCGAGACGACGGCGATCGCATAGCCGCGCCCGCGCAGCAGCCGCAGCGCGTCGACGACGGTCGGCAGCACGGCGACGCCGGCCGCGTCGCCCAGAAATCCCTTGTCCTCGATGATCGTTCCGTCGCGGTCGAGGAAGACCGCTGGCCGGCTCACAGCTTCCCGGACCGGAAGCGCTCCATCCGCATCCACAGGCGCTGCGCGGTGCGCGACGGGACGCCGAGCCGCCCCATCTTGTCGGCGGCGAATTCGCCGCGGACGGTGGCGCGCAAGCACCAGCGCTCGCCCGACTGACGCAGCAGGCTCTCGTGCGCGGCGTCGCCGTCGCCGAAGCGCAGGAGCGCGTAGCCGTCGGCGGCGACGATCGAGTTCGCCCGCGCCGGCGCGGCGCCGGCGACCGGCAGGGTCATCGCGCCGACCGGCGCGTAGCACGCCGGAGCAGCGTGGGCGACGGCGGCGATCACGGGAAGAGCAGCTCCTGTTCGACCAGGTCGCAGATGATGTGACCCATCGTGATGTGGACTTCTTGGACGATCGCGCTGTAGCCGTCGGGGCCGAGCAGGACGAGATCGGCGAACGCGGTGACGGTCCCGCCACCGTTGCCACTGAAGGCGACGGTCGTCGCGCCGATCTCGCGCGCGCGGCGCAGCCCGGCGACGACGTTCTTCGAGGTCCCGCTGGTCGTGATGCCGACCACGACGTCACCCGGGCGGGCCAACGCTTCGACCATCCGCGCGAAGAGCTGCTCGTAGCCGAAGTCGTTCGCGATCGCCGTCACCGCCGAGCTGTTGACGGTGAAGGCTTCCGAGGGCAAACCGCCGCGCTCGCGCAGGAAGCGACCGCTGAACTCGGCGGCGAGGTGTTGCGCGTCGGCCGCGCTCCCGCCGTTGCCGAACCACCACACGCGATGGCCGTCGCGAAAGGCGCGCACCAGCGCGGCGACGATCGCCTCGACCTGCGCCTGATAGTGCGGCCGCTCGAGCTGGCCCTGCCGATCGGCGAGGAGCGCGGCGAATCCGCGCCGGCCTTCGATCACACTTCGATCCAAAACAAATCCTGTCCGAGGCTCACGAGCTCACCGTTCTCGACCAGGATGCGGCTGACGACGCCTGCATAGTCGGTCGTGATCTCGTTCATCAGCTTCATCGCTTCGAGGATACAGAGCGCGTCCCCGATGTGCACCCGCGAACCGATCTCGACGAAGGGCTCGGCGCCCGGCGCCGCCGAGCGATAGAAGACGCCGACGACCGGCGCCGTGATCGCGCGGGTGTTGGGCGGCGCCGTCGCGGGTTGGGCCGGCGCCGCCGGCGGGGCGACAAGGGGGGCCGGGACGGCTGCCGCGATGGGCGCCGCCGGGTCGCGCCGGACGATCTCGATCTCGACCTCGCCGGTGCGGACCCGGATCGCGTCCAAGTCGAACTCCGCCGCGATCTCCCCGAGGGCGCGCACGCGCGCCGCCTCGTCCTGCTCCATCAGGGGGTCATTTCGGCGAGGACCTGGGCGACCTCCGCCGCTCCCCCGACCAGCGGGAGGCGGCGGTCCTGGCGCACCAGCAGGTCGCGCACGACGATCTCGTCGCGCGCCAGCTCGTCCTCGCCCAGGATCAGCGCCCAGCGGGCGTGATTCCGGTCGGCCAGCTTGAAGTGCGCGGTCAGCTTGCGGTCCGACCAGTCGGCGAAGGTCGGCCGCGGCGC
>JBEKLD010000208.1:0-3745 GCA_050010375.1 Vulcanimicrobiaceae bacterium
ACGCTGATCGACAATCTGGTTCTGCTGGCCCGGATGGAAGGCGACGACCGGCGCGAGGTCGAGCCGTTCGCGCTGCGCCCGCTGCTCGAGCAGATCGTCGACGGGCGCCGCCTGATCGCGCCGGGGCGGCGCTTCGATCTCGACGTCGCCGTCGACGCGACGGTGATCGGGAACCGCGACGAGATCCACGAAGCGATCGCGAACGTCGTCGACAACGCGCTCAAGTACGCGCCCGACTCACCGATCCGGGTGCACGCGCGGGCGGTCGACGGTGGGGTCGAAGTTCGTATCAGCGACCAAGGGCCCGGGATCGACGTCGAGGAACGCGAGGCGATCTTCGACCGCTTCTACCGTGGGCGCGCGCGCGGCGAGGTCGAAGGCTCGGGTTTGGGTCTGGCGATCGCGAAGCGCGCGCTCGAGCGCGCCGGCGGAGGCCTGGCGCTGGCCCAGACGTCGGCGGCCGGGACGACGTTCGCGATCCGGCTGCGCGCCGACCAGGCGACGCCGCGCGAGGCTCGCCCGACCCTCGCCTGACGTCAGCCGCCGCGCTTGGCGAGGGTGACCATCTCGCGCATGCGCGGGTGATCGCGCTCCTGGTCCTTCATCCACTCCTCGAGGTCGGGGACTTCGCCGCCGGTGCGGAAGAGCCAGTAGTACAGGTTGAGGTCGCCGAGGTAGGCGAAGCGCTTCTTCGTGTCGCGGCGCAACTCGTCGTAGCTCGCGAACGACCGCCAATAGGCGTCGACCGAGCCGTACTCGCGCTCGAGCTCGAGCAGCGTCCCCGCGTTGCGGATCGTGCCGGCGATCTTCGGTCGCGAGTGGACGATGCCGCCGGCGCGCATCAGGCGCTCCACGTCGTCCTCGGTGTACGCGGCGACCGTCGCGACGTCGAACTCGGCGAAGGCGCGCAGGTAGTCGTCCCAGTGGGCATCGACCATCGCCCACGACAGGCCGGCCTGGAAGACGGCTCGGCTGATGATCGCCAGGTGGTCCTGGAGGGTCGGATTCGGGACGACGCGCGGGATGCGTTCGACCGGCGTCGGCCGTTTGGGGACGCGGATCGGTGGTGCGGTCTTCGGTTGCGCTTCACCCGGCTTCGCTCGTGGCACGACCCGCCTCCCCTCTCGGCGCGTTTTCGCCCTTGGCTCAGGTGCGCACTGCGGGCCGCCGCTCCTGCGTTGGCAGGGTACCCCAGGCAGGCCGGCGCTATCGGAGCAGGGTGAACGGACGCTGGGTTCTGACCGCGGCGATTCTGGGCTCGGCGATGAGCTTCATCGACGCGACCGCCATCAACGTCGCGCTGCCGATCATGCAGCGCGACCTCCATGCCGGCGCGGTCCCGCTCCAGTGGGTCGTCGAGGGCTACACCCTGTTTCTCTCGGCGCTGATCCTGCTGGGCGGCGCGCTCGGCGACCGGTACGGCCGGCGCCGGATGTACATGATCGGGATCGCGGTCTTCGCCGTGGCCTCGCTGGCCTGCGCGCTGGCACCGTCGATCGAGATCGTCGACGCGGCGAGGGCGCTGCAAGGGATCGGTGGAGCGCTGGCCGTCCCCGAGTCGCTGGCGCTGCTCAGCGCGACCTTCACCGGGGAGGCGCGCGGCCGGGCGATCGGCACCTGGTCGGGGTTCGCCTCGATCACCTCGGCGCTCGGCCCGCTGCTGGGCGGCTTCTTGGCGCAACACGCCTCCTGGCGCTGGGTCTTCCTGATCAACCTCCCGCTGGCCGTCGCCGTCTTGCTGATCTGCTGGAAAGCGGTCCCCGAGAGCAGCGACCCGGCGGCGCCGCACCGGCCGGACGTGGCGGGCGCGCTCCTCGCGACCGGCGGTCTGGGCGCGCTGACCGTCGCGTTGATCCGCGCCCAGAATGGCCCGTTCGACCCCTCGCTGTGGTGGCTGTTCGTCGCGGCGGCGGTGGCGTTGGCGGCCTTCGTCGTGGTCGAGCGCCGCGAGCCGGCGCCGATGATCCCGCTGCAGGTCTTTCGCTCGCGCGCCTTCAGCGGCGCGAACCTCTACACGCTCTTCGTCTACATGGCGCTCGGCGGCAGCCTGTACTTCATCCCGTATCTGCTGATCAACGCGCAGGGCTACCAACCGACCGCCGCGGGCGCCGCGCTGCTGCCGTTCATCATCCTGAACTTCTCGTTGGCGCGCTGGTCGGGTGGCCTGGTCGCGCGGATCGGCGCCCGCACGCCGCTGATCGTCGGCGCGTTGCTGGTCGCGGCGGGTTTCGCCGCGTTCGCCCGGCCGGGTCTGGGCGGCTCGTACTGGACGACGTACTTCCCGGCCGCCATCTTGCTGGGCTTGGGCGCCTCCTGCTTCATCGCGCCGCTGACGACGACGGTCTTCGACGCGGCGCCGAGCGACGCGAGCGGGGTCGCCTCAGGGATCAACAACGCGGTCGCGCGCACGGCCGGCTTGCTTGCCGTCGCGGCCTTCGGGATCGTCCTGGTGCGGGTCGCGCCGGGCGCGGCCTCCTTGGGGCTGGGCGCGCCGCAGGCCTACCTGACCGGTTTCCGCGCCGTCATGGCGTGCTCGGCGGCGGTCTGCTTGCTCGCTGCGCTGACGGCGGCGCTCACCATTCCGGGCCGCTCGGCGCCGCTCCGGTCGGGCGTTTCGGCGGCCTAACCGCTCGTTGACGCTCCCCCCGCCGCATGGTATGCTTCGGAGGTTCCGGCCCACCCGCGCGGTGCGGCCGCTTTCGTGTGCGTTCCGGAGTACTGAGTGCCTACCATTTCGCAACTGGTCCGTAAGGGCCGCGAGAAGCAACAGAAGAAGGTCAAGACCCCGGCTTTCCGCGTCGTATCGACCGGGCCCAAGCCGGGTCACCCCGACCTGCCCAGCCGCACCTTCGAGGTGGCGGGGAACCCTCAGCGTCGCGGCGTCTGCACTCAGGTCAAGACCATCACTCCGAAGAAGCCGAACTCGGCCCTCCGTAAGGTCGCCCGCGTCCGCCTCACCAACGGCGCCGAGGTGACGGCCTACATCCCCGGGATTGGGCACAACCTCCAGGAGCACTCGGTGGTGCTGATCCGTGGCGGCCGCGTCAAGGATCTCCCCGGCGTGCGTTACCACATCATCCGCGGAACGCTCGACACCTCGGGCGCCGCGAACCGCAAGCAAGGCCGCTCGAAGTACGGCGCCAAGCGCAACGTCAAGAAGAAGTAGTAAGGAAGCCTCGCATTCATGCCGCGTAAGGGCCCGGTTCCCAAGCGACCGATCCTCCCCGACCCGAAATTCGGTTCGAAAGTGCTCGCGCGCTTCATCAATAAGGTGATGCTGCGCGGGAAGAAGTCCGTCGCCGAGCAGATCACCTATGAGGCGCTCGAGTTGATCAAGACCCGTTCGGGTCGCGATCCGATGGACGTCTTCAACCAGGCGCTGGGCAACGCGATGCCGCAGGTCGAGGTCCGGCCGCGCCGTGTCGGTGGTGCGACCTATCAGGTCCCGATGGAAGTCCGCCCGGACCGCCGTCAGGCGATGGCGATGCGCTGGCTGATCAGCTATGCGCGCCAGCGGTCCGGCCGCTCGATGACCGAGAAGCTCGCTGGCGAATTGCTCGACGCGTCCAACAACCAGGGCAACTCGATCAAAAAGCGCGAGGACACCCACAAAATGGCGGAGGCCAACAAAGCCTTCGCGCACTACCGCTGGTGATCGGCACCGCCGGCTAGCTTCATCATGCCTCTCAAACGCGAATACCCCCTCGAGCACACCCGGAACATCGGGATCGCCGCGCACATCGAC
>JBEKLD010000209.1:0-3684 GCA_050010375.1 Vulcanimicrobiaceae bacterium
GTGATGTGCAGGAGCGCGACGTCGCCGGCGTTCGGCGTCAGGTCCCAGGATGCGTGTCTGTCGATCGCGATCTCGAACTCGCCAACGAAGCGGGCCGGGATTGACGTGCCAGGCTTAATCATCCGCGGACACTCCCATCCGTTATGAAGTAGTGACACCCGCGCGGACAGAGCCATGACGGCGTGACCGTCAGCGGCTCACGTTGAACGACCCGATGAACCTGCGGCACGAGCATCGTCCAGCACTCGCCGCAGACCGGGCAGCGGAACGCCCACGCCGTCGGGAAGGAAGGAGGACCCTCGACGAGATCGCCAGGCTTCAGCGCGGCGTAGAACGCGTCGCCCACTGCATCCGGCCGCGCGACGATGCGGCACGTCGCCGGCGACGTGCCGCACGCTCCCGTTCGTGACGAAGCCGTGCCAGTGACCGTGCGCGCTGGCGTCGATCTGAACGAGACGCCCATCCCGTGGCGACCCTCGATGGCCGTTACCCATCGCGGATTCAGCTCCAGCAGCGTCATGAGAGCGCCGGCTCTTTCCCGGCGACCAGCGACGTGTACGCCGCGAGCACGCGATCGGAGTAGGACGTGCTCACGCCGTTGACGACCTCGTGGGTCGTGTCGAGCCCGATGTCGCCGGCGGCGTGGCCGCGCTCAGCGCCCCCGCGTCCGGCGTTGAACTCCGCCGCGATCGCGCGCACGAGATCGTCGCCCTCGAGCCCCTGGGTGGCCCAGAACGTCCAGGCTTCCGCGAGGTGGTGGTCGATCGCGAACAACGCGGCGACGGTGACGTCTTGCCAGTTCGCGGGGAGCTCGTTGCCCGACGTCTCGGGAGTCTCTTGAAAGGCGCCGTAGCCGGGCGGCGGCGACTTCGTGCTGATGAGCGTCGCCGCCGTCATCCCCGGGTAGACCTCGGCGATCCAGCCCGAGATCTCGGTCGCGATGATTTCGACCCAGCCGATCGCGTAAAGCAGCTCGGCCGAGAAGTTGCGTTGGTCGGCCGCCGCTTGGATCTGCGCACTATAGTGCAGCCCGGCGGGGAGCGTCCCCGCGACGATACCGTTGCGCATGAGGACCTCCAGAGGTGCGGGATCAAACCGGAACAGGACGCCCCGATCGGGCACCGTGATAGCCGCCTATGGCCTATCGGGCGATATCAGACTCGCGCTGGCGCGGCGGCGCTATCGGGCTCGATGTCGACGTGCGCGTCGGCCTCACGGGCTCGCAGCTCGGCCAGGACGTCGTCCGCGAGCTCGGGCGGCAGCGGCGGCATCTCGCTAGCCGGCCGCCGGCTGCGGATGTGAGAGATCAGTGACGCGATGTACCGCGAGCTGATGATCTGGACGCGGCGGAGCCCCGCGACGTCGAGCCGCAGCTCTCGGACCTCTTGGCGGAGCTCGCCGAGCGCGAGGCTCACGTCCCCCAGGGCGCCTTCGGCGACCCGTGCGCGGCCCTCAGCGCCCCGAAGCCGGGCCTGGAGCACCAACTTCGGCACGACGAGCGCCGAGGCGCCCAGGGCCGTCAGAATCGACAGCGCGTAGGCGCCCATGGCGAGGATCGCCTGCAGCTGCGAAATCTGGAGATGCTGACCGGCTGGCGGCGGCATCGGCGGCTCCGATCTGCGCCGGGCGGCGCGGCTGGGCGGGTTTGGGTGAAAACCTTCGCTTATCGCTTGACGGAATCACGATTCCGCGCTATGATAATCACACGATGAACTTCAGCGACCAGGGCACCGAGGACATCTTCAACCGCCGGAACACCCAGGCGGCGCGCAAGGCGGTCCCGCAGAAGCTATGGGCGGTCGCCCAGCGCAAACTCGACCAGCTAGCGGCCGCCAAGGGCGTCGACGAACTTCGGTTCCCGCCCGGGAACCGGCTGGAGCTCATCAAGTTCGGTCGCTTCGAAGGCTACCACTCGATCCGGCTCAACGACCAGTACCGCATTTGCTTCCGGTGGACGGGCGACGATCCGACCGAAATCATCATCGTCGACTACCACTAACTTCCCGCAAGAGAGCGCCTAAGAAAAATGCACCGCACGCTTCGCATTCCCACTCACGGCCGCCCGACGCCGCCGGGCGAAATGCTGCTCAAGGAGTTCCTCGAGCCGCTCGGCATCCAGCAAAAAGACTTCGCCGAGCGCATCGGCGTCACGCCCGCGCGCCTCAACGAGATCATCAAGGGCAGGCGCGCCGTCACGGTCGACACCGCGATGCGCTTCGCACGGGCAACCGGGATGTCGTCAGACTTCTGGCTACGCCTGCAGCTGATGGGCGAGATGTACGACGCCGAGCACGGCAAGGCGGCGAAGGAGATCAGGCGGATCCGGCCGCTCCCGCTCGCCTCGTAGGCGCCCCCCAACACCCTCCGGCACCCCACGGTGCCCACGGTCGCCCCCAAACGGCGCGCGACCGTACCAAGCCCGGCGTAAGCGCCGCGTAAGCGCCCCACGAGATCGTCGGGGTTACTTCGGGCGCGCACGCACGGGTGGGTGTATTCTGAGCACAAGCCGGCGCCGACGCGCGCCAAGGAGATTCAGATGACGAAGTCCATCATCGCCGCGCTTGTCGCCGCGGCCGCGCTCGCCGCCTGCGGTGGAGGCGGCGGCGCCTCGCCAGCGCCCCCGGTGCCTACAGCGACGCCATCTACAGGGTCGCTCTCGATCCACTTCGCGATCATCGGTGCCGGCGAGTCCGCCAACGCCGGCGCGACTGTCTCGGCGCTGCGCCGGCTGCTGGGACGCCACGTGCTCGACACCGTCGCCCAGGAACCCGTCGAGATCGCCGCGCAGCTGTGCAACTCGACGGCCGCCTCGTGCGAGCTGAGCCAAGTCGCGACAGCGGGCGATAGCTCGATCGTGATCCCGCAGGTCATCAACTCGAGCGGAAGTCCGGTCCCAGAGGCGTCGCCGCCGGCCATCTCTTCGCAGAACACCGCCGACGCCGCGGTCGCGACACCGTCCGTCGCGCCCAGCGCGTCGCCCGAGGTCCAGGTGACGGCCGACACGAGCAGCCCGGTGCAGACGGCGATCTCGGTCACGTACCCGGGCGTGAGCGGCTCGCTCCCGGTGAACATCTACCAGAACGCCGGCTTGCAGTGCCCGACGGCGGACGCCTACGCTGCGACCGGGTTCACCGCCAGTGGCGGCTCCCTCGTGCCAGCGAGTTCGCTCGCGACCGCCGACATCTACTTCACCGGCGCCGAGTGCCCCGGCGCGTACGCGTCGACCGGCGACGTTGTCCTGAACGTCCCAGACGGTGCGGTCTGGATCAGCGACGGAACGCCGATCGCGGACGTCATGAACGGGCCGACGTCGTTCACCGGGACGCCCTTCACGACGATGTCGTTCGCGACGATCGAGGCCGATCCGACCGACTATGCGATCCTCCTCGCGAAGACCGCGAGCGGTGGCTACGTGAAGCTGCGCGTCTCATCCGCAGGGTGCCAAGCTGGGAACGGTTGCGGGAATGCCATCCTTACCGGGCTCGCGTTGGTCAGCGACGGCTCGGGAGCGTTCGCCTACTAGAATACGCGAGGCTCGAAGATGGGGCCGAGCGCCGCGCGCATCTTCTTCGCGGCAACGAACGGAGAATCGCCGGTCTTGATTCCGACGTGCTCGGGGACGAGCCCTTTGTGGTGGTGGTCCTCGAGCACGTTTTCGTGATCGAGGATGTGAGGCCACACCAC
>JBEKLD010000210.1:0-3625 GCA_050010375.1 Vulcanimicrobiaceae bacterium
GAAGTAGGCGCGCGCCGCGGCGGGGACTTTCATCTCCTTCGCGATCGTGTGCGCCGCACGCGTGAGGTCGCGCATGGCCTTCTCGGACTCGAGCGTCGCGATGCGGGCCTTGAGCTTGGCGTTCTCCTTGGTCAGCGGAGTGACGCCGGGCTCGGTGCCGATGGCGCCGTTCCTGCCCTTCTTGCCCTTACCTTTGCCCTTGCCGGCTTCGCGCGTCTGGGTGCGCGCGGACTCACGCCGGCGATCCTCGCGGCGCTTGCGCCCCTCGGTGTCGGGCTTGTCGAGGACGTCATTGATGTCGTCGTCGTCCTCGTCGCCATCGGCGTCGTCGGTCGAGTCCTCGTCGTCCGACTCGCCGTCCGCGCTCTCGTCGTCGTCGTCTTCGCCGTCGTCTTCGTCCGGATCGGCGTCGTCGTCGTCATCCGAGTCGCCGGAAGTCGACGCGTCGTCGTCTTCCTCGTCGTCGTCTTCGCCGTAGCCGTCCGCGTCGTCGGGATCGGGATCTTCGTCGCCGGGGTCGTTGGCCTCGAGCGCGGAGTCGTCCTCGGCGGACTTCTTCTTCTTGACGAGCTTGGTGACCGCGTCCGCGAGCGCTTCCATCTGCTCGTCGTTGAGGTCGAGCTTGGCCTTCTTCGCGGCCTCCTTGACGAGCTTCGGGGTCACTGCGACCGCGACGCCCTGGACCTTCGCGCTCTCGAGCAGCGACTTCGCGATCGCCTCGGCGATTTTGTCCGTGCCGGTGCGAGCGCTGGTGGCTTGCGCCTTGCCCATGTATGCCTCCTTAAGGCTGAGCATCCGCCCGCCCGCGCCCGCGCGAGTCACCATGTCGGTGCTGCCGGCCTCGGTAATGCGGAGGACTGCGTTGTACGTCTTGCCGGCGATCTCGCGCGATTCGGAGATCCCGGCGGCGTTGATCGAGAAGCCGACGTATTGCTTCTCGGGCTGATCTGCGTAGTGCGATGCGTAGCGCTTGGCCTCGCGCATCTTGTTGACGGCCCAGTCGTTGCCGGACTCGATCATGAACGTCCCGACGAGCAGCTTGCGGCCGTCGTCGGACTCCTCGGCGTGAACGTCCGACCACCAGCCGATGAGGTCGCGCACGGAGCGTCCAGGTTGGATCCGCTCCTCGACCTCGTTGGCGTGATCGGCGAAGGTCTGCGCGCCGTCGAAGACGCCGGAGTCGGCCGCGTCCTCGATGCACTGGGGGGTGTAATAGTGGCGGTCGACCTCGTTGCCGGGGCCTTCCTCGAGCATGACGCACTCGGCCGAAGCGCCCTCTGCGCTGACCTTGACCTCGCGCACGCGCACGCGGAAGGCGACGCGGCTGCCGTTGTCGGTCGAGGCTCCCTCGTGGATCCGAGCCGCGCCCAGCTTCGTGCAGCGCTTGAGCGCCTCGGCGACCGTGATGCTGGACTTGGCGTCCTTCACAACCGGGAACGTCACGACGTCCTGGCCGTCGATCTCATCGATCGCGTAGCGCGCGAGCCACAGCTTGCCGGTGTTGCTGTTGGCGATGACGACAGCCGACTTTTCGGGGAACGACGCCCAGATCGAGATGTAGTAGGCGTAATCGTCGCTGCCCTCGGCGCCGCCGAAGTCCGGACATGCGCGCGCCGCGAGCGTGATCAGCTCGCTCGTACGCTCCCAGGATCCAGCCGGCGTGATCGGCAGCCACTCGCGCAGCTGCGTGACCGCCGCGTCCGCAGCTTCCTTGGAACGCGACTTCGACTTCTGTTTGTCGGTCGGGTTAGCGACGCCGTAAAGGACGCGGTTCGCCTTGCGGACCTGCTTCTGGACGTCGGCCTTGTCGAACGAGCTCGCCTGGTGGGCGCGGCTGAGCACGGCGTGCGCGTAGCGCTTGGCCTGCGGGTGGGTCTTCGGCGGCATCGGGAAGCCGTAGTCGCTGTCGGCCCGCTTGGCGGTCGGCTTGGACTTGGCGTCCTTCTTTGGGATGCCGTACTTGCGTTTGAATGCGGCGTTGGGGCTGAGCGAGCCGGCCTCGCGGGCGTGCGCAGCGGCTTCCTTGGCCTCGTCGGCCGGCTTCTTCTTCTTGCGCGGGAGCACGCCATTGCGGATGACCGCCGACATATTGGAGAGCGAGACGGCCATCGGCGTCCTCCTAAAGGAAGCGGGAGCGGCGCCGGCGTCGAACGACGGGCGCTATGGATCAGGCTGGGGCAACTCCAGCGGGATGGCGCGCCACGCGCAGGCTGGGCAAATCGGTCTTGACCGGCGAGTTCGCGCCGCACGGCACGGAGGTGATCGATCACCGGACCGGCGAGCGCGAGACCGGCGGCCCAGAGCTGGCCAGCTACGAGGTCGCGGCGGCGTTCGGACACGAGCGAGCGAAGCCGCAGGTCGATCGCTGTGTCTACGTCCCGATCGCCGAGTGGGTCGCGCTGCTCGATGCAGAACGACCGGCGGTCAAGATGCTCGGCGACGTCGCGGTCGGCGAGGTGCTACGGATCGAGCCGATCTGGCCCGACGCGCGTGACGACCAGCGCTACCTCATCGGGACGGTGGTCGCCGTCGTCGAGCGGCTGGCGTATCTGCAGCACGGGCGATCGCCATGAGCGGGATCGGGAAGGTCGTCGGGCTAGGCCAGCGACGCGATCACCGTCACCTGGCCGAGCGGGCTCTTGTCGGTGTTCGAACCGTTCGTCGAGATGATCTGGACGTTGTAGGTCCCCGCGGTCGGGAACATGCCCGAGACGGTCGTGAGCGACAGCTCGCCCTCGAGCTCGTTTGTGACAGCAGTCTGGGCGGCGTACGGTGTCGCCGAGCCCGGGTTCCCGACGTAGCAGACTGGAGTCCAGCCCGTGAAGTTGAACGGCACGAGTTCGCCGTTGACGGTCTTGTTGTACGTGATGGCGATGACGTCGCCGGCGGTCCCCGACTGGATCTGCAGCATCGCGGATCATGCCTCCGGGGAGTCGATGGTGAGGACAAGCGCCTGCGTTGACACGATGGCGACGAGCGGCGCGCCGACGATCGGCAGGTTGAGCGCCGGCTTGTTCACGGTCACCACGAGCTGATCGGTGTCGCTCATCTCCAACTCCAGCAGCTGAGAGTTCACGGTCGCGACGAGGGCCGCGGAGGCCACCGTCGTCGCGAGCGTCGGCGAGTTGATCGTCAGCGAGTACTCGGGCTCGCGAGTGAGCAGGCTCTTGAAGAAGCCCAGCCAGCTGCGTACGGCGCGCAGCGGCAGCGAGACCACGGCACTGAACCCGCCGGCGAAGTTGCGCAGCGCGCCGAGCCGAACGATGGCGGTCGCACCGAGGGTGGCGCGCCAACTGCGCGAGGCGACAAGCGGCGCCGCGATCGACGCCGCCAGACGTCCGGACCACGATCGTGCGCCGGCGAGTCGCGCGGCGATCGAGACGCCGACGACGGCCGCCCAGTGGCGAGCTGCAGCGAAGGACGCGATCGCCGCGGCGCCGAGGCGACCGCTCCACGCTCGCGTCGCAGGGATGACGGCCAGGACCGTCGCCTTGGCGCTCCCCGACCACGACCGCAGCCCGGCGAGGGTGGCGGTCACGAGCTTCGCGACCGCGGCGGTCCACGACCGCGTGGCCTCGAGGACGATGATGACGCCAATCCCGAGTGCGCCCGACCAACGGCGCGT
>JBEKLD010000211.1:0-3617 GCA_050010375.1 Vulcanimicrobiaceae bacterium
GCGTGCGCTGCGGGATCGGCCTGTACGGCATCTGGCCGAGTGCGGAGACGGAGGCGGCCCTGCGCCCGCGTGGCGTCGCGCTCGCACCGGCGTTGGCGTGGCGCACGCGCATCGTCGCGCTGCACACGGTGGAAGCGGGCGAGACGGTGGGCTACGGCCGCAGCTGGCGCGCGGCGCGGTCGACCCACATCGCAACGTTGCCGATCGGCTACGCGGAGGGGATCCCGCGCAGCGCAGGCGAGCGCGCCGAGGCGCTCGTCCGCGGGCGGCGCGTGCGGCTGGTCGGTCGCGTCTGCATGGACATGGCCTTCCTCGACGTCAGCGAGCTGCCCGACGTCGCGGTCGGCGACGCGGTGACGCTGATCGGTGACGACGGAGCCGAGACGATCACCGCCGACGAGCTGGGCGCGGCGAGCGGGACGATCGGGTACGAGATCGTGGCACGCCTGCCGGCGAACGTGCCGCGCAGCTACGTCGGCAGCCCGCCGTAGCGCGCGCGCAGGCGGCGCGCATACGAGAACGTCCAGGCGATCGTCGCGGCGGTGATCGCGGCCAGCACCATCGGCCCGGCGGCGAGCACGACGGCGGTCGGCAGGGTGAGCGCGATCGTGACGCGCAACGCGAACTCGCCGCAGAACGCCACCCCCCAGACCAGCGTGATCCGGCGGTTCGCCGCGCGAAAGCGCGGATTCGCCCACTGCAGGTCGTAGATGCGCATCGCTTCGGCCTCGCCCTGCGTCGCGAACCAGCGGCCGAAGTAGTACATCAGCGGGCGCGGTGCGAGCAACGAGGCGAAGCAGGTCAAGCCGAGCGCGCCGGTCACGAACGACTCGCGGACCAGCAGGAGCCGCGCGCTGCCGCCGACGGCGAAGGCGAGCGCGCTGACCACCAGGCCAAACAAGACGATGCCGGCGATCGGGTCGAGCGTGCGGCGCCGCACGATCCCGACCAGCGCGACGAGCGCGGGGAAGATCGCGGCCAGCCCGAGCGCGAGCACGTCGCCCGCCCCGCGGTGGTGGGCGATCTGATAGACGGCGGTCGGCACGGCCGCATTCAAGGCCGCGTCGATGAGCGCGGCACGGGCGGAGAGTTGCCGCGCCGGCGGGACCATGCCCGACCTACGCGGGGCCCACGCTGCGGGTTTCGCCGGCCAGCGCCGCCAGCGCCGCGGCGAGGTCGATCGTCCCTTCGTACAAGGCCCGGCCGACGATCGCAGCGTCGAGGTTCGCCGGCGTCGCCTCCCGCAGGGCGAGCAGATCGTCGAGCGTGCGCGCGCCTCCACTCGCGGTGAACCGCAGCGGCACGAGGTCGGCGACGTGCGCGAGCGCCGCGACGTCGTAGCCGGCGCCGGTCCCGTCGCGCGCGATCTCGGTGTAGACGACGCGCGTCACGCCCCAGCCGGCGACCGCGCGGATGAGATCGTCGCGCGACGCGCCGCTCTCGGCCAGCCAACCACGCGTCGCGACGCGGTGGCCGCGCGCGTCGATCCCGGCCACGATCCGCTCGCCGAAACGGTCGACCAGCGCCTGGGCGAGATCGGGCTGCTCGACCAGCAGCGTTCCGATCACGACCGCGTGCGCGCCGGCCGCGAAGCGCACCGCGACGTCGGCGGCGCTGCGAATCCCGCCGCCGGTTTGCACCGGGACGTCGACCGCGGCGCAGATCGCGCGCAGCGCATCCTGGTTCTCGCCCGTCCCGAAGGCGCCGTCGAGGTCGACGACGTGCAGCGCCTGCGCGCCGGCGGCGACGAAGGCCTGTGCGCGCGCGGCCGGGTCGGCGTCGTAGCGCGTCTCGCTGGCGGGATCGCCGCGTTGCAGACGCACGGCGTACCCGCGGCGCAGATCGATCGCGGGGTAGAGTGCCAGCGCGCGGCTCACGCGGCCGCGATCTGCAAGAAGTTGTCGAGCAGGCGCGCGCCGGTGAGCCGGCTCTTCTCGGGATGGAACTGCGTCGCCATGACGTGGTCGCGCGCGACGACCGCGGCGAAGCGCTCACCGTACGCGCACGATGCGAGCACGTCCTCGCCGTCGGCGACGCGATACGAGTGCAGGAAGTACGCCCAGGCACCGCTCGCCAACCCGTCGACGAACGGATGCGTGCGCTCGATCACGAGTTCGTTCCAACCCATATGCGGTAGACGGGGAGCATGCGCGAAGCGGCGTACTTCGCCGGGTAAGATACCGAAGCCAGTTGCCCCGCCGTACTCGTCGCTCGAATCGAAGAGCACTTGCATACCGACACAAATACCCAGGAAGGGTCGACCCCCTCCGATCGTGGCGCGCACCGCCTGATCGAGCCCACGCGCGCGCAGCGCGCCGACGACCGCCGCGAAGGCCCCATCGCCGGGCAGAATGACCGCCTCGGCGCGGGCGACCAGGTCGGGATCGCCGGTCAAGCTGACGTCGGCGCCGCGGCGCTCGAGCGCAGCCATCAGCGAGCCGACGTTGCCGCCGCCGTAGTCGATCACCGCGAGTCGAGGAATCGCCATCGCCTCGCCGCTTCGCTCGCGGCGTCGGTATTGCTTGCCGTCACGGCCGCGTGCAGCGGCGGGGGCGGCTCGGCCGGTGCGCCGGCCAGCGCCGCTACCCCTGCCCCGACGAGCACGCCGACGCCGACCCCTGGCGGTGGCGCGACCGCGCCGCCCGCGAACAGCTCCCTGCTGCTGCCCGGCGGTTTCGCCGCCAGCGTGATCGCGAGCGTCGGCTCCGCGCGCGAGCTGGCGGCGCTGCCCAACGGCGACCTGATCGTCGGCACGAGCGGCACGACCGTCGCGATCGTCCCCGGCGCCGACGGGCCCGGCGCGGCCGGCACACCGGGGACGTTCGCCACCATCAGCGACGCGCCGGTGCAGGGCGTCGCGTTCGGCGCGGGTTACGTCTTCGTCGCGACGCAGCACGGCGTCTATCGCATCCCGTACACGACCGGCGCGCAGAGCGGCACGCCGCAGCAGATCGCTTCGGTCCGCCAAGGAAGCGTCGCGCCGAACAGCGACGGCGACATCCATACGACCAGCTCCGTCGCGGTTACCGGAACGACGCTCTACATCGGCGTCGGTTCGTCGTGCAACGCCTGCACCGAAGTCGATCCGACCCGCGCCACCGTGCAAAAGATGGGGATCGACGGGAGCGGGATGACGACCCAGGCGACGCAGATCCGCAACGCGATGGCGTTGGCGACCGACCCGGTGACGGGGAACGTCTGGGCCGGCGGCGCGGGGCAAGACGATTTGCCGGAATACCATCCCTACGAGTACCTCGATCCGGTCTCGACGCACAGCGCGCCGGCAAACTACGGCTGGCCGCAGTGCGAGGAGGACCAAGTCGCCTACACGAGCGGCGCCAACTGCTCGGCCCAGGTCGTCCCGGCGATCGAGTTTCCCGCCTACTCGACGCTGATCGGCGCGGCGTTCTACCCGGCCGCGCAGACCGGCGCGTACGTCTTCCCCAGCGCCTGGCGCGGCGGACTGTTCGTGAGCGCGCACGGCTCGTGGCATACTCCGGCCGGCAGTAGCGTCCCGATCGATCCACCGCACGTCGCGTTCGTCCCGTTCAGCGGCGCCGCGCCGGCGACGGCGGTGAACTGGAGCGACCCGACCACGCAGTGGACGGATTTCTTCA
>JBEKLD010000212.1:0-3589 GCA_050010375.1 Vulcanimicrobiaceae bacterium
TCTGTGACGCCGAACAGAGCGCGTTCGGTCAAGGAAGTTTTTCAAGATTGGGCTGTTGAGGGACTTGCTTTCTGTGTGCCGTTTGACGTACACTCAGGCTATGGCAATCCGTTCAAAGGGCGACCAAGCTCGGGTCGACTTCCGTGTCCCGGCTAGCGTGAAGGCGCGGTTTCTGGAAGCTGCCGCGGTCGAGACCGGCGGCGATCTCAGCGCTTTTTTGGTCGCGGCCGCGCTCGAACGGGCCGAACGCGTCCTAGGCGAACGCGAAGTGCTGAGGATCGACGAGGCGACGCGCGGGCGCTTCTACGCGGCCATGCGTGCGCCGGCGCATCCTACCGACGCCCTGCGGCAGCTCTTGCGCGACGACGCACGCTTTCGGCTCGTTGAGTAGGCCGGTAAACCTTCGCCTGGAGCCCCTCGGTCGGCAACACGATCGAGGGGCTTTCGATTGCGGCGAACCGTTCGTCACGATGTACCTCCAGCGAGTCGCGTTCCAGGCGCAAGAGGCCATGCGGGCCGCGACCAAGGTCGCGGTCTCTCCGACGACCCCTGAACGAATCCTCGGTTACTTCACCCTCGTCGCGATCAAGATCGTCGATACGGAGTTGCCCCGCGACCTGGCCAAGAGCTTCCGCATACGCAACCTCGCGAGCGGCGCGCCCGCGATTCTGCTGGCCCAACTTGGCGTCGACCGCGACACGGCCGGTGTGGGCCTCGGTACGTTCCTGCTTCGCTTTGCAATGCGCCACGCGCTTTGGGGCGCATTGGAGGTGGGGGGCGTCGCTCTAATAGTCGACGCGATCAACGCCGACGTCTCTGCGTGGTACATGAAGCGCGCACCGGACTTTCGGCCGCTCACCGCCGACGGATTACGGCTCATTCTGCCGATGCGAACGCTGGCCGCCGCGCTGAACCCGGATGGACGAGCATCACGGCCCCCGAAGGAGGCGACGTGAAGGCGACGTTGTACGCGGATGGCGGCTCGCGTGGGAATCCGGGGCCGGCGGCCTCCGGCGCGGTGCTCTACGACGAGCGCGGCGAGGTGCTCGAGGAGATCGGGACGTTCCTCGGGGTGGCGACGAACAACGTCGCCGAGTGGACCGCGCTGATCGAAGGGCTCGAAGCGGCGATCGCGCGCGGCGTCGACGACCTGACCGTGCGGATGGACAGCGAGCTGGTCGTCAAGCAGCTCGCCGGCGTCTACCGGGTCAAGCATCCGGGGCTGATCCCGCTTCACGCCCGAGCGAAGGTGCTGTTGCGGCGCTTCGCCCGCGTCGACGTCGCGCACGTCCGGCGCAAGGACAACGCCGCCGCCGATGCCGTCGTCAACCAGATCCTCGACGCGGCGCGCTGACACCGCCGCCGCCCCGCACGCGTTCTAGAAGACGCATGCGCCGCTTCCCCACCGCAGCCGTGATCCTGGTCGTCGCGATCGTCGCCGCCGTCGTCGGCTGGCGGGTGTTCGGGCCGGCCGAGTCGCAGCGCTACGCCGCCGTCAAGCAGGTCAACGCCCAACGCTCGGCCTTTCACGTCAGCGAGACGATCGCGCACGCCAAAGGGCCGATCGCGCGCGAAGAGTGGCGGCTCGACAACACGAACGGGGTCGCCACCGCCAGCTACAGCGCGGAGAACCGCGCCGGGACGCGGGTGGCGAAGTTCACCGCGCCGATCGGCGGCTACGACGTGACCTTCGCCTTCGAGCAGCTGGTGCGCGACGGGATCTGGGAGTTGACGAACCGGCCCTACCGCGGCGACACCGACAACGTCTACACGATCTCGGTCGCGCAACAGATCGGCGACCGCGGCGGCTCGCGCCGGTTCTCGTTCACCGATCCACACTACCTTGCCACGGCGGCAGGACGGCAGTACGCGATCCATCTCTCGCGCGACAAGCCCGTCCCCGATCTGCTGACGCTGCGCTCGACCTCGACGGCCGAGCCGCGCTACCAGCGGATCGTCGACGACTTCGCGTCGTTCGGGCCGCCCGGATTCCGCCAAACCGTCGCCGCCGCCCGCAAGAAACTGCTCGCCGCGAGTTAGCGGTCACGCGTAGCGGCGGCCGTCGAGCTCGACGTAGCCGTCGGGATGGGTGCCCCACGGATCGTGATGGGTGAAGTGGACGATCGGGGGTTGGCCGCGGTCGTGGACGAGTTCGCCCTGGACGACGACCCGGTCGCCGGGCTTGACCGGGACTTTGGGGGCGATCGAGACGTTGTCGATCACGCGGAAGCGTGTCCCGTCGTCGCCGCGGCAGTCGAACTGCTCGTGGTCCATCCGCGAGTGCTTGCCGAAGAAGAAGCGGGGCGGCGTCAGGACCGTCCCGGCGTAGCGTACCTCCATGGCACCTCCGCCGCTCGTTCACGCACCGCCGGCCCCGCGACCAGGCCCAGCTGACGCCCGCCCGGGAGGCGCGCGCGGCGAGCGCGCCGTAGGCGAACGACGTGAGGCCCTCCCCCCGATGAGCGCATGAAGACACTGCAGACCGAGCGCGTCACCCTGGCCCCGGTCGAGGGGTCCAGCGCGCGCGAGCTGTGGGAGGTGCTCAACGCACCCGACCTGCGCCGCTTTCAGGACATCCCGCGGGTGCGCCCGGAAGAATTCGAGCGCCAGGTGCGGACGCGCCCGAAGGCGCTACGCGCCAGCGTCAACGGGCGCTTCGAGTGGATCCTGCGCGTCGGGGAGCCGCCGGCGGCGGTCGGCTGGATCTCGCTGCGCGTCAACGACCGGGTCGGCGAGATCGGCTACAGCCTCGTGCGCGAGGCGCGCGGCCTCGGCTATGCGAGCGAGGCGCTCGGTGCGGTCCTCGATGAAGGCTTCCACGCCGGCGAGCTGGAGGAGATCCAGGCCTGCATCGTCCCGGAGAACGTCGCCTCACGGGCCGTCCTGGACCGCAACGGATTCCAAGAGCAACGGCTGTTGCGCGGCGGCGCGGTGATCCGCGGCCGGCACGTCGACGTGGTGCTCTTCAGCCTCACCCGCGCCCTCTGGGATCGCGCCCGCCGCGAGGGGCTCGCCGAAGCGAACCGCGGTTAGGAGTCCGCCGCGCCGGTCAGCCCAAGCCGCAGAGGTCGACCGCCAACCCGACGAGCCCATCGAGCGTGCCGTCCGAGATCGTCCCCTCGATCGCCGCGTCGCGGGCCAACGCCACGACGATCGCGATCAAGGCGTAGGCGGCGAAGCGCGACGACGCGATCGTCGCGATCCCGCTGGCGGTCAAGGCCCGCAGGTACTCGGCGACGCTGTCGACCGCGGCGTCGACCGCCGTCGAGCGCGCCCGCGCGACCGTCTCGTCGGCGTTCGAGAAGACGTACCAAGCCCGCACCAGCCCACGGTTCGTCAGCGCGTCGGCGGCCACGCCGCGGACCCAGCCGGCGACCCGTTCGCGCTCGAGGGCGCGGTCGACCGGCGGCGCCGCGAAGCGGGTCGCGACCTCACCCAGCGCCGGGCCCCGGCGCAGGATCGCTTCGCGCACCGCGTGCGAACGGTCGGAGAAGTAGCGGTAGAACGTCCCGTAGGCGACGCCGGCCTCGCGCGCGATCGTGCCGGCCGAGAGCGACTCCGCGTCGCGGTCGGCGAGTAGCCGGGCGAC
>JBEKLD010000213.1:0-3559 GCA_050010375.1 Vulcanimicrobiaceae bacterium
GCCGCGTCACGCTGGCGGAAGAAAAAGCAGTCGGCGAAGTGTTCGCAGTACTCGCCCACGCAATCGTCGGCGTCGGCGTCGAGCGTCTCCCAGTCGTCGGCGCGCGGGCTGAAGTCGAGTTCGGCGCGATCGCCGCTGGTGGTCCGCTCGGCCCAAGCCCACAGCCGCTCGAGCGCGAGCGAGGGCGCGATGAGCCGCGTGCCGCTCTCGCGCAGGAACTTCGCTCGGCACAGGTAGTGGCTGCGCCCCTTGAGCAGGACGACGCGCGCCTCGATGCCGAGCGCGCTCGTCACCAGCGGGATGTCCTTGCGGACGAGCTGCTCTTGGAGCGCGATCGTCCCGGTCGAGACGACCACGCGCGCGCCGGCGCGCAGCGCCGGCACCAGGTAGGCCAGCGACTTGCCGATCCCGGTTCCGGCCTCGACGATCGTGTGCACGTTCTCGAGGAAGCCGCGCTCGACCAGCCGCGCCATGCGCAGCTGCCCCTCGCGCGGCTCGAAGCCCGGCAAGGTGCGCGCGATCGGCCCGTCGAGCGCGAATGCCGCGTCGACCACCTTCAACGCGGCGGCTCGACCGGCGGTTGTTCGATCGTCTGGACGCGGCCTTGGTCGGCCGCCGGCTGGAAGGCGTACGCGTAGGCGCGCGAGCGCTCGCGCGGGGAGACCATGAACAGCAAGTAGCCGGCCACGAAGCCGGTGATCAGCCCGCCGACGTGCGCCTGCCACGAGATCCCGGGAACGAGCAACGTGAAGACCAGGTTGATGACGATGATCGGCAGGACTTGCGTAATCAGCGAACGTCCGCGCGGCCCCAAGCGTAGGCCGATGGCGACCAGCGCGCCGAACAAGCCGAAGATCGCGCCGCTCGCACCGATCGTCACCTCGTCGGGCGTCAAGTAGACGACGGCGAGCCCCGAGCCGACCAGCGCGATCGCATAGATGAGCGCGAAGCGCAGCTTCCCGTACAGCATCTCGACGAACCGGCCGACTTGAAAGAGCGCGAACATGTTGAGCGCGATGTGCGCGATCTCGCCGTGCAGGAACGCACCGGTCACGATGCGCCACCACTGGCCGTCCAGCAACACGGCCTTGCCGTAGAGACCGCCGTGATCGTAGAGGGCTAGGGATTGTTGCTGGCTCGTCCCCCAGAACGTCCCGGTTCCATACTCCCAGAGGAACACGAGGACGTTGACGGCGATGAGAACGTTGGTGAGGGTCACGCGGTGAGCGCCGAGCCGGCCGCTACCACCACCGCGATCGAGCGCGCCAGCTCGACGGAGATCGCCGTGCGCGCGACGGCGCTCTGCACCGTGATCGGGCCGCCCAGCGGCCCACGCTCGACGACGTCGACCAGCGCGCCGGGACGCAGCCCGACCTGGTCGAGGTAGCGCAGCGTCTCGGGGACGTCCTCGACCACCTCGACGATCCGCACCGTCGTATTCGCCTGCACGTCGGCCAGCCGCTCGCCGACGCGCGTCGGGGCGGTCAAGTCGGCCGGCGGGATCGGCAGCCCGTGCGGGCAGACCTTGGGGTCGCCGAGCACGGCGACCAACCGTCCCTCGACGCGGTCGGAGATCGCATGCTCGAGGCGGCACGCCTCGTCGTGGACCTCATCCCACGGCATCCCGAGGACGTCGTGCAGAAAGACCTCGGCCAAGCGGTTGCGGCGGATCACCCGCACCGCGACGGCTAGCCCTTTCTGGGTCAGGCTGGCATGGCCGCGCGCCTCGTAGGTCAGGTAGCCGTCCGAGGCCAGCTTCTTGAGCATCCCCGAGACCGAGGCGGGTGCGACCCCTAGGTCGAGCGCCAGCCCGGACGTGGTGACGCCAGGTCCCTCGCGCTCGAGCCGATAGACGGCCTCGAGATACTCCTCGGTCGACTCGTCGAAGTGGGTGTGGCCCGGCATCGTCGCTAGAAACTTCGCCCCGTCGTCGCCGGGTTCCGCGAGCCGCCGAAGGCGGCGTGGAGGCGCGCCTTGGTCGCGGCGGAGGCGAACGACGCGTCGACGGCGTTGCGCGCGAACCGGAGCAAAGCGTCGGCACCGAAGGCGCCGGCCACGAACTGGTACTCTTCGAGCAGGGTCGTCCCGAACAGCGCCGGGTCGTCGGCGTCGATCGTGACCACGCACCCGGCCGCGTCCAGCGCCCCCAGCGGGTGCTCGGCATCGGCGGCGACGGCGCCGGTCAGCCGGTTCGAGGTCGGGCAGATCTCGAGCGGGATCCGGCGCTCGGCGAGCAGCGCGACGACGCTGGGGTCCTCGATCGCCCGCACGCCGTGGCCGATGCGCTCGGCCCCCAGCACCTCGACCGCGGCCCGTACGCTGGCCGGGCCGGCCGCCTCGCCCGCGTGGACGACCCCGTGCAGCCCGCCGGCGCGAGCGATCGCATAGGCTCGCTCGTAGAGCTCGGGCGGCCAGTTGGCTTCGTCGCCGCCCAGCCCGACCCCGACGACCCCGAGGTCACGCAGCCCGACCGCCCGCCTTGCCGACTCCTCGGCCCGCTCGACCCCGAAGTTGCGGGTCAGGTCGGCGATCAGCGCGACCTCGATCCCCAGCGGAGCGCCGGTCTCGTCGAGCGCCTGGCGGATCGCCTCGACGCACGCTCGCACGTCGAGTTGGTGATGGAAGTACGTCCAGACCGAGGGCGAGATGAAGACTTCGGCGTAGCGCACGCCCTGTGCCGCCGCGTCCGCGACGTAGTCGCGCGTGATGCGGGCGAAGTCGTCGGGGACGCGCAGCGTCTCGGCAACCTTGGCGAACAGCAGCAAGAACTCGCGAAACGTCGTAAAGGCATACGTGCGTGCCGGATCGGCCCGCTCGCCCAGGTCGAGGCCGTATTTGGCCGCCAACGCACGAAACGTCTGCGGGCGCACGGTTCCCTCGAGATGACAGTGGAGCTGGACTTTGGGCAGCGCGACGAGATCGAGACCAACCACCTTGACGCCCTTCGACGCCTGGGGTATGATGACCGTCGCCCGCGCGGGGTGGAGCAGTCCGGTAGCTCGTCGGGCTCATAACCCGAAGGTCGCGAGTTCAAATCTCGCCCCCGCAACCACTCACAGGTCCAGCAAGTGCAAACTTCCTGGACCTGTCCTTTTTCATCAGCCCACGAATGGGTCTCCGCCGGAGCCTGCCGATCTCTGCTAGCGAAGCGCTAACGATCCGCCCGCTGCGTAGCGACGAGTGGGAGGCGTTCCGCTCGATCCGACTGATGGCGCTCCGGACGGAGCCGGGGATGTTCTTCAGCTCGTTCGAGCACGACTCGGCACTCGGTGCGGATGAGTGGCGCGGCTGGCTCGCGACGCCGACGCAGTGCGTCTTCGGCGTGTTCGCCGGCGGGACGTTGGTCGGTATCACGGCGGTCTACACGCATCGCGACGACCCCGATGGCCAGACCGCGCTGCTCGGGACGTCGTACGTGCAACCGGCCTACCGTGGGCGCGGCCTGGCCCGTCTGCTCTACGAGACCCGCCTCGCATGGATCCGCAGTCGTGGCACCTTCCGTCGCGTCGTCGTCTCGCACCGCCGTTCCAACGAACCGTCGCGGCGCGCCATCGAGCGC
>JBEKLD010000214.1:0-3539 GCA_050010375.1 Vulcanimicrobiaceae bacterium
TGCTGAGCGACGGTCCAGTACATCCCTCGCAAGTTTGTGCGCGCGATCGTGTGCGGCGGGTGCGCCTGTTCGCGCATTCGCGCGGTCTGCAGCAACAATTCGAGTTCGACGTCGTAGGCCCACGGTTCGCGGGTGCGCAGATACGGCAGCGGTTCGGGCGCGCGGGCCGGTTCCGCGACGCGAAACGGCTCCAGCGCGTCGAGCGAGACGATCCAGGGTGAGATCGACGTCGCGAACGACTTGCCCAGGAACGGCCCCAGCGGCTGCGACTCCCAGGCCTGAACGTCGCGCGCACTCCAGTCGTTCAGCAGCACGTAGCCGTAGACGTGTTCGCGCATCGCATCCGCGGGGATCGGCTCGCCCAGCACGTTGCCGGGTCCGGCGATCCAGCCCATCTCCAACTCGACGTCGAGCTGGCGCGAGGGGCCGAACGCCGGCGCCGCGGCGTCGGGATCCTTCCGCTGGCCGTGCGGTCGCCGCACCGGCGTGCCGCTGACGACGACGGTCCCTGCGCGGCCGTGGTAACCGATCGGGATGTGCCGATAGTTCGGCAGCAGCGGCTCGGCGTTCGGCCGGAAGATGCGCCCGACGTTGGTCGCGTGCTCGAGCGAAGAGTAGAAGTCGACGTAGTCGCCGATCGCGATCGGCAGCTGCGGCGTCACCGCCGCGCGTGGCTGCGACGCGCGTGCGACCTCGCCGCGCTGGTCGGCGGTCGCGTCCGGCCCGAGCAGGTGCTGCAGGCGCGCGCGCAGCGCCGACCACACCGCACGGCCGCGGCCGAGGAACGCGTTGAGCGTGCTCGCGCCGCGCAGCGACTCTTCGTCAAGCAGCTTCGCGGCGACGAGTGCATCGAGATCGACGACGCCGCCGCCGAACGCGACGGCTGGAAAGACGCGGCCCTCACGATCCGCGACGATCCCGATCGGCAGGTTGTCGAGCCCGTAGTCGGCCGGATCGATCACGCTAGCAGGCCGAGCTCGCGCAGACCGTTGACCGGATCGTCGAAGCTGCAGCTGCCGAACCCGACGCAGTGCGCGCGCGCGGCGGCAACCGCGTCCGCCCCGACGCGCGCCTCGAGCCAACCGACGTACAACGGATCGACCTGGAAGGCGCGCGGGTCTTCTTCCGCCAGCACGTCGTCGAGCAACACGACCTCGAGCGCGCTCGCGTGCAGCAGGATGCCCGCGATGAACAGGTTGAGGAAGCCGTGCGCGGCGACGCCGCCGAGCGTGCTGCGGATCGGGTGGTGCAGCCCCGCGGTCGCCTTCCAGGGAACGCCGCCGGCCTGCGCGGCGACCAAGAACGCCACGACGTCGGCCACCTCGGGGACCTGCGAGGGCGTCGCGCCGCCGCAGCGCAGCTTCGCGCCGAGGGTCAGGTTGGCGGGCGCGCTCTCGCGCGCCGCCGCGACGGCCGCCAGCGCGACCTCAGCCGGCGTCGTCCAACCGTCGTGGTACCCCGGTTCGTACCAAACGGAGATCGGATCGGTCGGCCAGCCGGCGGCGACCTCCTCCAAGACGGCACCCAGCGCGTCGGCCCCCAGCGCGGCACCCGGGATCCGGAACTCGAGTGCCGAGACGGTGACGCCGGCTTCGCGAGCCCGCGCGACGCGGGCGAGGTCGGCCCGGATCGCGTTCCCCTTCGCGCCTAGAGACGCGGCGTCGAGGACGACCGCCAGATCCGGCCGTTCGTTGGCCGCGCGTGTCGCCACCAGTTCATCGAGCCGCGAGGCGGGCGCGACGAACCGGCCGCCGACAAAGGCGTAGGCGCTCTCGGAATGGCGGGCGTGGGCGCGCAGTGCCTCGCGCATCGGCAGCCCAGCCGGCGGGAAGAGGCTAGCGTCGTCGATGAGCCGCTCGAAGAGGGCCCGCTTGGCGCTGTCGGTCGAAACCATCGTCGGCATAGCGTCGGACAGCTACTCAGGAAAGCGCCAAGACCCTCCGCGTCCGGGAGGGTCTTGCGATCTGGAGCTGGCGGCGAGGATTGAACTCGCGGCCTTCACATTACCAATGTGATGCTCTACCACTGAGCTACGCCAGCTCGAAGAGGGACGCCCATCGGATGGTCTTCGCCATCTTGTTTCGGGTGGGCGACACGCGAAGATGAGCCTTCGTGGCCGTCAACTCCTGCTCGGGCAGGAGGTACACCTTCTGCGTCTCGGGGCAGTAGACTGCCAGGTAGTCGATCTCCCCGAAATAGGGGCGGGAGCCGCCCTTCCGATGCGCGTGCGAGCTCGAGCAGTTGTACAGGATCGCGCCGCCACGCAACCGGCCGGTTTTCACCTGGACGCGGAAGAGCCGCTCGCCGTCGTCGATCACCAGATCGTAACGATGGTTCTCGCCGAAGGGGAGCCAGACTTCGTATCCGGCTTCGACGAGCTTCGCGAGAACGCGCGCTTCGGAGATGTCTCCGATATGCTTCGTATCGCGTTTTGCCTTCGGCGTGATCGCGTCGCCGGCATCACGCGCCTCAACGTCGGCACTATGCGGTTGAGGGAAGAACGAGAGCACTTGATTCATTGTGCTACTACCGTAGCAGCGTGCTATGCCGACTGGTTGGCACTGCGCGCGATTAACCCAATAACGGCTCCGCGCTGACGAGGATGCCGTCGTCGTCGCTATAGAGTGACGCGCCTGGAGTGAAGACGACGCCGCCGATGGTGACCGGGACGTCGATCTCGCCGATGCCCTGCTTCGCGCTCTTCATCGGGTTCGAGCCGAGCGCTTTGATGCCGAAGTCGAGTCCGGCCAGCGCCACGACATCACGCACGGCGCCGTGGATGACGAGGCCGCCCCAGCCGTTGGCTAACGCGAGCCCGGCGATCACGTCGCCGACCAGCGCGCGCGACAGCGAGCCGCCACCGTCGATCACCAGCGCCGAGCCACGGCCCGGCGTCGAGAGCACCTGCTTCACCAGGGCGTTGTCTTCGAACGTGCGCACCGTTCGGATCGTCCCGCCGAACGTGCGGCGGCCCCCGTACGAGCGGAACTGGAGCGCGCAGCTTTGCAGGCGATCCTCGTGCGCGTCGACGAGGTCGGCGGTCGCAAACGTCATACCGGCACCGTACCGCACGTCAGGGCGTCCCTCCTCGCCCCGGCCCGTGGAGCGAGCGCATGGCGCCCCTCGGGACGGGGTATAGTCGCGCCATGGAAACGACTTGGAAGCCCCATGAGAAACACGGCCAACTGACGACGCAGAGCGATCTCCCGGACAGCGTCTACGCGTTCCCCAAGCAACGCAAAGAACCACTCACCGACGCGGAGCACGTCCGCAACGCGGCCGCGCGCTTCGATCAGGTCGAGGGCGTCTCGCAAGCCGATCGCGAGCTCGCGTTCGCGAACCTCAAAAAGGCGGCGGCGCACTACGGCGTCGAGCTGAGCGAGAAATCCGTAGCCGACTTCGGCGCGCACTCGCACAGGACATAACCAGAGAACTGGAGCGGGCGGCGGGAAGCCAACCCGCGACTCGAAGGTCACGCAAGGTTGCCGAAGGTCGAAGAATCCTGTAACGGCGGGGTTCCCCCGACCTTCGGCGGTTTG
>JBEKLD010000215.1:0-3504 GCA_050010375.1 Vulcanimicrobiaceae bacterium
CCGCCGCGCCGAGTGGGGTGGTGAGAACGGCGAGGCTTGCGACCACGCCGAGGAATGAAGTCCGCATGCTTTTCTCCTACCCGATCAACCTGGGGAGTACCTCAAGTCGTTCCCAGCCACGCGACCAGCGCCGCGGTGACCTCCTGCGGCCGCTCCAGCGTCGAGAGGTGTCCACAGGCCGGGATCACCACCCGCCGGGCAGCCGGGATCGCGTCACCGATCTCCGCGCTGAGCTCGGGGGGCGTCGCCAGATCCTCCGCGCCGACCAGAACCAGGGTCGGACACGCGATGGTGGCGAGGGTCCGCCGCGAGTCGGGCCGGCTCGCGATCGCGACTTCCTGACGCGCGAAAGCCGCCGGCCCGACCTCGGCCGCCATCTGGTGGACGAGCGCGTGCAAGGCGGCGTCGTCGCGGCGCGCCGGCGCGACGAAAAGCGGGAAGAGCTGCTCGACAACCGCGGGCAGGCCGCTACCCTGCGCGAGCGCGATCAGCTCTTCGCGGCGCGCGAGCTGCGCCGGCAGATCGGCTCGGGCCGAGGTGTCGAGCAGCGCCAACTTCGCGACGCGTTCGGGCGCGCGGCGCACGATCTCGAAAGCGATGTAGCCGCCCATCGAGAGACCGGCGAGTGCGAAGCGCGGTGGCGCGTCGGCGAGGATCCGCTGCGCGAACTCCGCCATGCTGGCGTCGCGCGTGGTGTCGGCGACCGTCGTCGGACCGATCGCGACCAGCGCCGGAAGCTGTTCGGCGAACAGGCGCGCCGAGCACAGCAGGCCCGGCACCAGCACGATCGGGAGGGCTTCTGAGCTCACGTCCCGCTCGACGTGTAGAGCAGGCGTTGGATGCGCTCGACCGTCACCAACCCATCCGCGAGCACCTCGTCGATCGTGGCCAGGAACGTGCGCACGCGCTGCAGGTCGTCGTCGGCGACCTCGATCAGCATCGGCAGGTCGCCCGGCGCGTCGGGCGTCCAGTCGACCGAGATCCGCCGGTGGCTCCCGAAACCCTCGACGCCACGAAACACCGTCGCACCCCGGAAGCCCTGCGCGAGCAGCCGCTCGACCAGCGCGTGGGACGTCGGCCGGCCGCCGCTCCGAGCGCTCTCGGAGACGTAGATGCGCAGCAGGACCGCGTCGTGTTCGATCATCGGCGGTCACCTTCGACGCCGGGAGTCGGCGTCCGGCACGGCCAATGTCATTCGTCCATGCACCTGCCGGAGCGCGCGCGCCGATGATGGCGGACCTGTCGTTCGTCCAAGGCCAGCTGCTGCGCATCTTCATCGGGGAGGACGCGCACTATCACGGCGGGCCGCTACACGTCGCGATCGTCGAGCTGCTGAAGCGAGAAGGCATCGCGGGCGCGAGCGTCTTTCGCGGCGTCGAGGGCTTCGGCGCGCACCACGAGATCCACCTGAACCAGCTGTTCTCGCTGGGCGGGAAGCTACCGCTGGTGATCGAGGTCGTCGACTCCGAGGAGCGGATCGCCGCGCTGCTCCCGCAGTTGGAGACGATGATCGACGAAGGCGCCGTGACGCTCGAACGGGTCGAGTACCGCCGCTTTTTGGGCAACCGCTGATCGACGCGGCTCCGGCGCCGCTCCCCCTGCCGCCCTTGGGGACTGGCCCAGGTTCGGGCCCGCCAAGTCAACCTTTAGTCACGCTAGGGGAGTTGGTTCGTGAGTTCGCCGATAACCTGAGGAGGGGCCCTTTTTGCGAGAGTACCGGCAGTGACCAGCCCGTCAGACGACACCAGCAACCCCACCATCCGGATCATGTTCGAGACCAGTCCGATCGGGATGTGCAGCGCTTTGGTCGACGGGACGATCCTGCGGGCCAATCAGGCCTACCGGGCCTTGGCGGGCGAAGGCGGGACGCTCTTCGAGGCGCTCGTCCCCGACCTCCACTCCGCCCTGAAGGCCGGGCTGGCCAGCGTCGTCGACGGCGTGCAGACGTCGTTCAACCTGGTCGGCCGGATGGCCGCCGATCCGGAACGCTGGGGCGAGGTCTCGATGGTGCGGATGCGCGGCGCGTCGGGCGATCTGATGGTCCATGTGCTCGACGTCACTTCGCGCCAGCGGCACGAGTCGTCGTTGCGCGAGCGCGCCGAGACCGATCCGCTCACCGGCCTCTATAACCGCGCCGCGTTCGACTCGATCGTCGGCGACCGGCTGCGCTCGGCCCGACCCGGTGTCGTCTTCGTGCTCGACCTCGATGGGTTCAAGGCCGTCAACGACACCTACGGCCACCCCAAGGGTGACGAGTTGCTCGTCGCCGTCGCCGGATGCTTGCAGGGGTCGTTCCGCGCTACGGACGTCCTGGCCCGGCTCGGCGGGGACGAGTTCGCGCTCTGGCTCGACGGCAAGGTGCCGCACCCGGACAAGATCGCGGCAGCGCTCATCGAGCGCATCGCGACGGCGGCCGCCGCGATCGTTCCGAAACCGCGCATCACCGCCAGCATCGGCATCTACCGCTGCGTCGAGGGCACGAACGTGGAACAGATGCTCGGCTGCGCCGACGAGGCGATGTACGACGCGAAGCGGGCCGGCAAGGCCCGCGCCGTGCAGTACCGCGCCCCCCGCTAACGCTCGCGGTTTCTAGTATCCCGCTCGGAGCGGCGTCGCGCGCACGACGTGGGCGCCGAGACCTTCGCCGAGCCACTCGAGTCCGCGCCAGAACCCGAGACCGTCGAGGATCGGATTGAGGAACGGCGTGGTCGTGCAGTAGCGCATCCCGTACGGGCGCTTGTGGTGGACCGCGTGGTGTGCGGCCGATTGGAGCAGCCCGATCCGCTGCAGCCACGCGACCGGCCGCGGCGGATTCGACGTATGCGCCCAGGCATGGAACTGGTTGGCCTGCGAGGCGATCGCGATGGTGAACCAGACTTCCCACGCGTGCACGCCGACAGCCGTCGCCACTAGCGCGACGCCGGCGCAGATGGCCAGCGTGACCGCGTTGGTCTCCCAGTACGTCCCCTGGCGAATGCCGCCGGGACGCCGATGGTGTTCGATGTTCGGCTCCACGACCCAGCGGTCGATCAGCGCGTTACGGCCCGGCGCAAGCCAGGTGTCTTCGGCCCAGTGGATCAGCCCGGCGAGAAAGTCCGCGACCAGCAGGCACAGGAAAGCCTCGATCGCGACGGTCAGCAGCGTGATGAGGAGATTCATGATGACCCGACCGTACGGCACGTGCCATCCCGGTCGAATCCGTGAAACTACTGAACCGCTAGTGTGGCGCGGGCGATCCGTCGGACCAGGTGGGCACCGGTACCATGATCAGCGTCGATAGATATGGACCCCGATCGACGGCCATCGTCGGCGAATTGTCGACGTCGGGGCCCCAACTTGCGACTTGATCTCGTGCAATGAAAAACATCACGTGGGGGTGCCATGGTCCATGGGCATGGTTGAGGTACCCCTGCTTCGAGAGCATAAAGCCAAACGCACCAGGCTCCGGCGGCTTAAAGCTATGGTCGGCGAAGGCGGCTTTCGTTCGGTCCGCTATTTGCTGCT
>JBEKLD010000216.1:0-3489 GCA_050010375.1 Vulcanimicrobiaceae bacterium
CAGAACCCTGCAGAAAACCTCACCTGTGCTGAGGTTTTCTGCTTTTGAGGGGCCTAGTCGCCCTCGAGAGAGTCTATTCAACGATGAAGTGCCAGCTGGATCTCTGCGAAGAGCGCACAGAATCCAAGACCGGATACTGCTGGAGGCACCGCACCGAGGCGTCCAGGCCGGGATACCGACCCGAGTATCGGATCGGAACCAAGAGCGAGAAGAAGAAAAAACCCTTGCGGCCACCCCCGAAACGCGCTCGCTAACGCTCTGTCACGTCGACGCGAGCCCGATGATGCGCGGGCGCTCGTTCGTAGGCATCGGGGAGGCGCCCGCGTACTTCTGTTAAGACTTGGCCTAGGTTCGCTCGGCGACGAGAGCTGCGTGGCGGCCGTCGCGAAGTAGCGCTGATTATGTCGGCCGATCGCGGTCGCCGAGCCGGCGTTCCGGGGAGCCTCTCGACGTTCCCATCGAGCCAACGCCAACGCCTCCTGGCCGGGGGCGTGGCGGCGGTGCTGACGGCGTTCGCCCTGGCGGCGCTGCCGCACGTCAAAGACGATCTCCCCGAGGTCCCGGCGTTCGTCGCCGCGACGGTGGCGCTGATCGCCGCCATCGACCTGATCACGGCGTATCTGCTGTTCCGCGACGCGGCCGCATCGCGCTCGCGTTCGGTGGTCGTCCTGGCTTGCGGCTACCTCTTCACCGGACTGATCGTCATCCCGTATGGCCTCGTGTTCCCCGAGAATTGGACGCCGCCGGGGGTCTTGCACGGCTCTGAGCCCGCCGCGTGGCTGTATTCGCTTTGGCACTTCAGCTTCGTGCTGGTCGCCATCGCCTACGTCACGCTGATGGTGCGCGAGGATCACGCGACACCGCGGGAGCGGCCGCTCACCGTGTGGGCCTGGGCGGTGGGTACGGTCGGTCTCGTCGCCTTCGCGGTGGCGTTCGCGCTGGTCGCCGCCTCGATCGCGCCGCCGATGGAGCAGGGGCGCACCTATCACCCGCTGGTCCTGACGACCGTGCCGTTGGTGGTGGGGGTGTTCGTCATCTCGGCCGGGCTGATCACGGTGCTCGTCCGCCGCGGCACGGTCGTTCCCTTGTGGCTGGCGGTGACGTGCTGCGGGTTTGCGCTCGAGGTCGCGTTGACGCTCGTCGCCGGCGCCCGCTACACCGTCGGGTGGTATCTCGCCCGGGTGATCGCGCTCATCGCCTCGAGCGCGGTCCTCGGCAGCCTGCTGTTCGAGAGCGGAAAGTTGCTGCAGGTCATCTCCGATGGGGAGCGGCGGCTGCGCCGCGTCGTCGATGGCGTCGGTGACGCGCTGCTGGCGCTCGACGACGATGGCCGCATCGTCGACGCGAACCCGGCGGCGTGTGCCGTCTTCGGACTCGCCGCCGACGAGCTGCGCGGAAAGGACTCCGCCAGCATCGTCGCCTCGAGCGCGGTCCCGCTGGACGTCGGCGTCGGGGAAGGGGTGCTGATCGCGCGCGATGTGACCGAGCAGCGCCGCGCGGCGGAGGCCGCCGAGGAGGCGATCGCACAGGCCCGGGAATCGGCCGCTGCCAAGACGCGTTTTCTCGCCACCATGAGCCACGAGCTGCGCACGCCGATCAACGCCGTCGTCGGCCTCTCGGAGCTGATCCTCGAGACGCCGCTGACCGACGAGGCGCGCGACTACGCGAACACCGTGCGCGACTCGGCGGAAGCGCTGGTCAGCGTCATCAACGACATCCTCGATTTCTCGAAGATCGAGGCCGGAGCGACCGAACTCGAGCGCGAGCCGTTCTCGCCGCGCTCGGCGGTCGAGGTCGTCGCCCGCATCCTCGCCCCTTCCGCGCGCGTCAAAAACGTCGCCTTGGTCACCGACGTCGCGGGCGACGTCCCGCCGCAGGTCCTCGGTGACGTCCACCGACTGCGCCAAGTCCTGATGAACTTGACCGGCAACGCGGTCAAATTCACCGAGCACGGCTCCGTCTGGGTTCACGTCTCGGTCGAGCGATTCATCGACGAGCGCAGCGCGATGGTCCAGTTCTCGATCGTCGACACCGGGCCCGGGATCGCGCCGGAGCTGGCCGCGCACCTGTTCGAGCCGTTCCGCCAGGCCGATGCCGCCACGACCCGCCGCTTCGGCGGGACCGGCTTGGGACTGTCGATCTCGAGTCGGATCGTCGAGTTGATGGGTGGCAAGATCGTGGTCGAGAGCGTCGTCGGCGTCGGGACGACGTTCCGGTTCTCGATCCCGCTCGAACGCGTGACCGCAGCGCAACGCGCGCCGGTCGACGTCGTCGCGGAGCGCAGTACGCCGGTTGTGGAGAGCAAGGGCCCAACGGCGGGTCGGCCGTTCGCGGTCTTGATCGTCGACGACAACGCCGTCAACCGCAAGCTGACGCTCCAACAGCTGAAAAAGCTGGGCTACGGCGACGACGCGGAGACCGCCGAGAACGGCCGCGAAGCGATCGAAGCCGTCGCCCGACGGTCCTTCGATCTCGTCCTGATGGACTGCGAGATGCCCGAAGTCGACGGCTTCACCGCGACGCGCGCGATCCGTGAAGCTGAGGCGCTGACCGGGACGCACGTGACGATCGTCGCGATGACGGCGAACGCGATGGCCGGCGACCGCGAAGCCTGCCTCGCGGTCGGGATGGACGGGTATCTCGCCAAGCCGGTCCAACTGGCGGATCTGCGCGGCGCCATCGAGCGCCACGCCCACGCGCCCGCCTAGCGGCGGCCGCGCGGTTTAGAAGTGAACCGGGTTGAGTGCGACCTCGACCCGGTCTTGCGCGTAGACTTGCGCGCCGTAGGCGAGCAGATCGCGCGAGAGCGTCTGCCGGACCTGCTGGGTCGTGCGGCCGATCGTACTGGCGGCGTTGGCATCGGCCCGCAGCTCGTACATGAGTCCGAGCAGCAGTGAGACGACCGTGACGACGCTCGCCAGGACGACGACCGGAATCGTAAGCCCCGCCCTGGGGCGGGTGGCGATACGAACCCTCATGCCTTGAAGATCGGCTAAGCAAGCGGCCGTAGTAAGCGGGAACAGTAACGGCTCGGTTAAATTGCCGGGGCGATGACCTTCGACAGCCTCCGCGCGTACCTGGACCGGCTCCGGTCCAAGGAGCTGCTGACGGCGGTCGAGGGGGCCGACTGGGACGGGGAGATCGGCGCGATCACCGAGGTCGTCGCGATGTCGAAGGCCCCGCGGGCCCTGCTCTTCGACCGCATCAAGGGCTACGGTCCGGGGTGGCGGGTCGCGACGAACCTCTACTCCTCGCCGCGTCTGCAGGCGCTGGCGCTCGGGCTCCCCGACGACGTCTCGCCGGTCGAGGCGGTGGCGAGTTGGCGCGAGAAGTCGCGCGCGCACACGCCGCGCCCGCCGCGGGTGGTCAAGGACGGCCCGGTGCGCGACCACGTGCAGACCGGCGACCAGGTCGACCTGCTGAAGTTCCCGTCGCCGTTCTGGCACGAGTTCGACGGCGGCCGGTTCTTCGGGACCGGCTGCGTGGTCG
>JBEKLD010000217.1:0-3479 GCA_050010375.1 Vulcanimicrobiaceae bacterium
TGACGGTCGGCGACAACTTACGGCTGATCTGGGAGATGAACGGCGTTCCGAGCGCGGAGCGCGAGCGCCGGCTCCCCGAGCTGCTCAACGAGTTCGGGTTGGCCGAGCTGACCGACGCGCGCGGCGACTCGCTCTCCGGCGGCGAGCGGCGGCGGGTCGAGATCGCGCGCGCCATCGCGACCGAACCGGCCTTCCTGCTGCTCGACGAGCCGTTCACCGGGATCGACCCGATCGCGGTCGCCGACATCCAGGCGATGATCCGGCAGCTGCGCGACCGTGGCCTGGGGATTTTGATCACCGACCACCAGGTGCGCGAGACGCTCGCGATCGTCGACCGCGCCTACATCATGAACGACGGCAAGATCGAAGTCAGCGGCACGGCGCAGGACGTCCTCGACTCCCCAATCGCGCGCGACTTCTACCTCGGCCAGAGCTTTAGATTATGAGGCGCTCCGCCCCAGGCTCCGCGCCCCCCATGCTGCGCATGGGGCCCCCCCGCCTCGGGCGCCGGTAGCGATCGCGCTATGGCAGGATTCCCCGAGGTGCGCTTGCACGAGCTGACCTCATCAAAATTTTGGCCGCCGACGATTCTCGACCGGTATCTGGTCGAAGAGTTGTGGGGGCCGTTCTTGTTCGGGCTCTCGGCGTTCACGCTGATCTTCGTCGCGACGCAGATCCTCGCGTTGGGACGGCTGGTCTCCGAAGAGCACGCCTCGCTCTGGGCCGCCGTCGAGTACTTCCTGTGGTCGATGCCGGCGTATCTCTTGCTGACGATCCCGATGGCGATGCTGCTGGGGACGCTGCTCTCGATGCAGCGCCTCTCGGGCGACAACGAGATCACGGCGATGAAGGCCGGTGGGATCTCGCTGCCGCGCATCGTCGCGCCGCTGTTGGTCGTCGGCTTCGCGACCTCGCTGGTCGCACTGGTGCTGCAGGAAGAGTTCGTCCCGCTGGCCACCGACAAGGCGGCCTACATCCGGCAGGCGGTGATCGAGCACATCTCGCCGGCGGGGGCGAACCTCTCGGCGGTGACGCCGCTGCCGGGAGGCGGCAAGCAGGTGACGATCGCCGGCGCATTCGACGTGCTCACCGAGGGATTGCTCAACGTCACGGTGATCCGCTACGACGCGCACCAGAAGCCACAGGAGATCGTTTTCGCCGACCGGGCGACCTACGACGCGCCGACTTGGACCTTTCAGAACGCGACGACCTACCGTTTCAGTCGGGACGGGACGATCCAAACCGTGACGTCGCCGACCCTGGCGGTCGACATCGGGGAGCGGCCCAACCAGATCGCGAAGCAATCGCTCCAGATCGGGAACCCCGAAGAGCTCTCCCGCGCGGAGATCAAGGCCCAGCTTGCCAACAACACCCTCTCGCCGCAGCAGCAGCGCCTCTTCACCGCGACCTACGCCGCTAAGTTGGCGCGCCCGTTCGCGGCGTTCGTCTTCACCCTCATCGCGGTCCCGTTCGGCTTGCGCCCCGTCCGGGGTGGGGGCACCGGCCTCGGCTTCGGCCTGGCGGTCGCGATCGTCTTCGTCTACTACGTCGTCTCGACGGTCTTCCTCGCCATCGGGAGCGCGGCGTTCTGGCTGGCCGGGCCGGCCGCCTGGGCACCCAACCTGCTCTTCACCGTGATCGGCGCGTCGCTGTTGCAGCGGGCGTCGCGCGTCGTATGACGCGCAGCGGGTGGTGAGCGTGCTGCCGGGGATCCTCTCCGTCCTGGTGATCGCGATCGTCGCGGGCGGGATCGCCTATATCGGCGACCGCGTCGGCCACCAAGTTGGGCGCAAGCGACTCACGCTGTTCGGGCTGCGGCCGCGCTACACGTCGACGATCGTCGCCGTCGCGACCGGGATGCTGATCGCGGTCTCGGTCACCCTGATCGCCTTGGTCGTCTCGAGCGAAGTCCGGACCGCGTTCTTTCGCATCGGCCAGCTCAACACGCAGATCAACCAGCTGCAGGCGCAGGCGGTCGCGCAGCAGCACGAGCTCGACACGACGCGCAACGCGAACCTGGTGCTGTCGCTGGGCGCGTTGATCGGTCCGGGGACGGTCATCGACGTCAACCAGAGCGACGACGATCAGATGCGCGCCTTCTCGGCCTACTTCGACGAGACGATCAAAGCCGCCAATCAGCTCGCCACCCGGATCGGCCTCCAGCCGGACCACAAACGCTCGACCGATCCGCAGGTGCGCATCGGGTTGGAGTCGCTGCTGCGGCAGTTCCACGACAGCTGGTCGCACGCGGGCGAAGGGAACGTCCCGCTGCTGCTGCTGCCGATCGCCTCGCAGAACTTGTTCCGCGGCGAGACGATCTCGTTCACCTTCGGCTCGTGGCCCGACAAGAAACTGTTCTCGAACGGCGACGAGATCGCGTCGATCGACGTCGAGGGCGGCCGGCCGCTGGCGCCACCGGCGTACAACGAGCTCTCGATGCGCGCCGTCGCCGAGCTCTCGCGCGCCGGGATGCCGTATCCGTTCTTCGGGCCGCCCAGCGGCTTCGATCCGCGCTCGTTCGAGGCGGCGCTGTCGCAGCTCTCGCGGCTGCACGGGAAGTTCCGGCTGGTCGCCCGTACCGAAGGCGATCTGTACCCGCACTCGGGCGTGTTCTTCCTGGCGGCTTCGGTCGAGCCGGAGCACACGTGATCGTCCTCGGGCTCGATCCGGGGACGCGCAAGTGCGGCTACGCGGTCGTGGCGGCCGTTGACGCGCCGGCGCTGGCGCTGGGGATCGTCCCGGTCGACGAGCTGGCGGCGCACGTGCACGAGCTGGTGGCGCAGTACCACGTCGAGGCGATCGCGATCGGCCGCGGGACGAACGCGGCGGCGATCGCGGAGGCCGTCGCGGTGGAAGCGCTGCCGATCAGCTTCGTCGACGAGTACGAGACGACACTCAAGGCGCGGGCGCGCTTCTTCCGCGACCATCCGCCGCGCGGCTGGCGCCGGCTGATGCCGCTGGGGATGCTGCTCCCCGATCGTCCCGTCGACGACTACGCCGCGCTGTTGATCGCGGAACGCTTCTTGCATGCGCCGGCGTGAAGCGGATGCCCCGCGAGCGCGAACGAGGACGCTCGTCCTCGCGGTCTGTTTCGTTCTGAGCGCCTGCTGGGCGTGGCCGTCCGCGGCGCGCGCGACACCGTTCGCCGATGTGCCGTCCGACCACTGGGCATATCAGGCGATCCAGTCGCTGGCGGCCGACGGGCTGATCGACGGCTACCCCGACGGCGCGTTCGGCGGGGACCGCCCGCTGACGCGCTACGAGATGGCGGTCCTGGTCGCGCGCGTCGTCGCCAAGCTGCAGGCCAACGGCGCCGGCTACGCCTCGAAGACCGACCTCGAGACGCTGCAAAAGCTGATCGACGCGCTCAAGGACGAGCTCGACGCGCTGGGCGTGCGGGTGACGAACCTCGAGGACGCGCTCGACGCGCTCGACCGCCGCACGAAGCTCGCGCAGCAGCGTGGGCCCATCCATCTCCG
>JBEKLD010000218.1:0-3465 GCA_050010375.1 Vulcanimicrobiaceae bacterium
TGGACCCCTTCGACCAGGGCGTCGCTGGTGATGACGCTGCGCTGGTTCCGGCGCGGCTGCCAGACGGCGGCGTCGTCCCCGATCCCGACCAGTAACCGCTCCGCGGCGACGTCGTCGAGACGTGCGCGGATCTGGGCGATCAGGTCGTCCTCGGTCACTGGGACCTGGCTTCCGGATCGGCTCCGCGACTTCTTCTCCGATGGACCAAGTGATCGAGCGCTCAGTTTTTCGCTAGATGGTGTCGATCACGAATGGTAATCGCCTCTCCCTAGGTGCCGCTGGAGAGTAACTTTATGTCCCTCGCAAGGGGAAGCACACGGAAGGTTCTTTCATGAGAGTCCGCTTCCGTACCGCGGTTACCGCGTTGCTTGCAGCAGCCGTCGCCAGCGTCGCGGCGGTCACCATCGTCGGCCTCGTGCAGGGCGCCGCCGAGTCCGGCACGCGCGCCGAGACGGCTCGCATCAGCCAACTGCGCGAGCTGGTCTCGCGCGTGCGCACGGAACTGGCCGTCGAGGCGCGCGACGCCGACGCCTACGCGCTCGAAGGCGATCCGACGCAGCGCGAGCAGCTCCGCGCGACCCGCGACGAGCTGGCGCGCTTCCTCGCCGCCGACGCCGCGCCCAACCAGCCGGCGCAGCTGCGCGCGATCGAGCAGCTCTCGACCGCCTACGTCGATGAGTACCAGCAGTGGATCGACCAGCGTGTCGCGCAGGGTGCGCATCCCGCCCCCGGGACGACCCAACACGGCGACGCCATCTACGATTCGCTGGCCGGCTTCCTCGACGGCGTCGACAGCGACGTCGCGGCGCGGATCGCCGCCGACGAGAGCCGCGCCGCCCGCACCCGGCGCATCTCGCAGATCAGCCTGTTGGGGCTGGCGACGCTCGCCCTCGTCCTGTTGCTGATCGGCGCGCCGCTCTTCGTGCGCAGCTCGGTGCGCCGGCTCGATGCCGTCGTGGCCGGGATGCGCGAGGCCGTGCGCGTCGATCTGGCCCGCTTCACGGCGGCGCTCGAGGCGCTGGCCGACGGCGATCTGACCGTCTCGTTCTCGGCCGAGGCGCCGCACTTGGACGGCGAGGGCGACGACGAGATCGCCTCGCTCTCGCGCACCTACAATATCCTGGCGCGCTCGCTGGCCGAGCTCGGCGAGGCATTCTCGCGCACGACGGCCCGGCTGCGCGACGTCCTCGAGGGGATCGCGACCGATGCGAACGCGCTGGCCAGCGACGCGACGCGCGTCGCCGAGAGCGCGGGCGACGTCCACCGCTCGGTCGCCGAGACCTCGCGCGCGACCGACGTGCTGGCGCGCAACGCGGACCTGCACTCCGACGTCGCCCGCGCGAACGAGATCGCTGTCGCCGAGCTCTCCCGTTCGTCGGGACAGATCGCCACCGGCGCGACCGAGCAGACGGCCCGTATCGCATCGATCGCCGTGACCGCGCGCCGGCTCGGCATGCAGATCGACGCCTTCGGCGAGGTCGGCGCGCAGCTGACCGGCGCCGCGCGCGCCGCGTCGGCGGCGGTCGTCGAAGGCACGCACGCGGTCCGTGAGGCCGGTCAGACGATGAGCGCGATCCGCACCCACGGCGCCGAGAGTGCGCGCGTGATCGGCGCGCTGGCCGGGAGCTCCGAGCGGATCGGCGAGATCCTCGTGGCGATCGAGACCGTCGCCGACCAGACGAACCTGCTCGCGCTCAACGCCGCGATCGAAGCGGCCCGGGCCGGCGAGCACGGCCGCGGCTTCGCCGTCGTCGCCGATGAGATCCGCAAGCTCGCCGAGAGCTCGGCGGTCAGCACGCGCGAGATCGGCACGATCCTGCGCGACCTGCGCGGCGGGACCGACCACGTCGTCGCCGCCGTCGACGCGACCAACGCCGCGGTCGCGCGCGGCGAAGAGGCCGCTGCCCGGACCGACGCGGCGCTGGTCGCAATCGAGCGCGCCGTCGCTGACGCGCGCGCGATCGCCGAAGCCGTGAGCGAGCACGCCGCCAAGACGCACGAGGCGGTGGGCGTGCTGAGCGCCGACGTCGACGGCGTCGCCGCGGTCGTCGAGCAGAACGCGGCGGCCGCCGACGAGCTGCGCACGGTGACCACCGCGGTCGCCGGCCGCGTCGGCGAGTCGCGCGACGCGAGCGAGTCGCAAGCCGCGGCGAGCACGGCGATCGCGACCGCGGCCCGGACGCTGGCCGGCCACGGCGACCGGCTCGAGCACACCGCCGCCGAAGTCCGCACCCGCTCGGCGCGGCTGGCCGAGATCGTCGCCCGCTTTCGCATCTCGCGCGCCGGTGCGCTGGCCAGCGCCCTCGCGGTCGCGCTCGGCGGCTGCGCCGCACCGGCCCAGGTGGCGCCGCGCATCGGGATGGTGCTCGACGTCGGCGGTCTGGGCGACCGCTCGTTCAACGACGCGGCCTACGCCGGCCTCGGCCGCTGCGTCGTCCTCGACGACGCGCAACCGCACGCGCTGCAGGCGCATCGCGGCGCCGACTACGGACCGGACCTGAGCGCACTGGCCGGCTCCGGCGAACGGCTCGTCATCGGCATCGGCTTCTTGATGAGCGACGCGCTGGCCGCGGTCGCGCACCAGGATCCCAACACGCGCTTCGCGCTGATCGACGGCATCGTCGATTCGCCCAACGTCACCTCGATCACGTTCCGCGAGCAGGAAGGCTCGTATCTCGCCGGCGCCGTCGCCGCCGCGACCAGCCGCACCCACCACGTCGGCTTCATCGGCGGGATGGACGTCCCAGTCATCGAGCGGTTCGAGGCCGGCTACTATGCCGGCGCGCGGCGCGTCGATCCGCGCGTGCAGATCGACAAGGCCTACACCAACTCGTTCGACGACATCCCGGCCGGCGCGCGAACCGGCGCCGGCCTCTACGCGCGCGGCGACGACGTCGTCTTCGCCGCCGCCGGGAGCGCGAACATCGGCCTGATCGCCGAGGCCAAGCGGCGCGGCCGCTGGGCGATCGGGGTCGACTCCGATCAGGACGCGCTCGCGCCGGGCACGGTCCTCACCAGCGTGCGCAAGCGGGTCGACGTCGCGGTGGAACGCCTCTGTCACGCCGCGCAAGGTTCCGGCGCGCACGCCGGACATCAGACGTTGGGCCTGGCCGACGACGCCGTCGGGTTGACGGAATTCCGCTACACGCGGGCGATCGTCGGGGCCAAGACGCTGGCACTGGTCGACGCGCTGCGTAGCGAGATCATCAGCGGCAAGGTCGTCGTCCCGACGACCCGCGCCGAACTCGCCCGCCTACACTAAGCGCGGACGGCGTCGACGCGCGCGCGCATCGCACGCAGCGTCGCGGGCGGGTCGGCGGCGCCGAAGACCGAGTGGCCGGCGACGAGCACGTTGGCGCCGGCCTGCACCGCGCGCTCGAGGTTCTCCAGACCGATCCCCCCGTCGACCTCGATCTCGGCGGCGGGATTGACCTCGTCGAGCAGCGCGCGCACTTCGGCGATCTT
>JBEKLD010000219.1:0-3398 GCA_050010375.1 Vulcanimicrobiaceae bacterium
GACCGAGTCGAGGTGCTGCACGTTGAACGCGCCGAGGACCGACTTCCCCGCCTCGCGCAGCGCGACCGCGTCTTGCCAGCGCTTCGCGTGCGGCGCTCCGTCCGGGTTCGCGTGCGCCAATTCGTCGAGCACGATCGTCTCGGCATCGCTGGCCAGCGCTGCGTCGAAGTCGAAGTCCTCGAAGGCGCCGAAGCGGCGCGGCGGGATGCGTGGGAGCCGCGCGGCGAGCGCGTCGAGGTCGGGGCGGCCCTTGGTCTCGATCCAGCCGATCGCGACCCGGCGTCCGGCCCGCTGCTGGCCGATCGCATCGTTGAGGAGCCGATATGTCTTACCGGCCCCCGGGGCGCTGCCGAGGTAGATCGTCAGCCGTGGGCCCAGGCCCAACTCGGCGAGGAGCGACTGCGCGCTCGGACGTTCCACCGGAGCGTGTTTCGGCGCAGGGCGGCCACGTCCGCCCCCGAACGCCTCGGCGTGCGCGCGCGATGGATCCCCATCCTCTCGTTCGCGATGCTGGCGATCGCGTTCGTGGTCGACGTCAAGACGCCGCAGACGCTCGTCATCGCGATCCTGCTGAACGTCCCGATCGTGTTCTCGGCATTCGCCGGCAGTCGCCGTTTGACGACGACGCTGGTCGTGCTTGCGCTGATCGCGAACGTCGTGGCCGGCTATATCAACGGCCTGCAAGCCGGACACTACGACCCGATCGGGGTCGCCGATCGCTTCCTGGCGGCGCTCTCGATCGCGCTGGTCGGCTGGCTCGGGACGACGTTACAGGAGCGCGCGCGACGGCTCGGCCGGCTCGCCGCGCAGCAGGCGCGCGCGCGGCGCGAGGTGCAGCTGGGGGCCGCGATCGACCGCATCCGCGCCTCGCTCTCGCACGACCTCGTGCTCCGTACGATCGTCCGCGAAGCTCCGGCCCTGTTCGACGCCGACAGCGCGCGCTGGCTGCCGGCCAATCGCGATTCGGTCCTGGTCGCGCACCGCGATAGCGACGAGGTCACGCTCGACGACGCGCCGCTCGCCCCCGAGATCAGCTCGCTCGCACGCCGCGCGCTCGAGGACGACAACATGCTGCTCGTCGCGCACGACGACCCGGTCGGCGGCCTGGTGCTCGACCGCATCGAAGCCGGCGCCGCGCTGGCGATCCCGCTCGCCGACCGCGGCACGGCGCTGGGCGTCGTGCTGGTCGCCGCGCGCACGCCCGAACCGTTCGACGAGAACGCGCGCACGCTGGCGCGCGCCTACGCGCGCAACGCGACCGCCGCGCTCGGGCAGGCGCGGCTGTTCGGGCAGTTGGCCGAGCGCAACGAGGAACTCTCCGAGCGCAGCGCGGTCATCCGCGATCTCGTCTACGCGCTCTCGCACGACTTGCGCACCCCGCTGGCCGCGCTCGGTTTGACGTTCCAACAAGCGAAGGACGGTCTGTACGGGCCGATGCCGCCGCCGTACGGGCAGATCCTCGACCGCAGCTTGATCGCCACCGACGAGCTGCAACGGCTGGCCGAGACGCTGCTGTTGGTGGCGCGCTTCGAGTCGGGCGAGCGGCACCCGCGGCGCGAACCGATCGCGGTCGACGAGCTGGTGCGCGAGGTCGCCGGCGAGCTCGCGCCGATCGCCGCCGCGCGGGCGGTGCGCGTCCAGGTCGACGCGCCCGCGGCGGCGCGCGTCGTCGGCGATCGCGGTGACCTGCGCCGCGCGGTGACGAATCTGGTCGCCAACGCGCTCGAGCACGCGCCGAGCGGCGGCACGGTCGACGTCGGCGTGCGCCGGGCGGGGACGACCGTCGCGATCGCGGTCGCCGACGACGGACTCGGCGTCGCGCCCGAGGCGCGCGCGACGCTCTTCGAGCGCTTCGCGGGCGGCGGGAGCCGGCACGGCGCCGGCTCCGGGCTCGGCCTGTACATCGTCCGGCGCGTCGCCGAGGAGACCGGCGGGAGCGCGCGCTACGAGCCGCGACAGCCCCACGGCAGCGTCTTCACCCTCGCGCTGCCGGCGGGCGCACCATGAGCGCAAACGCCGGCGGGAACGTGCGGGTAGTCCTGGTCGAGGACCACGCGCTGACCCGGGCTGGGCTGCGCGCGGCCTTCGAAGCGGCCGGGATCGCCGTCGTCGCCGAGGCGGCCGACGGCATCGCCGGCGAGGCGGCGATCGCACGCGAGCGGCCCGACGTCGCGGTGATCGACATCGGACTCCCCGGCAAGGACGGGATCGCGGTGACCCGCGAGGTAAAGGCGAGCGGCTCCCCCACCCGGGTCGTCATCGTCACCATGCACGAGCTCGACGACGAGGTGCTCGCCGCGCTGGCCGCCGGGGCGGACGCCTACTGCGTGAAGTCGTCCGACGCCGCGATCGTGATCGACGCCGTCCGGGCCGTCGCCGCCGGCGGCGCGTACTTCGACCCGCGCATCGCCCACGTCGTGCTCCGGCGCTTCAGCCCCCAGGCCGCGCCGGCGACGCCGTCACCCCTGACGCCGCGCGAACTGGACGTCCTGCGGCTGGTCGCCGAGGGCGTCGGCAACGCCGAGATCGCCGAGCGGTTGCACCTGGGCTTGGGGACCGTCAAGGGCCACGTCCGGGACATTCTCGAGAAGCTCTCGGCCTCCGACCGGGCCCATGCGGCCGTCACGGCCTTTCGCCGGGGGCTGCTCTCGTAAAATATCTGAACAATTTGCTCACGATAGAAGCAAGCGCGCCCTCTGCTGTCAAAGATACCACTTCTATCGAAGCGGGTTTGGAAGGAGTACCAGGTGGCCTACGAGGTGATCAAACGGGTCAGCGGTCGGGCCTACCGGTATCGCGTCGAGAGCTTCCGCGATCCGGTGACGCGTCGCGTCCGCGGGCGCTGGACCTATCTGGGGCGAGTCGATCCCGCCGACGCGGGACTCCCCGGTCGACCGCCCAAGCCCAGTTCGCGCGACCGTCTGCTCGACGCCGTCGCCCGACTGCTCGCCGACCGCGATGCTGAGTCGCTCTCGGCCGGCACGATCGCTCGCGAAGCCGGGGTCGCCTACGGCACGTTCTACCGCTACTTCTCCGACCGTTCGCACGCGGTGCGCGAAGCGATCCTACGCCGGGGCCCGGCGCTGGGTGAGGTCTCGACCCGCTTCGCGGCGCCGCCGGTCGACCGCGCTCTCGAGCGCGAACGGGTCGCCGGCTGGGTCCGCAGCGTGGCCGCCGACGCGCTGACGAACCGTGGGCTGGTCCGGGCTTGGTACGTCTTCTCGAACGCCGACGAGACGGTCGCGCGGGCGCGCTCCACCGCGGTCGACGCCGCGGTCGACAGCGTCGCGGAGTATCTGCGGGCCTTGACCACCAGCGGGATCGCGACGATCGCGTCGTCGCGTTTCGCCGCCTACGCCTTGGTCGCGATCGTCGTGGCGCTGGCCCGCGACGCGGCG
>JBEKLD010000220.1:0-3346 GCA_050010375.1 Vulcanimicrobiaceae bacterium
CGCGCCGGCGCCTGAGGAGATCGTCGTTCGGTTTGAGGGCGGCGAGCCCAGCCTGAACGCAGGCGCGGGCGCCGCGATGGTCGCGCAGCTCAACGTCTTGGCCGGCAAGCACGCCATCGGGCGGATCGACTTGATCGAAGATCGTGTCGTTGGTTTGAAATCGCGCGAAGTCTACGAATGTCCGGCGGCGACGGTCTTGATCGGCGCGCATCGTGCGTTGGAACGCCTCGTGTTGACCCGCGACGAGCTGCGCTTTAAGGCACTGGCCGATCGCCGGTATGCCGAGCTGATCTACGACGGCTTATGGATGCAGCCGCTGCGCACGGCGCTGGACGCTTTCAACGCGACGTTTGCGCCGCGTGTGACCGGCGAGGTGCGCCTGCGGCTTCATTGCGGGAACGCCACCGTCACCGGACTGCGTTCGCCCAACGGACTCTATCGCGAACAGCTGGCGACCTACGGCATGCACGACACCTTCGACCACCAAGCGGCCGACGGATTCATCGCGCTGCAAGCCTTGCCGCTGGAAGCCTACGCCGCCTCGCAGCGTTCACCCGTCGGTGTCTGAGTGAGCGCGCTGCAGTGGGGCGGCCGGTTCGGCGCGGCGCCCGACGCGCAACTGCTGGCGTTCGGCACGTCGATCGAAGAGGATCTCGTTTTGGCGCCCTTCGACGTCGAGTGTTCGCTCGGGCACGTCGAAGCGCTGCGCGGCGGAAAGATCGTGAGCGAGGCCGATGCAGCCGAGCTGGCGAGCGCGCTGGCCGCGGTCGGCGTGGAGATCGGCGACGGCGGCTTCGGAAACTACGCGCGCGCGCAACCCTTCGAGGACGTGCACGGCGCCATCGACGCGCGCGTTCGCGAGATCGCCGGCGTCGCGGGCGAATCGTTGCACGCCGGGCGCAGCCGCAACGATCAAGTCGCAACGACGCTCTTGCTCTATGCCGCCGACCGCGCGCTAGCCGGCGCCAAGCGCGCCCACGACATCGCCGGAGCTTTGGTCGCGCGAGCCCAGGAAGAGCTAGAGCGCGAGACCGTCGTCGCGGGTTGCACGCACCGTCAGCCTGCGCAACCGGTGCTGCTCGCATTCTTGCTCGTGGCGTGGAGCGAGCCGTTCGTGCGCGCGGTCTGGCGATTTGCGGCCGTGGTGCGCGCCGCGCGCGCGTCGTCTCCGCTCGGAAGCGCCGCGTTGGCCGGTTCGAGCTTGGCGCTGGACCGCACAGCGGCGGCGCGCGTGCTGGGCTTTACGCGGCCGTCGCGCAACGCGCTCGACGCCATCGGCAATCGGGACGTCGCGCTCGATCTGGCGCACGCGTTCGTTCGGGTGCTTACCGATGCGTCGCGCATCGCAGAAGAGCTGATCGCATGGTCGGCGCCAGCCTACGGGTACGTCCTGCTGGGCGATGCCGCCTCGACCGGCTCGAGCTTGATGCCGCAGAAACGCAATCCCGATCCCTTCGAGTTGGTGCGGGCGCACGCGGCGAGGTCGATCGGCGCGTATGCCGGCGCGCTGGGGACCCTCTGCGGCCTCGCGCCGTCGTATCAGCGGGATTTGCAAGAGACGAAGGGCGCCGCGATCGCGATTGCGGAAGACGGTCTTGCGACCTTGAACGCCTTCGAGCGAGGCTGGGCGGCCGTTTCCTTCGATCGCGAACGCATGCTGCAAGCCGCCGCTGCCGGCTTTACCGTCGCAACCGACGTTGCCGATGCGTTGATTGCCAAGGGCGTGACGGCCCGTGCAGCGCACGCGCTCGTCGGCGCGGCGGTGGCACAGGCGGAGGCCGACGGGCGCGCGCTCGATGCGCGCGATCTCGCGCAGCTCGCCGCAACAGCGGGGATCGAATCGCTGCAAGCGCCGCTGGATGCTCGCACCTCCGTCGGCGCCAAGCAGACGCTCGGGTCAACGTCGCCCGACGACGTGCGCTCGCAGATCGAGGGTGTGCGCGCCGAACTCGCAAGCCTGGAACGGCAGTTCGCGTGACGCGCGTTCACGTCACCGGGGCGGCCGGCTATGCGGCAGCCGAAGCGATCCGTCTGCTGCACGCGCATCCGTTCGTCGAAGTCGGCGTGCTGGAAAGCCGCAGTCTCGCCGGAGAAGAAGCGGCCGATCATTTTCCGCTCTTGCGAAACACGTCGTACCGCTTTGACCCGCCGGGCAGCGTCGCCGCGGCGGTGCGTTCGGGCGACGTGGTGATTACCGCGGGAGACGCACAGGAGTCGCGCGCGAACGTTCCCGCTTTACTCGCGCAAGACGCGCGCGCGATCGATCTGTCGGCAGCGTTCCGCAGCGACGACGGCGTGGCGTACGGACTGTGTGAGTGGCACCGCGACGTGATTGCGGGCGCGCAACTGGTCGCCAACCCCGGGTGCTACCCGACGGCCACGCTCCTCGCGCTGCTGCCGTTAGCCTCGATCGGCGTGCCGCGCCAGATCGTCGTGGATGCAAAGAGCGGCATCACCGGTGCCGGACGGACGCCGCAGACCGGCTCGCTCTTCGCCGAAGTGAGCGGCGAGATTCGTGCCTATGGGTTGACCGGCCATCGCCATCAAACGGAGATCGAGCGCCATCTGCGGGCGGGCGGCATCGGCGCACCGGTGACCTTTACGCCGCACGTCGTGCCGATCTCGCGCGGGATGCTGGCCGACGCCTACGCGATCTTCGACGATCCGATCGACGTCGGCGCCGTTGACGCAGCCTTCCAGCGCGCCTATGCGAGCGGTCCGTTCGTGCGGGTGCTCGCCGGCGGCCGCGTGCCAAGCGTGGCGGCGGTCGCGGGAACCAACGACGCGGAGATTCACGTGGATGTCGCGGGACCGGTCGTGCGAGTAATTTGCGCGCTCGACAATCTCGGCAAGGGCGCCGCCGGGCAGGCGGTGCAGAATCTGAACCTCATGCTTGGATTTCCCGAAGAGAGTGGACTGAGTGATCGCGTCGCCGTCGTTTGAGCTGATTGCCCTGCGCGGCGGCCTGGGCGCCGTTCCAGGCGTGCGCGTAGCGGGAGTCCATGCGGGCATTAAGCCGCGCAAACGCGATCTGGCGCTCGTCGTTTTCGACACGCCGCAGAGCTGTGCGTCCCTCGTGACGACCAACGAAATCAAGGCGGCGCCGCTGCTGGTCAGCGCGGCGCACTTACGCGAGTCGTCGACGATGCGCGCGGTCGTCTGCAACTCGGGCTGCGCCAACGCATGCACCGGCGAGCGGGGAGAGCGCGATGCGCGCGCCACCGCGCGACAAGCTGCGACGCTGCTCGACCTCAGCGCCTCACAAGTAATCGTTGCCTCGACCGGCGTGATCGGCGTGGCACTGGCCGTCGATCGCGTCCAGCGCGGCTTGGAGCGCGCGGTCGCA